>CAYVOD010000054.1:0-13592 GCA_964453055.1 uncultured Treponema sp. | reverse complement strand
ACATACGCTCCTTCCTGGGAAGAATGCTCTTTTCGGGCGACGAGGCGCTAAAGCCCGTGCGGGTGCTCTCGGGCGGCGAAAGGGTTCGCTGCATGCTCTCGCGCATGATGCTCTCGGGCGCGAATTTCCTCATAATGGACGAGCCCACCAACCACCTCGACCTTGAGGCTATCACAGCGCTCAACGACGGGCTCATCGAGTTTTCCGGCGTACTTCTCTTCTCGAGCCACGACCACGAATTTGTCGACTCCATAGCTAATAGAATCGTCGAGCTTTGCCCCAAGGGAGTGATCGACCGCTACATGAGCTTCGACGACTACCTGGCGGACCCCCAGGTCAAAGAGCTGAGGGACGAATACTATCAGGGACATGTGATAGCCGAAATTTAGCTTCCCGGAATTTGCCGGCCTCAACCTTAGGCTTCCTACCTCCAGCCCCTAAGCGTTAATTTTCGCCTTACCTCTGGTTCCGCAATACCGCTCTTCGTTGACTGAATCAAAAGCTCGACATATACTCAAACCCAAGCGCCACTGGGCGTTTAATCTATACGGAGGCATACATGAAACGATTTTTACGTCTTATGATCCTCGGCGGACTGATCTTCGCGACCGTCGCCGGCATTTCCGCGCAACCAACCTCGCGGCTGCTCACCGACGCCACGGGCATCGACGATAGATCCTTCAACCAGGCGGCCTGGATGGGTATACTGAATTTTTACGGGGACAGTTGGACCAAGACCAGCAAGCGGGGCAAATTCTACGACGTTCTCACCGCCCAGACCCAGGACATGTACATTCCCAACCTGATGCAGGCTTCGGACGAAAAGTACGACCTGGTAATTGTAACGGGCTTTACCTGGGCCGATGCCCTCATCGAAGTGGCTCCCAAGTATCCCAAGCAGAAATACCTTATCGTGGACGTTGACTCGGTAGGACAGCCCAACGTCATGGAAGCGATCTACGCCGAGCATGAAGGTTCCTACCTTGTCGGAGTCGCCACCGCCCTAAAGGCGGTCGAGGACAAGATCGCGAATCCCAAGTTCGGATTCATCGGCGGCGTTCCCAGCCCGACGATCACCAAATTCGAAGTCGGCTTTATCCAGGGCGTTCGCTCCGTCCTCCCCAAGGCCGAGTTCGTCGATTATTACGCCAATGACTGGGGCAAGCCCGAGCTGGCCAAGGCCCAGGCCAAGAACTGGTACGACTCCGGAGTATATGCCATATTCTCCGCCGCCGGCGGCACCGGCAACGGAACCATAGCCCAGGCCAAGGAGTACAGGGTCCAGGGCAAAAACGTATGGGCCATCGGCGTAGACTCAGACCAATTCCAGGACGGCATCTACACCGGCAATAAATCGGCTGTCCTCACTTCGATGCTTAAGCGGGTCGAAACCTCCACCCTCGTGGCCCTGAAGGCCGTCAAGGCCGGCACTTTCAAGGGAGGCGTCGTTACCTTCGATACCAAAAACGAGGGCGTGGGTTTCTCCACCACCAACCCCGAACTGGGCAAAGCCATAGTGAATAAGGTCGAGGCCGTCAAAAAGGATATAATCGCCGGCAAGATCGCCATCGCTCCGACCTATGCCGAAGCCAAGGCCAAGGGCTTGGTGCCCGCCAACCTCCAGGCCAGCGACAACTAAAACGACTCCGAGTCCGGAGGAAGTCGCTCTTCAGAGAGGCTTCCTCCGCTTTTTATTGTTTTCTTTTCATCCCCTTCGAGGAGCGCAATGCCAGACTACGCGATAGAAATGCTCGAAATCACCAAGGCCTTCCCGGGAGTCGTGGCGAACGACGGGGTTACCTTGAGGGTTCTCGACAACGAGGTTCACGCTATCCTCGGCGAAAACGGCGCGGGAAAATCAACTCTCATGTCCATTCTCTTCGGCCTCTACGACGCCGATTCGGGCACTATCCTGGTCCGGGGCAAGGAAGTGCTGATCAAGGATCCCAACCAGGCTACCGAGCTAGGTATCGGAATGGTGCATCAGCACTTCAAGCTCGTCCACAATTACAGCGTCACCGAAAACATAATCCTAGGCAAGGAACCCAGGACAAAAACAGGAGATGTGGATCTTAAATCCGCGGAAAAGCGGGTCGCCGAGCTATCGGCCCGCTACGGGCTGGATGTCGATCCGAAGGCGAAGGTCGATACCATCTCCGTGGGCATGCAGCAGCGGGTGGAGATACTCAAGATTCTCTACCGCAACGCCGAAATTCTCATTTTCGACGAGCCCACGGCAGTCCTTCGCCCCCAGGAAATCGACGAACTGATGCAGATTTTCAGGCGGCTAAAGGCGGAAGGTAAAACCATAATCCTCATCACCCACAAGCTGAAGGAAATCAAGGAAGCGGCGGAGCGATGCACGATCCTGCGCCGGGGTCGCTGCATTGGCACCGTCGACGTCCAATCCTGCTCAGAGGAAGAGATGGCCGAGATGATGGTCGGAAGAGCGGTCAAGTTCAAGACCGACAAGAAGCCGGCCAGGCCTGGCAAGACAATCCTCGAGCTCAAAGACCTTTTCGTGCGGAAGAGCAAAGGGCTCTATGCCGTGCAAAATCTATCGCTGGAGGTTCGCTCGGGGGAAATCCTCGGCATAGCCGGTGTCGACGGCAACGGACAAAGCGAGCTGGTGGCTGCCATAGCGGGGATGCTCCCGGTGGAAAAAGGGTCCATCTTTCTGTCGGGAAAGGACATAACAAAGATGAGCATCCACGAACGCATAGCCGACGGAATAGGCCACGTGCCCGAGGACAGACAGCGCTATGGCATCGTGCCCGACTTTAGGCTGGACGAAAACCTTGTTCTGAAAAGCTACGCCAGCCCGGCCTTTTCCAGGAGGGGCGGCATACTCAACATGGCGGCCATAGCCGATTATGGCAAAAAGCTTATCCACGGCTACGACATCAGGGCCGGGCAGGGACCGGCGACCAAAGTCGGCTCCATGTCCGGAGGAAACCAGCAGAAGGTTATCATCGCCAGGGAAATCGAACTCTCCCCTGAGCTTCTGCTGGTCGCCCAGCCGACCAGGGGCCTGGACGTGGGCGCGATCGAGACCATACATTCCCGGCTCATCGCCGAGCGGGACAAAGGCAGGGCCGTGCTTCTCGTATCCTTCGAGCTGGACGAAATACTCAATCTCTGCGACAGGATAGCAGCCATATCCAAGGGCGAAATCGTGGGTATAGTGGACGCCAAGGACGCTAAGGAGAGAGACATCGGCGCCATGATGGCTGGCTTCCGTTCCGTGGCAGCCGCGGGAAGGGAGGCCGAATGAAGCTACAAAGCCTCGATAAAAGCCTTCTTGACCGGCTTCTCGCTTCGGATAAAGCCATTTCCATCAGCGTCGTCCTTCTCGGCTTTCTCTGCGGCACACTCCTTGTGGTCGCAGTCGGACGCAATCCTTCCGGCATGTACAGCGCCATGCTCCAGACCCTCACCGGACTGGACATAACCCGGGGAACTTGGAACATCCGCTATGTGGGGGAATGGCTCAACGCCAGCCTTCCCCTCATACTTTGCGGCCTGTCCATGGCTTTTGCCGCCAGAACCGGCCTTTTCAATATCGGGGCCGAAGGCCAGTATGTCGTAGGCCTGACGGCAGCACAGTTCGTAGCCCTCTTCGGACCGCAGATTTCCGCGCTTCATTGGCTGCTCGCCTTGCTCGCCGCCGCCGTTGCCGGCGGACTTTGGGGCGGCATCGTGGGCTGGCTCAAGGCCAAGTTCTCGGTCTCCGAGGTAGTGGCGACCATAATGCTTAACTATGTGGCCTTTTTCGCCTCGCGATGGCTCACAATGCTCATCCCGGGCACCAATACCTACAGGACCCCCAGCTTCCCCGCTACCGCGAGGCTCAGCGATCCTTTCATCAGCCAGCTCACCAACGGATCCAGGCTCAACCTTGGACTTTTCGTGGCTCTCATTTCCTGCGTAGTATTCTGGTTCATCATCGAAAAAACCAAGCTGGGTTTCGAGCTCAGGGCGACGGGCCTCAACAAGGACGCGGCTCGCTACGCCGGCATAAACGTGACCAGGGGCATAACTTCTTCTATGATCATCGCCGGGGCTTTCGCCGGTCTTGCGGGAGCGGTGGTAGCCCTCGGCTCTTTCAGCTACGGTCGCGTCCTGGGCGGGAACGACAATTACGGATTCAACGGCATAGCCGTAGCCCTGGTAGGCAATAACACGGCCGGAGGCACTATGATAGCCGGCCTGCTCTTCGGCATGCTGGCATCGGCCCAGCCCCTTATGCAGTCCCGGCAGATACCCAAGGAAGTCACCTGGATCATCTCCGGCCTGGTGGTCATATTTATTTCCCTCAGGGCCGCGTTCAGGATCGTTCTCGACAAAAGGGCCAAGAAAAGGGCGGCGGAGCTGAAGGAGCGAAGCGATGAGTGAACTGATCCGAATGATTCCCTCCATACTCATGATCGTATCGCCCATCCTGATCTCGGCCGTAGGGGGGATGATCTGCGAGAAGGCAGGCGTGGTCAACATAGCCTTGGAAGGACTCATGGGCATTGGGGCTTTCACCGCGGCCACAGTCCACGTCCTCATCGAATCCTCCACCCCCGCCTCGGTATGGATAGCGATCCTCGTTGGAGGCTTCACTGGGCTTGTCGTATCCCTCATCCACGCCTACGCATCGATATCGCTCAACGCCAACCAGGTGATTTCCGGAACCGGCATTAACCTTCTGGCCACAGGGGGAACTATTTTCCTCGCCCAGGTGATATTCAAGATGGAGCGTACCCAGCCCTTCAAGCTGGGCATGATGCCGGGGTTCGCCGGAATCTACCCCACCGCCTGGATAGCCCTGGCCATAGTGCTCGTCTCCTGGTACCTCCTCTACAGAAGGCCCTTCGGGCTGCGGCTAAGGGCCTGCGGCGAACATCCCCAGGCCGCGGCTTCTGCCGGGATCGACGTGCGAAGGATGCGCTATATCGCCGTTCTCGCATCAGGCTTCCTGGCCGGCGTCGCCGGCGCCTGCCTCGTGCTCACGCAGACGATCCAGTACACGGTGAATACCATAAACGGGGCGGGCTTCATCGCCCTCGCCGCCGTATCCTTCGGCAGATGGCTGCCAAAGGGCGTGGCGGGAGCATCCCTTCTCTTCGGAACCGCAGTCGCCCTGGCTATCTACATGGTCAATATCGAAAGCCTCCGCTTTCTCCCCTCTGAATTTTTCAGCATTCTTCCCTACATCATCACCCTTATCACCCTGGTTTTATTCTCGGGAAGGGATTACGCGCCCCGGGCTTCGGGACAGCCCTATGAGCGGGGCGGCAGCTAACCAAGGAGACCATCATGGATCACTCGCTCCAAAAAAAACGTCACCTGGAACATTTTTCATCCGGAACCCCTCATAACGAGGCGAAAAAGGGAGAGGTCGCCCCCTTCGTGCTCATGCCCGGCGACCCCTTGCGGGCGAAGTACGTAGCCGAAACGAGGCTGGAGAATGTTCGCCAGGTAACCGGGGTGCGCAATGTCTTCGGCTATACAGGCACATGGCGAGGCAAGGAAGTAAGCGTCATGGCTTCGGGCATGGGAGCTCCTTCCATGGGCATTTATTCCTTCGAGCTCTTCGCCTTTTACGGCGTAGAGACGATAGTCAGGATCGGCACCTGCGGCGGCATGATCGCCGGCATCGACGTGGGCGACCTTGTCATAGCCATGACCGCTTCCACGGATTCCAACTATGCGCACCAGTACAGACTGAACGGCAGCTTTTCCCCCTGCGCCGACTACGGGCTGCTGGAAAAGGCAGTTTCCTCTGCCAGGACGCGGAACGTAAAACATTGGGTGGGAGGGATTTTCTCCTCCGATATTTTCTCCCTCTATTCAGCCCTGCCCGAAGAGGAAGGCTGGGATCGCTGGGCGGCCATGGGCTGCGGGGCCACGGACATGGAGTGTTTCGCCCTTTACTGCAACGCCGCGCATTTGAGGAAGAAGGCGCTCACCCTCCTCACCTGCTCGGACTCGAACATATCCAGGAAGGAGATGAGCCCCCAGGAGCGGCAGACTTCCCTTAACTCCATGTTCGACGTCGCCCTCGATCTCGTCTGAAACCATGGCTTAATCTAAGGATGAAGCCACGTTTAAAGCCGAAGCAATAGAGCGCCTATGGACGAAGCCGAGAGAACCAAAGCCAAGGGATTTCTGACGCTGCTACAACGCAGGTACGCCTGCAAGCGGTTTTCGTCGCGATATACGGCGGACGAGGGCACTATTTCATACATTCTCGAGTGCGGCCGGCTCGCTCCCTCATCCTTCGGCCTCGAGCATTGGCAGTTCGAGGTCATCTCTTCCCGGGAGGGAATCAGCGCGCTGGGGGACCTCTGCTTTGGCCAGGAAGCGGTCTGTACCTCCTCATTCGCCGTAGCCATCCTGGTACGAAATGCGGACTTCTTTAAGCCTGATTCGGGATTCATACGGGCGAGGGCCGAGCGATTTCCCGGCGGGTATGAGGTTTTCAGGCCGGACTACCAACCATATTACGAATTTCTCGAATCCGTACGGAGGACCGAGCACTGGGCCAGGGCGCAAAGCTACATAGCCGCTTCCTTCATGATGATAGGCGCGGCTTCGATAGGATTGGATTCCTGCCCGATCGAGGGATTCGACGAAGCGAAGCTGCTCGACCTGGTGGGCAAAGACTCGAGCCTCTGGCTGCCGGGGATAGTCGCAGTCTTCGGCAAAAGGGACGAGGAAATCCGGCAAAAAATTCGGGAACCCTTGGAAAACCTGAGGGAGCTTATTTAAGCGCCACCACCCTGCAGAAGCGTTTTTTCCCGGCCCTGAGCAATAGCTCGGAGTCCTTGTCGAGCCTCTCCTGGCCCACCACGGCTGCAGGGTCCCCGACTACTTCGAGTTCCCCGCCGCCCTGGCCGGAGATGAATGCCCCGCCCTGCTGCACGAGGCGCCGGGCTTCGCTCTTCGTGGCCGCCAGCCCCGCGTCGACGAACAAGTCCAGGACGCCGTAGCCAGTTTCGAACCGGGCCAGGCTAAGCTCGGCCGTGGGCATTGCGCTTTTGTCGCCGGCGCCGCCGAAAGCCGCCCTGGCTCCGGCGAGGGCTTTTTCAGCCTCTTCCTTTCCGTGAATCATGGCGGTCACTTCCCAGGCGAGACGCTCCTTGGCGGAGTTGATGGCCGCGTCGCTGCCCGCGGCGAGCTTGCGGCATTCTTCCACGGGGAGGAAAGTGAACATGAGAAGGAAGCGTTCGACGTCAGCGTCCGCTACGTTCCTCCAGTACTGGAAGAAATCGTAGGGGCTGGTCATCTCGGGATCCAGGAAGAGGGCCCCCTTCTCCGTCTTGCCCATTTTTTTGCCGTCGCTGGTGGTCACCAGGGGAAAGGTAAGGCCGTAGCATTCGGCGCCCTCAACCCTTCTGATGAGCTCGATCCCCGACACGATATTGCCCCACTGATCGTCGCCGCCCACTTGGAGCCTGCAGCCGTGCCGCTTGTAGAGCTGGAGATAGTCGTAGCTCTGGAGTAGTTGGTAGTTGAATTCGATGAAGGAAAGCCCAGTCTCCATTCTCATCTTGTACGAATCGAAGGAAAGCATGCGGTTGACCGAAAAATGCCTGCCTATGTCCCTCAGGAAATCGATGTAATTAAGGTTTGCCAGCCAGTCTTTGTTGTTAGCCGAGTAAAGGGTTCTGCCATCGAACTTGAGAAAGCTGTCCAGCTGCTTTAAGAAGCGGTTCGCGTTGGCGTCTATTTCCTCGTAGCTGATAATCTGCCGCATCGTGGTCTTTCCGGAGGGGTCGCCTATTCTGGCGGTTCCTCCCCCCATGAGGACGATCGCGTTATGCCCAGCCTCGTGGAGATGGCGGATGGCGAAGTAAGGAACCATGTGTCCGATGTGGAGGGAAGGACCGGTGGGGTCGCAGCCCTCGTAGAGGGTGATCGGCCCGGAGTCCATAAGCTTGGACAGGCCTTCCAGGTCCGTGCATTGCTGTATAAAACCGCGGGTTTTCAGGGTTTCCAGGGCTTTGTTCATGGTTTTCCTCGCTTTCCTCGGGGCAGTATAGCGGTAATCGCGATTTTTTCTCAATATAGCGGGGCTATTTTCATCTCCCAGCGCAAATAATATTTTATTTTTTTTCGCGCCTGTGTTATTATTGACTTGATTGAGGCGCAGGAGCCAGGCCTTCGCCGAAAAACGGCGGGATCGCTCCGATCAGCCTCTTCAAGAGTCATTCCCAAGGAGAAGAACATGGCGACAAACGGAACTGCGATGACGAAGGCTCAGCTGGTCACCGCCCTTGCAGAGAAGACGAGCATGACGAAGAAGGATGTGAAGGCGTTTCTCGATTCTCTCGCAGAAGTGGCCTACAAAGAAGTTAAGAAAAACAAAAAGTTCACCCTCCCCGGGTTCGGCATTCTGAAGCTCGCGAAGCGCAAGGCCCGCACGGGCAGAAATCCCGCCACCGGCGAAGCGATCAAGATCCCGGCCAAGACGGCGGTGAAGTTCACCGTTTCCAAGGCCTGCAAGGAAGGGGTCCTCGGAAAATAAGGCGATAAAAAAGGCCGCGGGAATTTCTCGCGGCCTTTTCGCTTTTTACGGTTTTTCCTTCATATCCTCGCGGAGGTGATGGACTTTCGTCTTCGTCAATACTGAAAGTATTTCCGAGAGGACTGAAAGCGCTATTTCCTCTGGCGTTTCGGCTCCGATATCCAACCCAACCGGAGCGTGGACGCTCTCCAGCAGTTTCGGCGGATATTCTTCGGCAAGCAGCTCCCTCATCAGCGCGGCGACCTTTCTCCTGGAGCCCAGGAGGCCAAGGTAAGCCCAGGGTTTGTCGATAAGGGCTTTAAGCGCTTCGGCGTCCCTGGAATGGGTGGCGATGACGATGGCGCGGTGCGGGTCGGACGGAAGCCTGGAAAGCAGGCCGCCGAGATCCTCGTCGGCGCGAAAAACCGCCGCGGCGGGGAAACCAGGCGCTTTGGCCGCTTCCGCCCTCTCGTCGGCGACCTCGATCGAAAATCCAAGATAATCCGCCAGCCTCGCGAGAGCGAGCCCCACATGGCCCGCGCCGACGATGAGTATCTTTCGTCGGGCGGGGATCACGTCGATATACAGCTCCTGGGCTCCGCCGCAGTGCATGAGGGGAAAATCCAGGCCCCGGTTTTCCACGAGTTCGTAACGCAGGATCTTGGGTTTCGAATCGGCTATGCAGCCCAAGGCCTCGGCGATCACCTTGGTTTCGAGGTCTCCCCCGCCGATGGTACCGAGGGTGCCGCCATCGGGACGGACCAGGAGCCTAGCCCTGGTTCTGGGGGTAGAGCCCGAGCTGGAGAGGATGCTCACCAGGGCGAAAGCCTTGCCCTGGGCGCTCAAAGCCGCGGCTTCGGCCAGGACTTTCGCATCCTCGCTCATAACCTAAGCCCTTTTGTACGACTTGATCTTGCCGCGCAGATAGTCATGGAGCGACGCGCGTGGAACCCTGTCCTGCAGCATGCTGTCCCTGTCCCTGACCGTGACCGTGCCGTCCTCCTTGGACTGGTAGTCGATGGTGACGCAGTAGGGGGTGCCGATCTCGTCCTGGCGGCGGTAGCGCCTGCCTATGGCGCCGGACTGGTCGTAATCGGTGGAATAGTCCTCCTTCAGCTCAGCCCTGATCTCCTTCGCCAGCTCCGCCAGCCCGTCCTTTTTCATGAGAGGCAGCACGGCCACGGTGACCGGGGCCAGGAGCGGGTGGAAGTGGAGGACTGTGCGCCAGTCGTCGTCGTTCCCTTTGTCGGCGACTTTCTGGTCCTCGTAGGCGTCGCAGAGGACCATAAGGAGCTGCCTGGTGAGGCCGGCGCTGGTCTCGATGATGTAGGGAATATAGCGGGCGTTGCCGTTGTCTTGATCGATGTACTGCATGTCCTTGCCCGAGAATTCCTGGTGCCTGGTGAGGTCGTAGTCGGTCCTGTTGTGCACGCCCTCCAGCTCCTTGAATCCCATGGGGAACTCGTACTCGATGTCATAGGCGTCCTTGGCGTAATGGGCCAGCTCGTCCGGGCCGTGCTGATGCCAGCGAAGCTTGTCCATGCGGACGCCCAGCTTTTCGTAGTAAGCCCAGCGCTGCCCCCTCCAGTAGTCGAAAAATTTCTCGTCCTCCCCCGGCTTGACGAAGTACTGCATCTCCATCTGCTCGAACTCGCAGGTGCGGAATATGAAGTTCTTGGTGACGATTTCGTTGCGGAAAGCCTTTCCCACCTGGGCTATGCCAAAGGGAATCTTCATGCGGTTGGACTGGACGATGTTCTTGTAGTTGACGTAAATGCCCTGGGCAGTCTCGGGGCGGAGGTATATGAGGCCGGTCCCGTCGTCCACGGGCCCGATGTTGGTCTTGAACATGAGATTGAACTTGCGGGTGTCCGTAAGCTCGCCGCCGCAGTCGGGACATTCCTTGCGCGCCAGCTTGTCCTGGTCGATCTGGTCGGCCCTGAAGCGGGTTTTGCACTTCTTGCAGTCCACCAGGGGATCGGTGAAATTCTCCACGTGTCCAGAAGCCTCCCAGACCCTGGGATGCATGAGGATCGCGGCGTCCAGGCCGACGATGTCATCGTGGAGCTGGGTCATTTCCTTCCACCAGAACCTCGCTATGCGGTTCTTGAGCTCGACTCCCATTGGTCCGTAGTCCCATGCCCCGGCCTGGCCTCCGTAGATTTCCGATGACTGAAACACAAATCCTCTTCGCTTGGCCAGCGAGACGATTTTTTCCATGCTGAGGGACTCCTGGGTTTCGAGATTCTGTGCTGCCATTGTGCCTGCTCCTGTGCGCCGCTTCCGGTGAGCGGAAAGCCGTGAAGTACCGGGGGATAGGTCAGCGGAGTGTGAGCTTCCGCCCGGCCGATGGCCAGCAGTATAGCCTGGGCGGCAGGAGCTCGGCGAGGGGCTTCCAATGTCCTGTTGCATAAAAAAAGGCGCTTCGCGAAGCGCCTTTTTTAAAAACGATCGACTCAGATCAAGGCTCGACGGTGGCCTTGTAGACCTGCTGGCCGTCCTTCATTTCGATGATGACGACGGATTTGACCGGATTCCTGTTCTCGTCGTAGCGGATCTGTCCGCCTACGCAGGCCAGGTCCGTAGCTTTAAGCGCGTCGCGGATGGCTTCGTTGTTGGTCTTGCCGGCACGCTTGATGGCGTCCAGAAGGATGTTCATGCCGTCGTAGGCCAGGACCGCCAGGGCGTCGGGCGCGGCGCCGTACTTTGCGCTGTATTTACGCACGATATCCTGAACGACAGGCCTGGTGTCATCCTTGGAATAGTGGTTGGTGAAGAAACCGCCGTTGACCGCGTCTCCGCCGATATTGACCAGTTCCGAGGAGTCCCAGCCGTCGCAGCCCAGGAGCTTGCCTTCGTAGCCTAGCTCCCTGACCTGCTTGGCGATGAGCCCCACATCGTTGTAATACGCGGGAATATAGACCGCTTCAGGCTTGGCTTGGACGATCTTGGTGAGCTGGGCCTTGAAGTCCGTCGCGCCGGAGGGATAGCCCTCGCTGGCCAGGATCTGCCCGCCCAGGGAAGTGAGGGAGGCGCTGAAGGTTTCGGCCAGGCCCTTGGAATAATCGTTGCCCAGGTCGAATATAACCCCGACGTTGAGAATCCCCAGGTCCTGAACGGCGAATTTCGCCATTACCGAGCCCTGGAAGGGATCGATGAAGCAGCTTCTGAATATATAGTCGCCCACCTGGGTCACCTTCTCATTGGTGGCAGTCGGGGTCATCATCGGAATCTTGGCGGCTTGAGCGATGGGGGCGCCCGCCAGGGCTACCCTGGAGGTTATGCCGCCGACGATGGCGACCACCTTGTCCTGCTCGATAAGCTTGCTGAAGACGGCGGCGCCCTCGGCGGGATCGCCCTTGTCATCCTCGACGATAAGCTTGACTTGCTTGCCTAGCACGCCGCCGGCCGCGTTCCACTCCTCGACGGCGAGTTCCATGCCGTTCTTGGTGGACTGGCCAAAGGTGGCCGCCTCGCCGGTGAGCGGCGAGACGCCGCCGATCTTGATCTCCGCGGCTTTCCCTCCGCCGCAGGATGTCAGCGCGAACGCTGCGACGACCATGACTGCGAGTACGATCATCGTTCCACGCGATTTCATGTCTCCTCCTTGTACCTCTTCCTATGCTTCACCGGCTCAAAGCCGGCTTGTTTCGAGAATAAGGAAAATGAATTCCCTTTCCTAAATGATTTTCTTGGCGATTTTTGCCCAGCTATCCCTCAGCGAAACGGATCGATTGAAGACTAAGGCCACGGGTTTGGAATCGGCATCCACGCAAAAATAGCCCAGCCGCTCGAATTGCAGCGCGGTTCCTGGCTTAAGCGAGGAGAGCGCCGGTTCTCCCTTGGCGCCCTGGAGGCGTTCCAGGGATTTATCCGAGAGGTTGTCCATGTAGGAGCCGCCCGAGGGAATATCCATCGGCCGCTCTGATTCGAAGAGATGGTCGTAGAGCCGGGCTTCCAGGCTACAAGCTTGCTCGGCCGAGACCCAGTGGATGGTGCCCTTGACCTTCCTGTTGTCCGGAGCGTCCCCTCCCCTCGTCTCGGGGTCGTAGCTGCAATGAACCCTCAGTATTTCCCCAGTGGAAGGATCCTTGTCGAAGCCGGTGCAGGTCACGATATACGCGTAGCGCAGGCGCACCTGGTTGCCGGGGAATAGCCGGAAGTACTTGGGCGGAGGGATTTCCTGGAAGTCGTCTCTTTCGATCCATAGTCTTCCGGAGAAGGGAATCTGCCGCTTGCCGCTTCCAGAGTCTTCGGGATTGTTTACCGCTTCGAGCGCCTCGACCTTGCCTTCCGGCCAGTTGTCGATGATGAGTTCCAGGGGGCGGAGGACGGCCATGTAGCGCGCGGCCGTCTTATTGAGGTTTTCTCTCAGGCAATGCTCCAGGAGCTGGATATCGACCATCGAATCGGTTTTCGCTATGCCGATGCGCCCCAAGAAGTCCTTTATGGCTTCGGGCGTATAGCCCCTGCGCCGCAGACCGGCCAGGGTGGGCATGCGGGGATCGTCCCATCCCGACACCTTCTTCTCCTGGACAAGGCGGATGAGCCAGCGCTTGGAGAGGACGGTGTGAGTCAGGTTGAGCCGGGCGAACTCTATCTGCCTGGAGGGGAAAACCTCGCAGTGTTCGATGAACCAGTCGTAGAGGGGGCGATGAATTTCATACTCAAGGGAGCAGAGGGAATGGGTCACCCCCTCAATGGCGTCCGAGAGAGGGTGCTGGAAATCGTACATCGGGTAGATGCACCAGGCCGTGCCGGTCCTGTAGTGGGGTTCCCTCCTGATGCGGTACATGACGGGATCGCGCATGAGCAGGTTGGGATGGGCCATATCGATCTTGGCTCTCAGCGTCTTGGAGCCGTCGGGATACTCCCCCGCCCTCATGCGGGCGAAGAGGTCGAGGTTTTCCTCGACGCCGCGGTCGCGGTAAGGGCTATTCTTCCCCGGAGGGGTAAAGGTGATATTGTTCTTGTCCGGGACGTTCGTGCCCCGGTATTCCTTTATCTGTTCCTCGTCCAGGTCGTCGACGTAGGCGAGCCCTTTACGAATCAGGAGCCGGGCCAGCTCGTAGAGTTTTTCGTAATAGTCGGAGGC
>CAYVOD010000053.1:0-13597 GCA_964453055.1 uncultured Treponema sp. | reverse complement strand
GCCTAACCGGGCCGGCTTTATGAATACTCGTGGAAAAACGCGTTCTAGTATATACTCAGCATGACAAGGAGGGCGACATGAAGGCTCTCGTAAAAAGCAAAGCCGAAGCCGGACTCTGGATGGAAGAAGTCCCCCTGCCCCGGATCGGCGACAACGATTTGCTCATCAAAGTGAAAAAGACGGCGATCTGCGGTACCGACATACATATCTGGAAATGGGACCCCTGGGCTCAACGCACCATAAAGCCCGGCATGGTCATCGGCCATGAATTCGTAGGGGAAATCGTGGATATGGGCCGATCTGTGACAGGCTACCAACTAGGGGAGCGGGTCTCGGGCGAAGGCCATATAGTCTGCGGCGTCTGCAGGGCCTGCAGGGCGGGAAAGCGCCACCTCTGCCCCAATACCGTCGGCGTCGGCGTGAACAGGGACGGATGTTTCGCGGAATATATCTCAATCCCCTCCTCCAACGCCTGGCACATGCATAGCTCCATACCCGACGAGGTAGCATCCATCTTCGACCCCTACGGCAACGCCACCCATACGGCACTCTCCTTCGACATGATAGGAGAGGACGTGCTCATAACCGGCGCCGGCCCTATCGGCTGCATGGCCGCCGCCATCGCCAAGCACGTGGGAGCCCGCAACGTCGTGATCACCGACGTCAATCCCTGGCGGCTGGAATTAGCCCTGCGCATGGGGGCGACCAGGGCCGTGGATGTGTCCGGGGAATCCCTCAAGGACGTGCAGCACGAACTGGGCATGGTCGGCGGTTTCGACATAGGACTCGAAATGTCGGGCAGCCCCCAGGCCTTCGAGCAGATGATCGACAACATGTATAACGGCGGCAGAATCGCCTTATTAGGGCTTTTGCCCGACGAGGCGGGCATCGAATGGAGCCGGGTTATTTTCAAGGGCTTGTTCCTCAAGGGAATTTACGGAAGGGAGATATTCGAAACCTGGTACAAAATGCAGGCGATGCTTCTCTCGGGACTGGACATCAGCCCTGTCATCACGCATCGATACAGCTTCGACGACTTCGAGAAGGGCTTCGCCGCCATGTTATCTGGCGAATCCGGCAAGGTCGTCCTGAGTTTGGACTGACGATGCCGAAACATTCACGCGACGACGAAAGACGGCCTGCCTTTGGCCCGAAAAAAGCCAAGTATGGGGAACCGGTAAGAAAAGCCGAAAGCCCAGGCTTAGCGAAGCCCGGCCGATCGAAACAGCAAGCGCCGGCTCAGGGTCGCGCAAAATCAGGCCAAACTAAGCCGCAAGCGCTTGACCAGAGCCGCGCAAGCTCTGGCCAAGCCAGGCAGCCGCATGAAGGCCCAGGCGATTCGCGTCGCGGTCGCTTCCATCCAAAACCTTTCGATGGCAGCCCCGCCGCGCCAAAGCCCGGTCTTTTCACCCCGCTGGAGACCTTTTCAATAGCGCCGGATTGCCTGCGCGCCCTGGACCTGCTTCCGGGAATCCTCGACGAGATAGTCCCCCTTTCGCGCAGTCATAGGCTCGGCCTGGGCAAAAACATCCGCTCCCTCTGGGAAGACCTGACCTCCGAACGGGAGCATAGAGCCTCCGAATACCTGAGCGCCCCGGCGTACTACTCAGGCTATCTGCGATACTTCCTTCCCTGGAACCTTCTGCGCCTTTCTTCATTTTTGCCGTCCCTTGCTTTCCGCCTCGACGACGAAGCTACCATAATCGACCTTGGCTCGGGCCCCCTCACCCTCCCCATCGCCCTTTATCTCTCCCGCCCGGAACTCAGAACGAAGAAGCTCACGATCATCTGCGCGGACAGGACGGAGAAGATCCTGAAGGTCGGCCTCACCCTCTTCGAGAGCCTCTGCCTTCGCGTGGGCGGTTCGCTGCCGCCCTGGACGATTATCCTGCGGCGCCACCAGTTCGGGATTCCATTGGCGGAAAAAGCCGATCTTTTGACGGCGGCCAACGTGTTCAACGAATTTTTCTGGAAGAGCAAGGTGCCCCTGGGCATGCGCGCAAGCCTTACCGCCCGGCAACTCCTCGGCTACCTGAAGGATTCCGGCTCCGTACTCCTTGTGGAACCCGGGGATCCCCGCTCTGGATCCTTTATCAGCGCCCTGAGAGCCGGACTCTCGTCCTTCGGAGCTCTTCCCCTCTCGCCCTGCCCCCACGCGAACGATTGCCCTATGCCGGGCATATTCAGGAGTCTCGAGGGCCCCGGCAGCGAGGCCGGTCCAGGCGGCGAGCCTGGCGGCCGTATCAAGCCGAAGAGCGCCCAGGCCATGGTGATGCCCAAGCACAGGGAAAAATATCCTTGGTGCCATTTCACCATCGGAGTCGACAAAGCGCCTGCCTGGCTCAAAGCCCTGTCGGCGGAAGCCGGCTTGGCTAAGGAAAAGCTGGTGTTTTCCTATTTGTTGTCTGCGATTCCCGATCCCCACGCGGCCTTGGCCAAGCCGAGGGAGGCCGAGGCACGCCTGCGGGTGCTCTCCGAGGCCTTCGCCCTGCCGGGAGGCCTAACGGGTCGCTATTCGTGCTCTCCGAAAGGCTATACTTTATTGCGCTACTCATCCCTGCGCGCAACCTTCTCGAGCGGCGACCTGCTACCCCTTGCCTCCGCTAAAGCCGCGCAGGGAAAGGAAGAGAGGGACGAAAAGTCAGGGGCCATACTCCTCTCCTATTGACTAAAGCCCCCTTTTCCCGATATAGTCCATCCTCGTCAGCAATGACACGGGGGCGTAGCGAAGCTGGTTATCGCGCTGGCCTGTCAAGCCGGAGATCGCGGGTTCGAGCCCCGTCGCTCCCGATCGCCGAAAGGCGTAAAACCCGTCATTCACTGACGGGTTTTTTTAATTATCGGGCTGTAGCGCAGGGGCTAGCGCGCTTGGTTCGGGACCAAGATGTCGGAGGTTCAAATCCTCTCAGCCCGAAAAAGGCCGCCCTAAAAGCGGCCTTTTTCGTCTTCGCCGCAATTAATCCAAGACCCGGATAACAAATTTTCAATATTGCTGTATACTTTAAAAGGCATGAAAGAAGAATACACGGTCATTCAATCGGTGGACAGGGCTCTTCTTCTTCTCGAATACATCGTCGCGCACCCGGAAAAAAAACTGACGCTGACAGAGTTGGCTGAAGTAATGGACCTGGATAAAAGTTCGGTTTTCAGGATCCTCACGACGCTGTCCCGGCATGGGCTGGTAAGGCAGGAAGAGGGGAAAAAGCTGTACAAGCCCGGCTTCGGCATATTCGGGCTGGCTTCTTCCTTGTACGAACAGCTTAAACTACCTGTCGTCGTCTCTCCCTACTTGAGGGAGATCGCGAGAAAAACCCAGGAAAATGCCCATCTGGCCCTTAAGTCGGGCACCCAGGCAGTGTTCGTGGACAGGGAGCAGGGGACTAACCGGATTCTCACCAACACGAACATCGGGGACACCGAAGAGCTTTACTGCACGGCTGTCGGCAAGTGCCTCATAAGCGACTATTCCCGTGAAGAACTGGAAGTCCTGTTCAGCGGCCAGACTCTGGAACGTTTCACCGAAAGGACGATCACGGATCTCGACTCTCTCGGCAAGGAACTCGCCGAGGTAAAAGCCAGGGGATACGGGATCGACATGGAGGAATACGAGCCGAACGTCGTCTGCCTTGCCTGCCCGATCATCAATTACCAGGGTAAGATAGTCGCGGCCATCGGCGTCTCGGGAACCAAGGATCGGGGTTTACCCGATCTGGAACGAAATATCGGCATCCTGCGGGAAGCGGCGGAAGCGATAAACAAGCTGCTTTCCGGAACCGAGACTACAGACGAAACAGCTGCTTCAGGTTGAGCGCCGTTTCGATAGACCCGGTCAATTTCAATTTCCCGCGCAGATAGGCGGATTCGATCTGCTGTTTTCCCGAAAGAATGCTAGCCCAGACGCAGGCTTGAACCTTGATGACGAGGTTGGGACATGATGGAAGCTCATCTTCATCCACATAAACCCCACCACCGCGAATAATGATGGACATAAGCTTCGTCCCGCCTGAATATGCGGCCCCATTCAGTTCCAGGCCGATCTCGAAATCTTCCTTGAAAACCGTTGAGGCGGGCAGTCTGGAGGGCAACTCCCGCGTGAGCTGGACCGCCTGGCGGGAAGATTCTTCGGATATACCCGGGGCTTCCGTTTTAGCGAGCGCTTTTTTCGCGACCTTAGCAGCCCGCAGCTCCTCTCGCTTTCGTAGGTATGCGTTCAGGGGCGATACCGGGGCGCCTTCCGGTCCTAGAAGCACTTCTCTCCCAGTCTGGGCCGAACGGGCTATAGCGAGGTCGATGGAGAGAATTTCCATCGCCTCGGAAAAGCTGAGACAGGGCTTCTCTTCTCCCCTGATGGCTTTGACGAAGTTCCAGGCAGAGCCGACAAAGCCGAGTTTCCAGTCCGAGGGAATGTCGAAATGACGCCACCCGTCCTTGGAATAGAGGCTCACCGAAGGACCATCCTGGAGATTGCCTGTGCAGCGATTTATTCTCACTAAGCCGGCCGAGCCCGATACCTGGATCCATTCGTCGTTGGCGTAATAGCGGGAGGGTATTTCTATCTCCTGGCCGTATACGTACTCGCATAGACCGAAGGCTTCCCTATCCCTGTATTTCCACACGATGGCCGCGGGAGAATCGATCACCGAGGCCGTGGTCCCTATCCAGGCGGAAACCTTTTCTATCGGGCCCAGAAGGAACCTCGCCGTGGACCATAGATGATGCCCATGGTCGAAGGTTTGCATGCCCCGGCCTTCTGCGAACTCCTTGAGCCTCCATGCCCAGGCCGAAGGGGGAACCGGCCAGCCGCCTTTTCCGCCGGCGATCAGCGTGATGGATATGGAGGACGGCGAGCCTATGTAACCTTCTTGTATCACCCGGGCGGCGAATCTGATGGGGGGATAGAAAACGTAGTTTTCGGTCACCTTGCAGACGGTCGAGGCCGAAGCCGCCGCCCCGACGAGCCGCGACGCGCTGGCCCTGTCGATTGCCATGGGTTTTTGCAGGGCCAGGTGCTTTCCGGCGGCTATGGCGTCCAGGCTGATTTCGAGGTGGGAGGTATGGGGCGTGAGGACCTCCACCGCGTCCACGGCGGGGTCTTCAAGAAGCCTCCGATAATCGGTGTAGAATTTCGCCGCCCCCCATTCGGCGCGGCGGCGCCGCGCAGTCTCCTCGTCCGCGTCGCAGACGGCGGCTATGCGGACCCCCGGTATTCTCCTGTAGCCTTCGTAGGCCATGTCGGCGATCCTTCCGCAACCAACGATCCCGACTCCTATGCTATCCATCCCGCGCGCCTTTCCGCCTCGCCCTTCTCCCACCCTTTCCCCTCGTCACCGCCCGAGCTCGCTCCGCACCCTCCGGGCTATCGCTTCAGCGGACAGTGTAAAGTGTTCCAGAAGCTGAGGATAGGTCGCCGAATGGATAAATCGGCGTTCTCCCCTCGAATCCAGGGCGTTGAGGGCGACCAGGCGAGGGTTGCCCGTTTTTCCGAAGAGCGCCTCCCTGGTCATTTTGTACAAAAATCCGTTGTTCTGCTCGGCCAATACGACGAGCTTCCCACCGTTTACAAGCGCTCCCATCATTTCCTGGTCGAAGGAAGGCATATCGATCACCCCCGCGCGGATGCCGTTTTTCTCGAGCAGGGCCGCCGCCGACAATGCTTCGTGCGCGCCCCGACCGGCGGAGACGATGACCGCCTGCTCGTCCTCTCCCCCGCGAAGCCTGTACCCTTTCCCGTAGTCGAAGACGAAATCGGAACCGTAGAGCACAGCCGAGGCGGAGCGCATGATCCTGGCGTATACCAAGCCCCTGTTGCCCTCCATGACCCATTTCATGAAGCCGATGAGCTGGTTGGGGCAGGAAATATCGACGATTTTCAGGTGCGCCAGCTCGCTGAACACCAGGGCGTCGTCGTTGCCCATATGGGTGGAGCCGTTCGTCCTGGTCTCGAAGTTGGGCGCCGTGGCTAAAAAAGTAAGGTCCAAGTTATGGCCTTCGGAGAGCCATCCTCCCGATTCGATAGCCTCCCTTCGCTCCTGGTAGCCTATGGCGATCCGCCGCATGACCCTCCAGTCGAAAAAGGGGCAGAAGGTGCTCACCCAGGTGTTGTAGCCGAGGACCGCCAGGGCTTCCCCTATGTTCGTCATGTTCGATTCCGCCACCCCGACGTTGAAGGCTTTGGTGGAATCGGCCCAGGCCAGGCCGCCTTCCAGACCGCTGGTCGAGGCGAGATCCGCGTCCACGGTCGCTATTTTCCCCGATCGGCCGAATTCCTTCATGCACTCGCTCACTACCCAGCTGGCCATGTAGGAACGGGAAGGATCGAGCACGGGGAGGCGACCGGGATCGTAGGGGATCCGCTTGTCCCGGGGCGGGGCCTTCCGGACTCTCGCTCCCTTGATCGCCGTCCCCTCCCCGCCTATCCCCATGGCTTTTCCCCGCGCGGCCAATTTTGCCGCTTCCTCGGGAGGCAGCGTCGCGACGATCTCCTTATACCGTTCTACGCGCAGCTTCTTGCGCCGTTCCTGGAACTGTATCTCCTGGGCGGCGATCTCTGGGGGAATTTCTGTCTTGTGGCTCACGCAAAAGCTCGAAAAGCCGCCGGCGCCCTTGCGCGTCCGGCAGAGTATGGCCGTGGGCTTTCCGTTCCTCGAGCCTTGCTTGAACTCGCCAAGGGCTTGCAGGACGGCGGGATATTCCGTGCTATCCACCGACAGCACCCTCCAACCGAAGGATTCGAACCAACCCTCGATATTGTTCATGGGGAAGGCGGTGGCCCGCGGATTGTCCAGCTGGCCTCCGTTGACGTCCACCATGAGACAGAGGTTGTCCAACTTTTTCGCCCCCGCGAACATCACGGCTTCCCATATCATGCCTGCCTGGATCTCTCCGTCCCCGGTCAGGCAGAACACGTCGAAGCGAGGATCCTCCTTGCCCGCCAGGGCGAAGCCTTGGGCCACGCCCAAGCCGTGCCCCTCAGGGCCCGTCGCGATATGGATGCCTGGCAATAACGGCCCCGGATGGCCATTGAGAATACTCTCATGCGAACGGGAATTCTTGAGCAGGTCCCTGCCAAAATAACCGAGGTCGGCGTAGACCGACGCCAGGGCAGCCACGGCGTGCCCCTTGCTGAGCACGAACAGATCCTGTCCGGGCTTGGTCGGTTCCTCCACCGAATAGCGCATGAACCCGCCGTAATAGAGGGCCACTAAGGGTACGACGGCGGAGAAAGCCCCGCCGACATGAATGCCTCTATCCACCGCGTCCCTGCCTTGCTCGAGGCAGAGTATCCGTATCTCCGAATCCTTTATCCGCAGGAGAGAGATGAAACCTTCGCCCATGTCGCCGATCTCCATATCAGGCCCTCCCCAGCCGCGCTTTCGCGGCGTTCTTGATTTCGTCCTTCCCGGGGGAGTCCAGATCGAGCAGCCCTTCGGCGACGAGATGATTGAGGACAGGCAGCGCGATGCCCTCGGGAAGAGCGAGTATCACCTGGGAAAAACTTCTGTGCGTCGCATCCGATATGGCCTTGAGCGCATCCCGGGACTCTCGCTGCGGTTCTCGGCGTTCCTCGGGATATCCCGAACCCCATTCCACCGAAAAAAGCCTGTCGAATATGAACCGGAGATTGATTTCCCCTGCCCAGCCATAGCCTTGGTTGAGCGCCAGGGAAACGCAGTTGCCGCTGTTTATGCGGGCGAAGAGCCAAGCGTCCAGGGGCGAGAGCAGGTGCCCGCAGAACATCCCCGGATACTGCATGACCGAGTTGAGATATCCCTGACCGGTGCCGCAGCCGCCGATCACGAGGTCGACGAGGTCGAGATGCACGAGCATGGCGGACATGAACCCTGTGTGGGTGTAGAGCAGCTGAGGCTCCTGGCTTTTACTCCGCATGCCAGCGTTGACGATCGCAAGACCTCGGCCTTCCAGCCCCGCCATAATGGCAGGATTCTTGTCCGCCGCGCTGACTTCGTTTATTACCGCTACTCTCATCGTATGCTCCTTGTTTTAATAGTGCGCCTGGCTTCGCCGGTAGAACCAGAGCGAGCGGCGGGCCGGGCGGATCGTCATGGAACCCTGATTGTCAACGCCTGTTCAAAGGCCGATTCGATGATGCTCTTTCTGCACTTCCTTGCACCAAGGGCCCACGTTCCAGCTTCCGAAAACCCCCAGCCCGCCCAGCTCGTCGTCGCCCAGGTAGACTGGCAGGGATATCACGGAGAGCCCATCGTAGGCGTAAGCCTGCTCCAAGGCTTTCGCGAAGGAAAGAGGATCGTGGCCCCCAAAGAGGGCATTCACGCCCTTGACCGATTTGGCTAGGGCGACGTAGTCGATCCGCACGCTATCGTTCGTACGATAGGTTTTTTGGTACTGCGCCTTCTGCAGCCCCGCGATGGCGGCCATACTCCTGTTGTCGAATATGATCAGGCATCCCCGGGCCCCGTGCTCCACCCCGTCGAAGAGGATCTGGGGAGTCATGGTAAAGCTGCCGTCGCCCGAAAAGGCGAAGGTGTAGACCGGCCGGTCGGCCACGGCCGTGCAGAGGAGGCCGCTGGCCGCCAGTCCCATGTAGGATGCCCCCGTGTCGGATAAGGTAAGTCCATAGACTTCGTCCTCTGCCACCTGGAACCCGTTCGCCTGGACATCGCCCGCGTCGAAATAGCGGGCGGCACCCTTCTTCGAGGCGAAACGGTAGGCGATCTCTATGGCCGCGGGCTGGGTGAGGATCTCCCTACCCCATACCGGATCGAAGAGAGTCGGGTGAGTGAATCGCCGTTTCTTGAACTCCTGCCATTCGGACTTCTTTGCCATGTTCGCCTTCAGCCAAGGCGAAATCCCGGCTTTGGGCGCGAATCCTTCCTTTTTGAGATGTTCTATCCATGAGCGCAGGTTTTGTTTCGCGTCCCCGACGACAGCCACCGTACGGTTGTAGTGCCCCGCGTCCACCACCCTGGCGTTGAAGTTGACGACGGCTTTCGCCTTTTTCCACGCCGTTCCAGAGCAGTCCCACTGGCACACGGCCCTGGCCCCGACGACGATGGCGAGGTCGGCCTCGCTCATGGCGAAATTCCCGCAGATGCTGCCCTTTGAGCCGCCCACCGCCGAGCATCGCCGGGCGGAATAGGGAACGACCCCGCTCATCTTGGCCCCCGGAACGATTACCGCGTCCAGAAGCTCGGCCAGCTCAAGGATTTCGGGGCCGCAGTCGACGGATCCACCGCCCAGCTTTATGGCTATCGACTTCGCGGAACGCGCCAGATCGGTGGCCCGGGCGAATACTTCCCTATCCGCGCACGCGGCCCGGGCGAAGCGAGGAGCCTCGGGTAGTTCCAGGAGATTACAGTCCTCTATCGCCGCTGCTTGGGTATTCATGGGCAAAAGGAAGAAAAACGGCCCGGGGAATTCCGGATTGAAGACCGTGGCCGCGCCCAATCGCAATGCCGTGAACACCGATTCGGGCGTATGGATCTGATACCCCGACCCCATGGTATTGGCCAGCGAAAGGAATCCTCCCTGCCGCGCGATGGGGATCTGCTGCATATTCGGGCCTTCGTCGTGAGTCGTCTCGTCTCCGTAAATATGGTAAACGCCGATGCCGTTGGAGGCTGAGGCGAGGGAGCCGGCGAAGGCGTGGAGGGCTCCCGGACCTATCGATGTCACCACCGCGGCGGTCTCCTTATAATGCCACTTGAGCATGGTCGCGCAGTGGGCCGCCTCGGTCTCGTTGCGAAGGTTAAACATCCGCAGGAGTCCAGCCTCCTCGTAGACTGATAGCACTTCGCCCAAAGCCGTGCTGCCGTGGCCGAACACGCCCAGGAACTTCCGCACTCCTTGATTGAGCAACCCGATCACCAAGGCTTCAACCATCGATAGAGCCTGGAATTGGGATAGATCCCCCTCCTCCACCGCTGCTCTGACATGGCCGTTTTTAGCGATCGCCCGGGCGCGGGCTTCCATATCATTCGTCTTCGAATTCATCGTGACGCCACCTCTTGCATATGCGCTTGACGCGGGCTTCGGCCCTAAGGCCGGCATATCGCGCAGTGTCATTATTGCCTATTGTACAAGCGGATTTATTATTAGTCAACAAAATGAAGAAATAATTTGACATTCAGGCAATGCGATTGTACAATCAACAACCGGAGAGGACTATTCTTGTTTCACTTTTTTTCCGAAAGACCGCGTAGCGGCCTAAAAACTTAGGAGGTAATCATATGAAGGGGAAGAAGCTGTTATTGATCGCGGCCGCGCTGTTGCTGGTCGTTTCCAATCTGTTCGCCGCGCCGCCTCTCATCGCCTTCAGCGTCTCCACCACGAGCAATCCGTTCTACGCGACCATGGCCCAGGGGGTAAAGGACGAAGCGGCGGCCCTGGGGTTCGACGCTATCATCCTGGACGCCCAGAACAAAATCGAGAAGCAGGTGGCCGACGTGGAAGACGCGCTCACCAAGAACATAAAAGTGCTTCTCATAAACGGCGTGGATGACGGAGCCATACCCCTGGCCCAGAAAGCCCTGGCCAAGGGAATCCCCGTCATGGCCCTCCAGAGGAACCTTAATCCCGGCAACATGACCGCTTTCATCGGCACCAACAACGTGGTTCTCGGCGAGCAACTCATCCACTGGTACGCGAGCACCCTGGGCGGTAAGAATTCCAAGGTTCTCATCCTCACCGGTACCCCCGGCGCCGCGTCCTCCGAAGACAGGATCAAGGGCATCAACGCCACCCTTCCCAAGTATCCCAACATCCAGGTCCTGGCCTCACAGACCGGTTATTACGACAGGGCGAAATCCCTGCCGGTAGCCGAGAACATGCTGCTTAGGTTCCCCGACGCGGAAGCCATCCTTTGTCTCAACGACGAGATGGCCATGGGCGCCCTGGCTGCGGCTTCTTCGATGAACAGGAAAATCAAGATCACCGGCATGGACGCCAATCCCGACGCCCTCAAGGCGGTGGCCGAAGGCAAGCTCTACATGACCATAGCCCTTCCCCCTTATGATATAGGAAGGATAGGCGTACAATTCGCCAAGGACGTTCTCGCCGGCAAGCAGGTTCAAGCGATGAAAATCATGGATGTCAGCTTCGTGACCGAAAAAAATGTCGGACAATTCAGAAAATAAAACAAAAACGATAGGCAGCATCGAGGCCCCGCAAGGGGTCTCGATGCTGCCAGACTCGGGACTTGCGGGATCGGGGTCGCCGACTCCCGGCCTGTCGGTCCTGGGCATTTCCAAGGGGTTCCCCGGCGTCCAAGCCTTGGACGATGTTTCCTTCTCCATACGAAGGGGAGAAGTCCATGTCATCCTGGGCGAAAACGGAGCGGGCAAATCCACCCTTCTCAAGATTTTGAGCGGAGCCCTCCAGCCGGACTCGGGCAGGATTCTTCTTGACGGGCACGAAATCTTCCTGAAGACACCGGGAACCGCTTCGCAGATGGGAATCGCGGCCATTTACCAGGAACTCAGCCTGGTGCCCTGGCTATCGGTGGCGCACAACCTTTTCCTGGGCAGGGAAAGGATGGTCGGCCGATTCCTCATGTCCAAAAAATTGCTGAAAGAAAAAGCCGACGAAGTATTTTCAACCCTCGGCCTCAGCCTCGACCCGAACGCCATCGCCGGCAGCCTGGGCATGGCGGAGCAGCAGCTCGTGGAAATATCCCGGGCGTTTTCGCGCAACGCTCGGTTCATCCTGATGGACGAACCCACCGCCTCGCTCACGGAAACTGAGATCAACCTTCTTTTCGGCAAGATCGAAACCCTCAAGAAGGCCGGCGTGGGCATACTCTACATTTCGCACAGGCTCGAGGAGATATTCCGCATCGCCGACAGGATCACCGTCATGAGGGACGGCAAGAGCGTCTATAGCGGCGCCGCCGGGGAGCTCTCGCTCCCCGAACTCATCGCCCGGATGGTGGGGCGTTCCATCGGCAATCATTATCCGAAAGAAAAAATCGCCCCCGGAGATCTCCTCCTGGAGGCGAAGGACGGGGTATCGGGCGAGGACGGACTCACGCTTTCGCTGCGCGGGGGCGAGGTAGTCGGCCTTGCCGGCCTCGTGGGGGCGGGGAGGACCGAATGGGCCCGCAAGATTTTCGGAGCCGATCCCGACCCGAAAATGCGTTTCAAGATATGCGGATCCGAGGTCTCCGTATCCTCACCCAGACAGGGGCGGGACCTGGGGATGGGGATGGTGCCGGAGAACCGGAAGGAACACGGGCTCATTTCAGGCAGGTCGGTGCTCCACAACATCACGATTACCATCATGGACTGGCTCTCCCGGATCGGCATCGTCGACAGGAAGCGCCAATCCGCGGTTTCCGCCGAATACATAGGAAAACTATCGATCAAGTGCCCCTCCGACGGCGTCGACATCTCCACCCTGAGCGGCGGAAACCAGCAGAAGGCGGTCCTGGCCAAGTGGCTGGCCCGGGAAGGGAAGATCATCATTCTGGACGAGCCGACTAGGGGTATAGACGTAGGGGCTAAACAGGAAATGTATCAGCAGATGAACGCCCTGTGCAGAGAGGGAAAGGGGATCATCCTCATTTCCTCCGACCTCCCCGAGCTGCTCTCCATGAGCGACCGGCTCTATGTAATGCACGATGGAAGATTCGCGGCCACTCTTTCGAAGGAAGAGGCCAGTCAGGAAAAAGTGCTCGAGTACGCTTCGGGCCTCGGAAAGAAAAACTTGATCAGGAATGGGAGTGAAGGAATATGAAAATGCTGCCGCGGAGAGGTCTTTCGGTGTTCATGTCCCGGTACGGCTCGTTCGGCGTCCTCTTCGTCATCACCCTTGCAATGTCCCTGGCGAACAAATCCTTTCTTACCGTTCCCAATCTCGTCAACGTGGCCCGACAAGTCTCTATCAATACCATCATCTCCGCGGGCATGACCTTCATCATCATCACCGCCGGCATCGATCTCTCGGTGGGATCCCTGGTGGCCCTCTCGAGCTGCGTGGCGATGATCATCATCGAAGCTAGCGGCTCCTCGCTCCTGGGAATCTGCGCCGGCATACTCATAGGCGGCGTGGCGGGGGCTTTCAACGGAGCCTTCGTGGCCTGGGCGGGAATTCCTCCCTTCATCGTCACCCTGGCGGGCTTGACCATATACCGGGGAATAGCCCTGATCATCACCGGGGGAACGCCCATCATCAGGTTCGAGGGAGGCTTCCGCAGCCTCGGCCAGGGCGCGCTCCTGGGCATACCCGTGCCCGTCATCATCATGATCGTAGTCGTACTCTTGATGCACTTTCTCCTCACCAGGACGGCCTTCGGAACCCACGTCTACTCGGTCGGGGGCAACGAGGAAGCCAGCCGGCTCTCGGGGATCAAGGTAGGGAAGGTCAAATTCCAGGTCTACGTCATGGGAGGCATGCTCACCGCCCTGGCGGGAATGGTGCTCATGGGAAGGCTCTCCTCGGCCCAGCCCAATACTGGCGAAGGATTCGAGCTCGACGCCATAGCCACGGTGATCCTGGGCGGCACGAGCCTCATGGGAGGCCGGGGCACGATCTGGGGGACCTTGGTCGGCGCCTTCATCATCGGAATCCTCAACAACGGCTTCAACCTCATGGCGGTGGACGCCCATTTCCAGCTGGTCGC
>CAYVOD010000052.1:0-13731 GCA_964453055.1 uncultured Treponema sp. | reverse complement strand
GGCGAAAATATGCTAATCCTCGGCCAGGCCACTTGATAAGGCTTGACAGTTCCTCTATAATCCGAGAGCCTTTACAAGAACATTCATATGGCAGCAGGATCCGACGGCTCGATTCCGGCGGACAGTATCATGCGGCGTCCGCTTTCGTGCGAGAAGAGCCGGTGACATGCCAAGGAGGAACAAGATATGGCCAAAGAAAAATTCGAGCGTACCAAGCCGCATATGAACGTCGGTACGATCGGACACATCGACCACGGCAAGACGACCTTGAGCGCAGCCATCACCATGTACTGCGGACGCAAGTTCGGCGACAAGGTTCTCAACTACGATCAGATCGACAACGCTCCGGAAGAGAAAGCCCGTGGTATCACCATCAACACCAGGCACCTGGAGTATCAGTCCACCAAGCGGCACTATGCCCACATCGACTGCCCGGGACACGCTGACTACATCAAGAACATGATCACCGGCGCGGCCCAGATGGACGGCGCCATCCTCGTCGTCTCCGCCCCCGACTCCGTCATGCCCCAGACCCGTGAGCACGTCCTCCTGGCCCGCCAGGTCGGCGTTCCTTCGGTCATGGTCTTCCTGAACAAGGTCGACCTGGTTGACGATCCCGAGCTCATTGAGCTGGTCGAGGAAGAAGTGCGCGATCTTCTCAACTTCTACCAGTTCCCCGGCGACAAGACCCCGATCATCAAGGGATCGGCTTTCAAGGCCATGTCCGAGCCCGACAATCCCGAAGCCACCAAGTGCATCCAGGACCTGTTGGACGCCATGGACAGCTTCTTCCCCGACCCCGTCCGCCTCACCGACAAGCCCTTCCTGATGCCCATCGAGGACGTCTTCACCATCTCCGGCCGCGGCACCGTCGTTACCGGCCGCGTGGAGCGCGGAATCATCAAGGTCAACGAGACCGTGGAAATCGTAGGCATCAAGCCGACCAAGTCCACCGTCGTGACCGGCGTCGAAATGTTCAACAAGCTGCTCGACGAAGGCCAGGCGGGTGACAACATCGGCACCCTGCTGCGCGGCGTGGACAAGAAGGAAGTCGAGCGCGGACAGGTTCTGGCCAAGCCGGGCACCATCACTCCCCATACCAAGTTCAAGGGGCAGATCTACGTGCTCAACCAGCAGGAAGGCGGCCGCCACAGCCCCTTCTTCACCGGCTACAGACCCCAGTTCTACTTCAGGACCACCGACATCACCGGCAGCGTCAGCCTCCCCGCCGGCAAGGAAATGGTAATGCCCGGCGACAACACCGAGATCAACGTCGAGCTGATCTACCCGATCGCCATGGAAAAGGGACTCAAGTTCGCCATCCGCGAGGGCGGCCACACAGTCGCCTCCGGCCAGGTAATCGAAGTCATCGCGTAAGTTTTTCGCTTAAAGCGGGCTGTCCTTCCCTTGGGGGCTGGACAGCCTTTTTTTTTTCTGCGATAATGCCATGCCTTTTACTAGGCGGGACTCCTTAGGTCCCGCGGCGCTTGGGGCTTGGGCGCGCCCGCCAGGGTACGGCCCGTCGCCGCCAGCGCAAGAGTTCTTTGGAGGTTGTATGAAAGACAGAATCCGCGTAAGGCTCAGAGGCTTCGATGTGCGTCTCGTGGACGACAGCGCGAGCGGCATCGTGAAGACGGTCCAGGGCGCCGGCGCCAAGGTGTCGGGTCCCATCCCCTTGCCGACCAAGATCAGCAAGTACACCGTGCTTCGCTCGCCCCACGTGCACAAGAAATCGAGGGAGCAGTTCGAGATGAGGACCCATAAGCGCCTCATCGACATACTGGAACCCACTCCCGAGGTCATGGACGCCCTTATGAAGCTCGAACTGCCCGCTGGAGTAGATGTCGAGATAAAGCAGTAATTCGGCGCCTTGATTAGCGCCTGAAACGCTGCCGCCGCGCCCAAGGGCGCCGCGCAAATGCCGAAACGCCCGGCTATAGTGCCGGCCGCGTTCAACGCAGGAGTACCGAATGATCGGACTAATCGGAAAGAAACTTGGGATGACCCAGGTATTCGACGAAACGGGCAAACTCATCCCCGTCACCGTCGTCCAGGTCGCGCCCAACCTCGTCGTCGGAAAGAAGACGACGGAGAAAGACGGCTACGATGCCATTATCGTGGGTGTCTACGAAAAGAAAAAGACTCGGGTGAGCAAGCCCTATGCCGGCCAGTTCGCCGAAGGGATGAGTCCCTCTAGGATCCTGAGGGAGTTCCGCGATTTTGAGAAGGAAGTCCAGGTAGGCGAAAAGCTGGATGCGACCCTTCTCGAAGGAGTCCGCTACGTGGATGTGGTGGCCACCTCCAAGGGCAGGGGATTCCAGGGCGTCGTCAAGAGATGGAGTTTCGGCGGAGGCCGAGCGACCCACGGATCAAAATTCCACAGGGAACCGGGATCTACAGGCCAGAGTACCTACCCCCACAAGACATTCAAGAATAACAAGATGCCCGGACACATGGGTAACGAACGCGTAACCGTTCAAAACCTCAGGGTCGTGCGGGTAGATGCCGAAAAAGGCGTGGTTCTGGTGCGAGGCGCGCTCCCGGGCGCCCGCAACTGCGATCTTCTGGTCCGCAAAGCGGTCAAGAAGAGCTGAGGACGGAGGACCCAATGGAAAGCAAGGTTATTTCCACCCAGGGGAAGGAGCTCAAGACTATCGAGCTCTCCGAATCCGTTTTCGGACTTCCCGTCAACGAAGACGTAATTTATTACGCCATAAACAACGAGCTGGCCAACAAGCGCCTGGGCACTGCTTCGACCAAGGATAGGGGCGAAGTACACGGTACCAATAGAAGGCCTTATAGCCAGAAAGGCACCGGAAGAGCCCGCCACGGCGATACCAAGTCCAACGTTTACGTGGGCGGCGGTATTTCCTTCGGCCCCAAGCCCAGGGACTTTTCCTACATGATGCCCCGAAAGGCGAAACGCCTGGCCCTCAAGACCATCCTGAGCATGAAAGCCCAGGACGGAACGCTCGCCCTGGTCGAGGATTTCACCATCGAGTCTGGCAAGACCAAGGACCTGGTGAAGGCGCTCGCTCCCTTCGTCAACGCGAAGAGCCCCGAGCGGACCGTCCTCGTGCTCAAGGACGACGATCCCATGGTTAAGCGGGCCGCCAGGAACATTCCCTGGCTCACGTTTCTCTCCTACAATAGGCTCAGGGCCCACGATCTCTTCTACGGAAGAAAGATCGTCGTTCTCGAGTCCGCGGCAAAGCAGCTCAACGAGTTCTATGCCGACGAGAAAAGGAGCGCCGAATAATGGATTACCAGTCGATTCTCATCGAACCGGTGCTCTCCGAGAAGAGCAACATCATGCGCGAGAGCGGCCAGTACGTGTTCAAGGTCGATTCTCGCGCAGACAAAATCATGGTGATGGAAGCGGTAAAGACCCTCTTCAAGGTCAACCCCGTTTCCTGCAGGATCATCAATGTAACATCTAAGCCCAAGCGCCTCAGGGGCCGCCCGGGTCGGACCGCGGAATGGAAAAAAGCCATCGTCAAGCTCCAGAAGGGCGAGACGATCCGCGTGTTCGAAGGCGCATAAGCGAGTAAGGGGAACATATGGGTATCAAGACCTTCAGACCGATAACGCCTGGTCTGCGCCACCGAATCCAAGTGGTGAACGAAGAGATTAGCTCCAACAAGAGCAATCCCGAAAAATCCCTTACCAAGGGAAAGTCGAACACCGGCGGCAGGGCATCCAACGGACGAATCTCCATGCGGCACCATGGAGGCGGACACAAGCGCAAGTACAGGGTCATCGACTTCAAGCGCGACAAGTTCGGAATTCCGGGCACCGTCGCCACCATCGAGTACGATCCCAACCGCAGCGCCAATATAGCCCTGATCAACTACGCCGACGGCGAGAAGCGCTACATTCTCTGCCCCAAGGGCCTCGCTGTAGGCGCCAAGATAATGTCCGGCCCCCAGGCGGGCTTGGACGTGGGCAACGCCCTTCCGCTGGAAAACATCCCCCTCGGCTTTACCGTGCATAACGTCGAGCTCACCCTGGGCAAGGGCGGGCAGATGGCCCGGTCGGCCGGCGCCAGCGCCCTCATCGCTGGCCAGGAAGGCGATTACGTCGTGCTCAAGCTCCCTTCGGGCGAGCTTCGCATGGTGTTCAAGAAGTGCATCGCCACCGTCGGTTCGGTGGGCAACGAAGAGCACATGAACGAACAGGTAGGCAAGGCAGGCAGGAACAGGTGGAGAGGCATCAGGCCGACCGTCCGCGGTACTGTCATGAACCCCGTCGATCATCCTCACGGAGGCGGCGAGGGCAAAGGCAAGGGATATAAGCAACCCGTTTCGCCCTGGGGCCAGCCGGCCAAGGGGTACAGGACGCGGGACAACCACAAGCCCTCCAGCCGCTTCATCACGAAGCGTCGCAAGTGAGATAGGAGCACACTCGTGTCAAGGTCCGTAAAGAAGGGGCCCTTCATCGAGAAGAGCCTGTACAAGAAAGTGACAGAAGGCAGCAAGTCCGGGGACAAGAGAATGGTCAAGACCTATTCCAGGACTTCCACCATCATCCCTGAAATGGTCGGACAGACTATCTCAGTGTATAACGGCAAGACCTGGGTTCCCGTGTACGTAACCGAGAACCTGGTCGGTCATAAGCTCGGCGAGTTCGCTCCCACCCGCATTTTCCGCGGTCATGCTGGCAGCGACAAGAAAGCCGAGAAGAAATAGGGGTTCGACCATGACTGAAAAGAACGGATACCGAGCCACCGCGAAATGGCTTATGGGCTCACCCTACAAGATCCGCCCCGTCGCCGACCTGGTTAGGGAAAAGCCCTATACCGAGGCTGTAGCCATCCTCGACCATATGCCACACAAGGGCGCCGGCCTCATCAAGAAGGTAGTCGTCTCGGCGGCATCCAACGCCCTCAACGCCAACAAGAAGCTCGGCGAAGACATGCTCTACATCAAGGAGCTGAGAATCGACGAAGGGCCCAGGATGCGCAGGGTCTGGTTCAGGGCCCGGGGAAGGGCGGACATGCTCGTTAAGAGAATGTGCCATATCTCCTGCGTGGTCGAAGAAATCGGCAAGAAGTCGGAGGCCTAAGGTGGGCAATAAAGTAAGTCCTATTGGATTACGAATCGGAATCAACAAGGAATGGAGCTCCAAGTGGTATGTGGAGCCCAGAGAATACGCCAAAACCCTTCACGAGGATCTGGCCATCCGCAAGCGCATTTATCAGCTGCCCGAGGTCAAGGGAGCCGATGTGGCCGAGGTGGAGATCGTCAGGCATCCCCAGAGGATCACCGTCATCATCCATACCGCCAGGCCCGGCGTCCTCATCGGCGTCAAGGGAGCCAATATCGAGCGCATCGGCTTGGAGATCCAGAAGGTCGCCACCAAGAAGGTGCAGATCAAGATCAAAGAGATCAAGAAGACCGATACCAACGCCCAGATCGTCGCCCAGAACATCGCCAGGCAGCTGGAAAACCGCGGTTCTTTCCGCAGGGCCCTCAAGATGGCCATATCCAACGCCATCAAGGGCGGAGCCCAAGGCTGCAAGATCAGGGTCTCCGGAAGGCTCGGCGGCGCGGACATGTCCAGGACCGAGGAGCTCAAGGAAGGCAGGATTCCCCTGCACACCCTGAGGGCTGACATCGATTACGGCTTCTACGAGTCCCAGACCACCTTCGGCAAGATCGGGGTCAAGGTCTGGATCTACCAGGGTATGGTATATAGCGCCGACAAGAACGAGGACGCCGGCATGCTGGCCCGCAAAGCCAGGCGAGAACCCGCCGGTTCCGCCGCCGAGCCTCGCGAGCGCAGGGATTCCGAGCGCCGCGACTCGGATCGCAGGGAAGGCGGCGAGCGCCGTCCCAGGCGGCCGGTCGCACCCAGGGGAGACGCTCCCCACGGCGACGAGAGGGCAAGGAGCTAAGTAATGCTTATCCCCAAGAGAGTAAAATACAGAAAACAGCAGCGCGGAAGGCCCACCGGCAACGCCCAGCGCGGCAACACCATAGCCTTCGGCGAATACGGACTTATCTGCCTCGAGCCAGAATGGCTCACCAACAGGCAGATCGAGGCCGCTCGTATCGCCCTCAACCGCTATATCAAGCGCGGCGGAAAACTCTGGATTCGGATTTTCCCCGACAAGCCCTATTCCAAGAAACCCTTGGAAACCCGAATGGGAAAGGGAAAGCCCGGACCGGAGTATTGGGTAGCTGTCGTGCGCCCCGGCACCGTTCTTTTCGAGCTTTCCGGCGTCGAGCTCTCGGTAGCCGAGGAGGCCATGAGACTGGCCGGCTCCAAGCTTCCGGTGAAGACCAAGTTCGCCCTTAGGGCGGAGACGGAGTGAGTCGATGAAAAACTCGTTCAAGGAATTAAAGCTCGAGGAGCTTCTCGCCAAGCGGGAAGAACTCAAAAAGAAGTATTTCGACCTCCGCTTCCAGATGGTCGTTGGACACGTCGAAAATCCTGTGCAGAAACGAAACCTTCGCCGCCAGATCGCCAGGCTCGAGACGCTGATACTCCAGGCTCAGCGCGCCGCCGGCGAAAAGGCTTAAAGGTTCTAGGAGATAACCGTGGATACCGACGTTCAGAAAGAGAAGAAGTCAAAGTTGGTGCTCCAGGGCATCGTTGCGTCCGACAAGATGGACAAGACCATCGTCGTCGAGATCAGGATGCGCAAGCTGCACCCGCTGTACAAGAAGTACGTGACCAGGTCCAAGAGAGTGAAGGCGCACGACGAGAAAAACGACGCCCATATCGGCGACACGGTACGTGTCGAAGAGTGCAGGCCTCTTTCCAAGGAAAAGCATTGGCGCCTTATCGAAGTCGTCGAACGGGCGAAATAGGCGAACGGGAGAAAGACTATGATTCAGGTAGAAAGCATGCTCACGGTCGCCGACAACTCGGGCGCAAAGACTGTGCAGTGCATTAAAGTCCTCGGCGGGACCCGCAGGCGTTACGCCTCCGTGGGCGACATTATCGTCGTGGCGGTCAAGTCGGCCCTTCCGAATTCTTCGATCAAGAAGGGCACCATCGAAAAAGCGGTAGTAGTCAGGACTCACAAGGAGTATCGCAGGCCCGACGGCACCTACATCCGCTTCGACGACAACGCCTGCGTCGTCATCGATGCCAACAAAAATCCGAAAGGCAAGCGCATCTTCGGACCGGTCGCCCGCGAGCTGAGGGAGAAGGACTATATGAAAATAGTCTCCCTGGCTCCCGAGGTCCTGTAAGGAGAGGATATGGCCGAAATAAAGTACAAGCTCCGGAAAGAGGACCTTGTCCAGGTCATTGCCGGCAAGGATAAGGGAAAGCAGGGGAAGATCCTCAGGATCGACAGGGAGAAGGGCAGGGTTATCGTGGCCGGGGTCAACATGATCAAGAAAGCCATGAAGAAGAAGAGCCAGAACGACCGAGGCGGCATCGCCGAGATCGAGGGCGCCCTCCATATATCGAACGTGCTGATCGTCTGCAAGAAATGCGGTCCGGTCAAGATCGGCTACAAGATCGACGGCGACGCCAAGAAGCGCGTCTGCCGCAAGTGCGGGGAGGTGCTCTGATGGCTGAACCGAAAGAGAAGAACGCCATGAACCCGGAAGCCTCGGCAGCCCCGGTGGAGAAGGCGGCCAAGGCCGCCAAACCCAAGGCTCCCGCCGCGAAGTCGGCCTCCAAGCCCGCTCCGACCAAGGCCGAAGCCAAGGAAGAGGGAAAGAAGGATCAGCCTAAGATCCCTCCTCGGCTCAAGACAATCTACCGCGAGAAGATCGTTCCCGAGCTCTTCAAGGAGATGGGATACGAATCCCTCATGCAGGTTCCCCGACTGGTGAAGGTTGTGGTGTCCATGGGCGTGGGCGAAGCCAAGGAGAACAAGAAAATCCTGGACGCCGCCATCGCCGACCTGGGTATCATCACGGGCCAGCACGCGGTCAAGACCAAGGCCCGCAAGTCCATCGCCACCTTCAAGATCAGGCAGGGACAGGAGATCGGCGCCAGGGTTACCCTGCGGGGCGACTACATGTGGGAGTTCCTCGACAGGCTCATGAACGTGGCGCTCCCCCGAGTCAAGGACTTCAGGGGCGTCAACGCCAACGCCTTCGACGGCCACGGCAACTATTCCCTGGGACTGAACGAGCAGATTATTTTCCCGGAAATCGATTTCGACAAGATCGAGAAGGTCATGGGGCTCAATATCGCGATCGTCACGACCGCGAAAACCGACAAAGAGGCGAAAAGCCTTTTAGGCATGTTGGGCATGCCCTTCAGAAAGTAAGGTAGGCGTACATGGCACGAAAGGCGATGATTTTAAAGGCTGAAGAGAAGCCGAAGTACATGAGCCGCCTGGTTCGGCGCTGCAAGGTTTGCGGACGCTCCAGGGGTTACATGAGAAAATTCGACATGTGCAGGATCTGCTTCAGGAAGCTCGCTTCCGAAGGCAAGATTCCCGGCGTGACGAAGTCAAGCTGGTAGGAGGTAGCGATGAGCGTTTCTGATCCCATCGCGGACATGCTGACAAAGATCCGCAACGCGAGTGCGGCCGGTCACGAGAAAGTCGACATCATGGCCTCCAGGATCAAGCTTGAGATCGTCAAGATTCTCAAGACCGAGGGCTATATCAAGAACTTCAAAAAGATCCAGACCGAAGGTTCGAATATCATCAGGATCTTCCTCAAGTACGACGAGGAGAACGACCCCGTGCTGCACGGCATGAATAAGCTGTCCAAGCCCGGCAGGCGCGTCTACTCCGGTTACAAGGAGATTCCGCGGGTTTTCAACGGCTACGGCACCCTGATCGTTTCCACATCGAGCGGAATCATCACGGGGAAAAAGGCCGTTGAAAAGCAGGTGGGCGGCGAGCTCATCTGCACGGTCTGGTAATTCGGGGGAAATTATGTCGAGAATCGGAATACGGCCGGTCCTGATACCGCAGGGTGTGAAAGTCAGTGTGGCTCCCACCAGCGTCAGCGTAGAAGGGCCGAAGGGAAAACTTATTCAGGAGTATATTCCTGAAGTCGAGATCGTCGTAAAGGACGGCGCCATCCATTTTTCCAGGAAAAACGAGTCCAAGCAGGCCAGGGCCTACCATGGCTTGTATAGGAGCCTGGTGAACAATATGGTGAAAGGCGTCTCCCAGGGCTTTAGAAAAGCCCTCGTGGTGAACGGTGTCGGCTACCGTGCCGAAGTGCAGGGCAACTTCCTCGTCATGAGCATCGGATACTCAAGCGATTTCATGGTCATCATCCCCCAGGGGCTGGCGGTTGCCATAGAGTCGAACGGGCAGAAGGTGGTCATTTCCGGCGCGGACCATGCGCTCGTGGGCAAGTTCGCCAGCGAGGTCAGGTCTCTGAGGCTTCCCGAACCCTACAAGGGCAAGGGGATCAGGTACGAGGACGAGAAGATCCGCAGGAAGGTCGGCAAGACCGGCGTGAAGTGAGGCCAGTGAATGAGCGTTAAAGAACTCGAAGATAAACTGAGGAAAAGGGCGAAGCGGAAGGTTTCGGTCAGAAAGGCCATATACGGCAGCGCCGAGCGGCCCAGGATGACCGTGTTCAAGTCCAACCTTCACATGTACGTCCAGGTGATCGACGATGATGCCGGCACGACCTTGGCCAGCGCGTCCACGGTCGAGAAGGCCCTGAAGGACATAACCAGGAACGTCGAAGGCGGCGCCAAGCTCGGCGAGGAGATCGGAAAGCGACTTCTCGAAAAGGGCCTGAAGACCGTCGTGTTCGACAGGAACGGCTATCAGTACCACGGCATCGTCAAGGCGATCGCCGACGGAGCCCGCAAGGCCGGGATCACATTCTAGGGGGCTTTTCGTGGAAAGAGACAGGAACAGAAGAGACGACTCTCAGCCGCGTGACAATTTCACCGAGAAGCTCGTCCAGCTCAACAGAACCGCGAAGGTCGTCAAGGGCGGCCGCCGCTTTTCCTTTTCAGCCCTCACCGTGGTGGGCGACCACCAGGGGCACGTGGGCTTCGGATTCGGAAAAGCCAACGACGTGACCGAGGCTATCCGCAAGTCCGTCGAGAAAGCCCGCAAGGCGATCATACAGGTGCCCATAAAGAACGGCACTCTCCCGCACAAGATCGTCGGGAAGTACAAGGCCACCGAGGTTCTCATAATGCCGGCCGTATCGGGCTCGGGAGTAATCGCCGGAGGTCCGGTCCGCGCCATCATGGAAGCGGCGGGCTATACGGATGTCATTTCCAAATGCATCGGTTCGCGCAACTCTATGAACATCGTCCGCGCCGTCTTCGATGGGGCCGAAAAGCTCCTGGACGCCAAGACTGTGGCCAAGAACCGCGGCAAGTCGATCAAGGAACTGTGGGGATAATATGGCAAAGATTCAGATCACCCTGGTTCGGAGCACTATCCACCAAAAACCCGCCAAGAGGGCGACCGTTCGCTCCCTGGGTTTGCGGAAGATAGGCTCCTCCAATATTCTCGAGGCCACTCCCGCCGTGCTGGGCATGGTGAAGGCCGTGGAGCATCTGGTTACGACCACGGAAGTCGCGGCCCAGCCGGCCGCCAAGGAGGGCAAGTAATGTCCGACTATCAGCTTCACGCGCCCGAAGGGGCCAATAAAAGGAAAAGAATCGTCGGACGCGGACAGGGCTCGGGCCTCGGCACGACGGCCGGCAAGGGCAACAAGGGCCAGCAGTCCAGATCCGGCGGCAAGACCTATCCCGGTTTCGAAGGCGGCCAGATGCCCCTATACAGGCGCCTCCCCATGCGCGGCTTCTCCAACTATCCCTTCCGCAAGGAATGGCAGATAGTCAATGTGGCCGACCTGGAGGCTAAGTACAAGGCCGGTGAAAAGGTGGACGCGGTCTCCCTTCTGCTCAAGGGACTGGTCAAGAAACCCGAGGGCCTCATCAAGGTACTCGGAAAGGGAAGCATTTCCATCGCGCTCGAGGTGAGCGTCGATGCCGTCTCCGCAGGCGCCAAGACCAAGATCGAAGCCGCCGGCGGCAAGGTCGAGACCCCGATCGCGGTCGCCTCGGCCGGCAAAGCCTAATCTAGGCTGGAAAAAGGCAGGAGTGCATGGCAGGTAACCCGCTTTCGGATATTTTCCGGATCAAGGAACTTAAAGACAGAATATTTTTCACCCTTTTCTGGCTGATGGTCTTCAGAGTCGGCGCATTCTTGCCCTTGCCGGGCATCAATGCCAGCGCCCTGCAATCCTACTTCGCCAGCCAGTCCGGAGGAACCAGCGGAATAACGGACTATCTCGATTTCTTCGCCGGCGGCGCGTTCAAGAATTTCTCCCTCTTCATGATGGGAGTGATGCCCTACATCAGCACGCAGATCATACTTCAGCTTCTTCTCATCGTATTTCCCAAGCTGAAGGCCATCGCCGAAGAGGATGGCGGCCGCAAGAAGCTGGCCCGCTGGACCAAGATCGGCACCCTGGCGGTCTGCGCGATCCAGGGCTATTCCTACACCGTCTACGCCGACAGGATCCCGGGCGCCATCGTCATGGACAACAGGGTGATGTACACAATCGTGGCCATACTCACCGTGACGACCGGCACCATGTTCCTCATCTGGATCGGCGAGCAGATCACCAAGCGCGGCATAGGCAACGGCATCTCGCTGCTCATATTCGCCGGCATCGTGGCCAGGCTGCCTAACGCGGTCTTCGAGCTGATAAAGAAGATTCAGGCAGGCGAGATCAACGCCGTCTACGCTATCGTGGTCATCCTCATGTTCGTGGGGATCGTAGCCCTCGTGGTCACCGAACAGCAGGGACAGAGAAAAATACCGGTCAATTACGCCAAGCGCGTGGTCGGCCGCAAAATGTACGGGGCACAGAACACCTACATTCCCTTCAAGATCAACCCCTCAGGGGTAATCCCCGTCATTTTCGCCTCGAGCCTCCTCACATTCCCCCTGCAGATCGCCCAGAGCTTCGGCGTGCAGGCCAAGTGGCTCAGGGACTTCTCCTACTGGCTCAGGCCCCAGGGATTCTGGTACAGCTTCTTCTACGTCGTGCTCATCGTGTTCTTCGCGTACTTCTATACCCAAGTCTCTCTGAACCCCCAGGAGATTTCCAAGAATATCCGGGAGAACGGCGGCTCGATTCCCGGCATCAGAAGCGAGAAGATGGAAGAGTACCTCTCCAGGATACTCAACAGGATAATCCTGCCCGGCTCGCTCTACCTGGCGCTGATAGCCCTCATCCCCAGCCTGGTGCAGATGCTGTTCAACTTCCCGAGCGAGCTGGCATACCTGCTCGGCGGCACCTCGCTCATCATCATCGTCGGCGTAGACTTGGACACCATGTCCCAGGTCGAGGCCATGCTCAAGATGCATCACCACGACGGGCTTGTGCGGAAAGGACATATCAGGTCGAGGAACCTGTAGATATTTTTTGCAATATGGTATTTAATTGCGTGTTCACGCGGCGCGTGGGCGCGGTAAGGGGAACGTATGAAGGTCAGGACCAGCGTTAAGAAAATATGCGATAAATGCAAGGTCATTCGCAGGAATGGCATTGTTCGGATTGTGTGCGACAACCCTAAGCACAAGCAGAAGCAAGGCTGAAAAGGGTAGGAGGAATCGAATGGCGCGTATCGCGGGAGTAGATCTCCCGAACAAACATGTCGAAATCGCCCTAACCTATATATTTGGTCTGGGCAGAACCAGCGCGAAGAAGATCTGCGAAGCTACGGGCATCGATCCGGCTAAGAAGATCAACGATCTCTCCAACGAGGAGATCAACGAGCTCCGCAAGGTTATCGAGAATGACTACAAGGTAGAGGGAAGGCTCCGCACCGAAGTTGCCCTCAACATCAAACGGCTCATGGATATTGGATGCTACCGGGGCTTACGGCACCGCAAGGGCCTTCCGGTTAACGGACAGCGGACGAGAACCAACGCCCGCACCAGGAAGGGCAAGCGCAAGACGGTCGCCAACAAGAAAAAGGCCGCATAAGCTAAAGGGGAGTCAAAGTGGCAGCCACTACTACGAAGAAGAGAAAAGAGAAAAAGAGCGTTTACGAAGGGAATGTCTATATCCAGGCAACCTTCAACAATACGATCATCACGATCACCGACTTGAACGGGAACACCATCGCCTGGTCCAGCTCCGGCACCCATCAGTTCAGGGGAGCGAAAAAGTCCACCCCCTTCGCCGCCCAGACGGTCGCCGAAACGGTGGTGCAGAAGGCCATGAACTCCGGCCTCAGGGAAGTTCACGTTTTCGTAAAGGGACCGGGAATCGGCCGCGAGTCGGCCATACGGCAGCTAGGCGCTCTGGGGCTCAAGGTGAAGACCATCAACGATGTGACACCCATTCCCCACAACGGTTGCAGGCCTCGCAAGGCTCGCCGCATCTGATAGGGGGTAGATAAAAATGGCGCGTTATATCGGACCAGTGTGCAGGCTTTGCCGCACCGAGCAAAAAAAGCTTTTCCTCAAGGGCGATCGCTGCAACAGCGACAAATGCCCGATGAACAAGAAGCGTCTCCCCCCCGGAAAGGCCCCAAAGGCCAGAATGGGCAAGCGCTCGGAATACGCGACTCAGCTGAGGGAAAAGCAGACCCTCAAGCGAGCCTACGGCCTCATGGAAGCCCAGTTCAGGAACGCTTTCGAGAAAGCCCTGGCCATGCCCGGGAAAACCGGCGAGAACCTCTTCATTCTTCTCGAGCGCAGGCTGGACAACGTGGTCTACAGAATGCACCTCGCCACCTCCCGCGCCCAGGCCCGCCAGCTGGTCAATCACGGCCACATCGCCGTGAACGGCAAGAGGGTGACCA
>CAYVOD010000051.1:0-14170 GCA_964453055.1 uncultured Treponema sp. | reverse complement strand
CGCGGGGCGCACCAAAACGCGCAAGGAGACTCGCGCCGGCGCGCGCGTCCGCTCCCCTAGGCAGCGCGCCCCGCGCCGCCCTTCGGCCTTCAGTACGCCTATCATGCCTTGGCCAGCTGCCGGTTAAGGCGCTGGATGAAATCCGCCGGCTTGACGAATTTCTGCCCCTCGGCCAGCAGAGCCTGGTCCAGCAGAATGTGGGCAATATCATCTACGTCCTGGTCGAGGCTAGCATCCTGCGTCTCGGCGCCGCGTTTGGCCTCCAAATTAGCTAGTTTCTTAACCAAAGCATGACCTGGATTCAGCTCCAGTATGGGAGTCGGCTCGGGCATCTCGGTGTTGGAAATGCGCATCATGAGCTCCCGGTACTGGAGCGTCGGATCGTCCTTGTCCATGACCACGCAGGATGGACTCTTGGATAGACGCTTGGAGAGCCGCACGTCCTTAACCCGTTCGCCCAGGATCCGCTTGGCCGCCTCGACAGCCTTCTTGCCGCTTCCCTCGTCCGCAGCGCCGGCTTCCGTGTCCTTGCCCAGGTCCTCGTCGGCGTCGGAATGGTTGACGCTCTTGAAGCTCATACCCTCGTACTGCCCCAGGCTGGCGAAGACCAGCTCGTCGATCTCGTCGGAGCCGATCAGCACCTCCAGCCCCTTGGCGGCGAACGCCTCCAGGAGGGGGCTAGCCCGCAGCCGCTCCTCGCTGTTGCCTGTGATGTAGTAGATAGTCTTCCTTTCGCCCGCCCTGTTCTTGTAATCCTCGAGGCTGGTCCAGCCCTCGGCCCCCGTGCTCTTGTACCGCACCAGGCCCAGCAGGGTTTTCTGGTTCTGCCAGTCAGAGGCAAGCCCTTCCTTGATTTGGGTATTGAAGAGCTCGGTGAATTTGGCGAATTTCTCGGGATTGTTCTTGGCCAGGGCTTCGAGCTCGGAGAAAATCTTCTTGAGGGAGGCCTGCTGTATCGTGGTCATCACCCGGTTCTGCTGGAGTATCTCCCGGCTCACGTTGAGCGGAAGGTCGTCGGAATCGATCACGCCCCGCACGAAGCGGAAATACTGGGGCAGTATGTTCGCTTCCTTGTCGGTGATGAAAACCCGCTTGATGTAGAGCTTGACCCCCTGCTGGGCCAGGGGATAGTAAATATCGCCCGGCACTTTGGAGGGAACGTAGAAAAGGGAGTTGTACTCGATGGTGCCTTCGGCCTTGGTGTGGATCCAGAAAAGAGGCTCCTCGTCCTCGGCGGCGAAGGATTTGTAGAAATCGACGTAATCCTTGTCCTGTAGTTCGTTCTTGGGGCGGCGCCAGAGTGCGCTGGCGGCGTTTATCTGCTCGTCCTTGAACTCCTTGCCCTTTTCCTTTCCCTTGTCGTCGTACTTAGGCTCCTGGGAGATCAGGTGGATCGGGTAGGCGATATGGTTGGAGTATTTTCGCAGCAGGCCGTCCAGGGACCAGCGGGAGAGGTATTCCTCGCCCTCGCCGTTGACGTGGATTTTCACGTCGGTGCCGAAGCCCTCCCGTACCGAAGACTCTATGGTGAACTCGCCCTTGCCCGCGCTGGACCAACAGAAGGCCTTGTCGGCGCCGGCCTTGCGGCTTATCACCTCCACCTTGTCCGCGATCATGAACACCGAATAGAAGCCCACGCCGAACTGGCCGATGAGGTTTGAGTTCTTGCGATCAGAATCCGACAGCTTTTCCAGAAAATTCTTCGTGCCCGAACGGGCTATGGTGCCCAGGTTTTCCGCCAGCTCCTCTTCGTTCATGCCCACCCCGTTGTCCGAGACGACGATGGTCTTGGCCTTGTCGTCCACGTAGACGCTGATTTTGGGCTCAAAGCTGATCGCCTTGTACGCGTCGTCGGAGATCGACAGGTAGCGGAGCTTGTCGATGGCGTCGGAGGCGTTGGAAACCAGCTCCCGCAGGAAGATTTCCTTGTGCGAATACAGCGAATGGGTGATGAGCTCCAAGAGCTGGCTCACTTCGGTCTTGAAGGCATAAGTCGACATATAAATACCTCGTATCTATTGGTTTGAAGAGGAATGAATGATAAAAATGTACTAAATTTTCTCCTCTTGATAAAGGTATTTCTCTAGTTAAAAGTCACTGCGGGATTGCTACCCGTGATTTAAGGGACTTCATTAGTCTTTCTCGCGTTCAACGATTGATTGTAACCAAATTATGAACTATTATTTCTATAAAAGTGGTTCATTATGGAGGTTTCTATGAAATCGATCACGATTCATGGCATCGATGCCGTACTCGATAAAAAAATTTCCGAAAAGTCAAAAGAGTATGGAATTAGCCAAAATAGAACAGTAAAGGCAATTTTACAGGAATCCTTAATGGAGGATAATAGGTCCGCGAAGCGAGAGAGCTTTGCGGACTTGTTCGGGAAATGGACAAAGGATGAAAAGCTGTCATTCGAGGAAAGAATATCTGATTTAGAAACAGTACATGATTCGGACTGGACAAAATGACAAAGATTGTACTTGATACGAATGCCTACAGCGCCTTCATGTATGGCGATAAAAACGTATTCGATTACATTGTTGAATCGGATGTCGCCTACATATCGACAATCGTGATTGGAGAGCTTTTCGCCGGTTTTCATAGGGGAGGAAAGTTTGCCCAGAATCGAGAAGAATTACGATCTTTCTTACGCAAAGACGGGGTTGAAGTCATCGATGTAACGATGGAAACAGCGGAAATTTTCGGGGAAATCAAAGCCAGATTAAGTAAAGAAGGCAAAATGATTCCGCTCAACGATATTTGGATAGCCGCGCATGCGATGGAGATGGGCTCAAAATTAATTACCTATGATACACACTTTAAAAGCATAGACGGATTAAGGATTTGGGAAGTACTAAAGTAAAGGGACCTCCGCCTCTTCTCCCATGCCTTTGACAGGATCGCGACCCCGATGCTACAACAAGGTTCGAGGAACTAATAAAGGAGAGGTATTTGCCAGAGGGCCTTAGAAGCTATAAAAAACGAGAAAAACTCTTCTACGTCAGGCTCGTGGCGGGGACCAAGGCTTTTTTCGGCGGCTTCGTTTCGGTTCCTCGGCTGATCTTCGCGTGGCTGGGCGCGAAGACGACCATCGTGTTCATTCCCCATTCCGAAGCCCATTCCCGCCGCTTCGGAATAAGTCGTTTCTTCCTGGGCCTGGCCAGCCTGCTTTTCATTGCCTTATTTGGCTTTTCGCTCTTCGCCTCCACGCGCTACGTGGCGGTTCGAATCCAGCTGCGAATGGCCCAGGGCAAGGCTGCGGAAGCCCGCGCAGCGGTGGACGAGCTTCGCGACGGGGCTGAGGCCTTGACGGGCTCGGCGCTCAAGTTCGAAACGAGGCTGGCCGAGCTCCTGGCCGCCGGCGCCGCGGGAGAACTCAAAGCAGCCGCGGCGCCGGCGGAAGACGCCCTGCGCGCCGCCGGCTTGGCCAGCCTGCTTTCCGCGCGATCCTCTGGCGGCATGGCCTTCAGGGAGGTCGAAAGTCTCAAAGGCTTGTCCGACTACCTGGATTCGGCCGTCCCCGGCCTGGAGAGGATCGCCAATACAGTGGCGGCGCAAAGCGACATAATGTCCGAAATACCCAACATCTGGCCGATTCAAGGCGGAATCGGGCATATCTCAATGTATTTCGGCCAGAACGAACACCCGTTTTCCGCCGGCCAGTGGTATCTGCATAACGGCATAGACATTTCCACCTACCGTTCCGGCGATCCCATCCTGGCCACCGCCGACGGCAAGATAATCGACGCGAGCTACACAGCCGAGCTGGGGAACAGCGTCACCATTCAGCATAGCCACGGCTTTCTCACCCGCTACGGCCATATGCGATCGATCAAGGTCAAGAAAGGTCAGCAAGTCGCCCAGGGCCAGGTTGTCGGCAGCCTGGGCAATACGGGCAAATCCACCGGGCCGCATCTGCACTACGAGGTTCACTTGGGCACTTCGGTGATCGATCCCCTGCGGTTCCTCAACGTGAGAAAAGCGGTACGATGATGAAGAAAGGCTCAGAATCAGTCTTTGGACCCGATTCCTTCCTCGATGGCTCCTATTCCTGCTCGGGCTTGCTTAGAATCGAGGGTCGAGCCAGGGGGAGGATCTCCGTCGACGGCAACCTTGTCATAGCCCGGGAGGCCCGGGTAGAAGCCGATATAGAAGCGCGGGACGTGGTGGTGGCCGGAACCCTCTCTGGCAGCGTCAAGGCCGAAAAGAGCGTCAGGCTCGCCGAAACCGCAAAGGTGAGGGCCAATCTGAGCTGCCGCGTCTTTTCCATGGAAGAAGGAGCGCTCTTCCAGGGCGATGTCCTTAGATCCTCCGCCCCAGCCTGAGCCTGCTCCATCGCCCCCCTCGCGCTTTAAGCCCTATCGGCCGCCGATGTTTCCATTCTTCCTTGTTCATGGTACTATGACGCAATGCCCGGCCTTGCCACGCAGTCAGGCCTCGAGGCTTTCATGCGAGGAGTTTTGCCATGTCCGATATGCCGACCGACCGCCCCGATGGGGTCGATCTTTCAGACGATATACAAGCCGCTACCCCCGAATCGCCGCCTAACCAGGGAAAGGGCCGATTCAAGGCTTACGACGATATCCCCGAGCCTATCTACAGGCTCAAGACCCTTCATTCTTCGGAAACCTCCTTCGGATATTACGCGCATGCCGGCGCCGACTGGCCGCATTTTCGAAGCCGAACCGAGCTGGAACTTTTATTGGAAGGCCCCATCGCCCAACAGTCAGTCCCCGCCAAAGGATCTTCCTCAGCCGAATCGCCTGCCGGGGAGGAAATTTCCCCGCTTGCCGGCGACGAGCCCGACCTGAAAAACCCGCGGATCCCCCAAGACTCGCAGGTTCTCCAGGACCCCATGCCCGAACCTGAAGCTCCTTCATCGGCGCCGCATTCCACTGAACAACACATACCGCTTCGTTCCCTCGCCGTAGCTCCCACGAAATACGGCAAGGATATCGTCGAAATTCAAGGAATCGTCCTGGACAAGTCATCGATAAATCCCGACGAACTGGTCCTGATCGAGAGACCCGCAGGAATCGACGATCTGCGCAGGCTCAACGAAAACAGGGAAAAGGAGAGGCAGGCCTATGTGACCTGCAGGGACAAGATCTGGGCCCGCAACCTTCCGATGAAGCTTGTGTCGGCCCATTACCTGCTGGACGAGCCTAAGATCCTCTTCTATTTCACCGCCGAGTCGAGGGTGGATTTCAGGGAGCTGGTAAAGGACCTGGTCTCGGTGTTCAAGATGCGCATCGAGCTTAGGCAGATCGGCGTAAGAGACGAGGCGAGGGTGACCGGGGGCTGCGGCGTCTGCGGCAGGGTGCTCTGCTGTCACGGGATTTCCGACAGGCTCAATCCAGTCTCCATCAAGATGGCCAAGGACCAGAATCTCTCATTGAATTCGCTTAAAATCTCGGGCCCCTGCGGTCGGCTGCTCTGCTGCCTCAGCTACGAGCACCAATTCTACAAGGATGCCCGGCGGGAGCTGCCCCAAGAGGGGGCTAAATTCATCTACGACGGAACCCTCTTCAAGGTAGTCGAGGTGAACGCCCTCGGCGGCACGGTAAAAATGGCCGGCGAGGACGGACGGGTGCTGGACATGAAGGCCGAGCGTTTCAAATACGAAGAAGGTCGCTGGAAGGTTGTGGAAATCCAAGCCTGATGTGAGAAAGTCCGGTGACCCGAATTCTTGGTGAGCGTTAAAAAATCGATTTCACCCTGTCTTTACTCAAGGCTTTCGGCGTTTTGATAGATCTTCCCGATTTCTTCCTTACCCAAGGCGGCAGCCATCGCCCAGGCGATAACGACGATTCCGACGATGTCGATAGCCAGGCGGGATAGGGCGAAGCGTTTGCCCAAGGCGGACATCTCGAACAGGAGCATGGGAATCTTCGTGGTGGACCAGGCTCCGATAAAAATCATGATATTGAAAAAGGCCGCGCCTTTTTTCATCAAGACGGCGGCGACGGGGAAAGCTCCGTACAGAGGCCCGGCGGCGAAGGATCCTAGCAGGAAGGCCAGCGCCGAACCTTTCGGTCCCGAGCCCTTGCCCATGAATTTGATCATTTTTTCCCTGGGAACCCATACATCAAGCAATCCCAGAAGCACGAAAATCGGCGGGATTACCAGAAGCATGGTCTTCGCCTGGTACGCCATCATCGAAAGGGATTTTTCCCTATACGTCGGAAGGATGAGAATGAAGATCAAGAAGGCTGCGCCGGCGATGATAACTCCTAAATAACGCTTAGCCCCCGGTTTTTTTCGCTTTTCACTCATAGCCCCACCACCCAGCCGACGAAGAGCGCGGCGATCAATGAAAATACGAACGCAAAGGCGTTCCGCATAAAGGCCGCGCGCTTGCCGAAATGCTTCATTTCCATGGGAAGCGTAACCACCCCAACCATCATCAAGCTGGAAACGAAAGCGGCGATCTGGGTAGAGCCGGCGCCATTCTGCAAAAGCGCAGCAGCCGCCGGAAACGCGATGAAGCCGGGGATCAGCGTTATGGCGCCGACCACGGAAGCCGCCAGGATGCCGAATATCCCGCTTTTAGTTCCGAGAAACCGGGAAATCGTCGCCGTATCGAGCACCGAAAGGGTTATAGCGACTAAAATGAGAACGACCAGGAATTGGGGGAGTATGCCCTCGAAGGCTTTAAGCGCCTTTTGCAGGGCTGATTTTGTCTTTTTTCTGTCCTTGAAGAAAGAAAATCCCAACCCTATGCCGGCCGCCAGGTACAATATGATCGTGTCCATCTATTCCTCTTTTATGTTGGATCGACTGGCGCAGAGAACGCAAGGCTTTGAAGCGGTGTCGGCAGGGGAGCCGAGCGCGGCGCCAACGCACTCGAAAACTGAACCCAGGCAGGGCAGCTCGAGGCTGTATATGCGTTTTAAGCCTTCGTCCCGGCACGCTACGATGCCCGCCTCCTTGAGGATTGCCAGATGCTTGGAAATATTGGTCCGCTCTACCGAGCAGGCGCACTCCAGCGAGCCTAGCATCTCCACCAGTTCGCTCACGTTCTTCTCGCCGCTCCTCAGCGCGTAGATGACTGCCAGCCTCGCCTCGCTGGAGAGGGCTTTGAAAATCGCTGTTTCTCTCCGCAATTGGGCGGGATCGATTATGTCACTCATCGCTCACATAGTAACGATCTAATGTTTTGACGTCAATTGTCGCTGGCGATGAATTCCTTGATCGCTTCCTTAATCTGATCCCTAACGATCCGCACCTTGGCCATGATTTTCTCATCGCTTCCGGTAAACGTGGAAGGGTCGTCGAAGGGCCAATGAAGCTTCTCAGCATTGCCGGGGAATATAGGGCAGCGCTCCGCCGCCTCCTTGGAGCAGACAGTCACCACAATGTCATAAGTTTTGCCCTCCTTGTAGAGTGAAAAAACATCCCGAGGGGCTTTGCCTGATATATCGATACCATCCTCTGCCAGAGCGAGCACCACAAAGCGGTTAAGTTTCCCCGGCTCCAGGCCGGCGCTCTCGGCCTTGTAGTTACCTTCGCCCAAGCGGTTCAGATACGCCTCAGCCATCTGGCTCCGGGCTGAATTATGTACGCAGAGAAAAAGGACTCGTTTCATGAACCATACTCTATCGCTATTTGATATTGACAGAAAGTCCGAATCGATGTATCTATGTGAGCATAATTTCACATAAGGAGCGAACCATGAAAGTTCAAATATTAGGGATGGGCTGCCCCAAGTGCAGATTGTTGGAAGATCACGCGCGCCAGGCGATCCAAACGACGGGGATTTCGGCGGAGATCGAAAAAATTTCCTCCAGCGACAAGATAATGGAAATGGGAGTCATGATGACCCCGGCTTTGGCGATAGACGGGACGGTTAAAAGCGCGGGCCGGTTGCTCTCGGTCGAGCAGATCGCCGAAATCCTCAAGGGTGGAAAGTAATATGCGCTGTTTCAGGGGCGAGGCAAGGGCATGAGCGCGAAAGAATGGAGTCCGAATAAAAAGCTTTTGGCGCTAGCGGGCGTTTTTGCCGCGGCGTATTTTATTCCCTTCGAGACTCCCCGGATATCCCAAGCTGTAAACGAGGCGTTTCTAATGCTCGGGGATTACGCCCGGCAGCATGTCATGCTTTGCTTAGTTCCCGCCATGTTTATCGCAGGCGCGATCACGGCATTTTTGGACCAACAGGCCGTGATGCGCTATCTCGGCCCCGACGCGAAGCGGTTCACGGCCTACGGCGTCGCCTCTATATCCGGTGCCATACTCGCCGTTTGCTCCTGCACGGTCCTGCCCATTTTCAAAGGCATCTATAAAAAGGGCGCGGGCTTGGGCCCCGCGATGGCTTTTCTCTATTCCGGGCCGGCGATAAACATTCTGGCCATCGTGCTTTCCGCCAAGGTTTTCGGCTGGAAGCTGGGCTTGGCGAGGGCGGTCGGGGCGATATCGTTTTCCATCGTCATCGGCTTGGTCATGGCCCTTGTTTTTCGCAAGGACGACGCCAAGCGATCGGCGGACGCGCGGATGTTCGCGGGAAGCATGGAGAAACCGGCTCGAAGCCTCGGGCAAATGATCCTCTACATGGGCAGCATGATCGGAATTCTCGTTTTCATGAATTGGGCGAACTCCAAGGGCGGCAGCGCGGCATGGGACGCTATCTACGCGGCTAAGTGGTGGATATCCGGAGCCTTCGCCCTTGTATTAGCCTATACCGTCATCAAATGGTTTGTTAAAGAGGAGCGCGTGGATTGGGTCATAGCCACCAGGGATTTCGCGCTTCAAATTCTGCCCCTCTTGTTCGCGGGCGTTCTGGTAGCCGGCTTTCTTCTGGGAAGGCCCGGGCACGACGCGCTGATTCCCACGGGGTGGATCGCCGGATTTTTAGGCGGCAATTCGCTGTTCGCCAACTTTTTCGCCTCTTTCGCCGGCGCGCTCATGTACTTCGCAACCCTCACTGAAATCCCAATCGTCCAGGGGCTTTTAGGTGCTGGCATGGGGCAGGGCCCTGCCTTGGCCCTTCTCTTGGCGGGCCCGAGCCTCTCGCTCCCCTCTATCCTGGTCATAGCGGGAGAACTGGGATGGAAGAAAACCTTGACGTATGTCGGCCTAGTCGTGGTCTTTTCGACAGCCGCGGGGCTTTTATTCGGAGCGATAGCGTAGTCCGGACAGACTGAAAGCCAGAGGCGCTCAACCTCTTGGTTTTATGGCGCGGATCGCCGCGGAAACCAGGTAATCCGCGGCCTTGGAGCCCGGTGCCCAGGTTTTGATGAAGGCTTTGCTGGAGTCCTTGGGTTCGATAGTTATTTCCGCGAAACCGGCTTGGCGCAGCGTTTTTTCGAGCTCGTCCACCGTCGAGGCTCCGGCGATGCATGCTGAATGGAGCAACGGGTCGTCCTTTACCTCCGCGGGAAGCTCGGCGGTGGCCACGACATCGGAAACGGCGAGCCTTCCGCCGGGGGCGAGGACTCGAAACGCTTCGGCGAAGACCCGCGGCTTGTCGGTTGATAGATTGATGACGCAATTGGAAATGATCACGTCGATGGATTCGTTTTCGACCGGGAGGTTTTCGATCTCCCCCTGCCTGAATTCGACGTTTGAATAAGCGCCTTTTGCGGCGTTCAATCGAGCCTTCGAGATCATCTCGGGCGTCATGTCCACGCCGATCACCTTCCCCGCGGCCCCGACCTTGCGAGCCGCGAGAAACGCGTCGAACCCGGCGCCCGAACCTAGATCGAGCACTCTTTCCCCCGGCCTCAGCCGAGCGATAGCCTGGGGGTTGCCGCAGCCTAGCCCTAAGTTCGCTCCCGGCGGCGTCGAGGCAAGTTCTTCCTCGGTATATCCGAGCATTTTTCCGTTCGTGCCTTTAGTCTCCTGACCGCAGCAGGAAGCTCCCGAACCGCAGCAATCGGACGTTTCCGCCCTGGCGACGCTACCGTAGTTTTTCAGGATCGCGTTTTTTAGCGTCGCGCGTCTCTCGATTTCGATATGGCGATCATCTTTATGGTTGGTCATGCGACTTCCTTCGGGAACCAATGTCTTGTTCTCTTGGCTATGAAGACGAGGCTGAGCATGACAGGAACCTCGGTCAGCACGCCTACCACCGTCGCGAGGGCCGCCCCCGACGAAAGGCCGAAAAGGCTGATGGCCACCGCCACCGACAACTCGAAAAAGTTTGAGGCGCCGATCATTCCCGCCGGCGCGGCGACGGCATAAGGGATTTTCCACGCTCTCGCCCAGCCGTAGCCGATAGCGAAAATCAAGTAAGTCTGTATGACCAGCGGCACAGCGATGAGCGCGATCGCGAGGGGGTTGTCGAGAATCGTCTCACCCTGGAAAGCGAAAAGGATTACGAGAGTCAAGAGAAGCCCGCCCTCGGTTATTCCCTCGAACTTCTTGATGAACGCGCCTTCGAACCAGTCCTTGCCTCGCTTCCTTATCAGGCGCGATCTGGTGAGGGCGCCGGCGCCCAGGGGAATCACGACGAAGAGAAGTACGGAGAAAAGCAAGGTGTCCCAGGGCACGCTGATGTCGCTCACCCCCAGAAGGAAGGCGACGATCGGGGTGAACGCGACCAATATCACCAGGTCGTTCACGGCCACCTGAACGACCGTGTAGCCCGGATCCCCGTCGGAGAGGTACGACCAGACGAAGACCATCGCCGTGCAGGGCGCCGCGCCTAATAGCACGGCGCCGGCGAGGTATTCCGTGGCGAGCGAGGGCGGGATTAGCGCTTTGAATGCGACCTTCAGGAAGAACCACGCGATAGCGTACATCGTGAACGGCTTGATGAGCCAATTCACCGCCAGCGTCACGGCAAGACCTTTCGGTTTCCTGCCCACGTTCTTGATGCTCGTGAAATCGACCTTGAGCATCATGGGATAAATCATGAGCCATATGAGAATCGCCACGGGGATCGACACTCTCGCGTATTCGAACCTGCCCAGGAATGCCGGCACTCCCGGGAGGAAATAACCTATGGCGACGCCGAGCACGATGCAGAGAAAAACCCACAGCGAAAGATATTTGGCGAAAAACCCGATTCGCTTTTCGGACATATGAACTCCTGGCGGACCTTGTAACGCGATATATTGGTATTTTTGCCAAATATATTTTCCCTGTCAAGTAACTTTCATTGACAGGAAGAACCTTTTTGGAGAAGATACCATCAGAATGAACCGGCAGGAAAAAACCATACAAAGGCGCCGGGTAGCGGTATTCAAGGCGCTCGCCCACCCCTCGCGCCTGTATATCGTTATGCGGCTTTCGGAATCGGAAGCCTGCGTGGGCGATCTCACCAAGGAGATCGGCGCCGACGTATCCACCGTTTCAAAGCACCTGGCCGTCTTGCGCGACGCGGGCTTGGTGGCGGACCGCCGGGACGGGCAGAATATCGTTTACTCTCTCGCCTGCGACTGCATTCTCGATTTCATGCATTGCGTCGACGCGGTGAATCCGCCGGAGGTCCGAGGCTCCCGCCGCGGCGCGGCTTGTTCCATAACGCGAGATAAATGATTTTATTTTCGATCGAAGGAATGATCCGAAATCTTTAAATTCCGGAGGCTGTTTTGTCGTATTCCAACCATGTTAAAAGAGAGCTTCAATCGGGAAAGAACGCATTCGGCCCTTTCCAGGGCATCGGCAGCGTCGCCGTGTCGGAGATACTGGCTTCCAAGGGTTTCGATTGGATTCTAGTGGATATGGAGCACGGCCAGATCGACCTGGAAACGGCGGGGAATCTTTTCGCCGCGATCAAGCGCGGCGGCTGCACAGCCCTGGCGAGGGTCCCCGGCAACGACCAGGCGACCATCAAGCGCGTGCTGGATGCTGGAGCCGAGGGAATAATGGTTCCTCTGGTCAATACCAAAGAAGAAGCCGAACGAGCGGTCAAAAATTGCCTGTATCCTCCCCGCGGCGTCCGCGGCTTGGGGCCGGGAAGGGCGAGCCTTTACGGCTTGAGCATGATCGAATACGCAAAATCGGCCAACGCTGAAACGTTGGTGATGCTCCAGGCGGAGCACATAGACGCGGTGTCGCGAATCGACGAGATATTGAAAGTTCCGGGCGTCGACATGCTGTTCGTCGGTCCCTTCGACCTTGCCTGCTCGATGGGCCACATGGACGAGCCAAACCATCCTGAAGTGGAGGCGGCCATCGCGAAGTTGCTCCAAGCGTCGCTAGACGCCCGCGTAATCCCTGGCATCTTCTGCATGGGAGCGGAGGCGGCTAACCGGAGGGCCGAGCAGGGATTCAAGTTCATCGCCCTGGGGCTGGATTCGCTATATCTCAGCGCGGGTGCCGAGGCGGAAAAGAAAGCCTTGAAGAAGCAAGAGTAAACCTATCTGCGGCGCAAAAGCGGTCGCCCGACGAAAGCCTACTCTTTCGGAACGATCCTTATATGAACCTCGCGCAGCTGCTTCTCGTCCACCTCGTTCGGGCTCTGGTCCATAGGGCTCACCGCGAAGCTGTTCTTGGGGAAGGCGATGACCTCCTTGATGGAAGTCTCGCCCGCCATGAGCATGACCAGGCGGTCGAAGCCGGGGGCTATGCCGCCGTGGGGCGGGGGGCCGTACTTGAAGGCCTCCACCAGGAAGCCGAACTTGCGCTGGGCTTCTTCCTCGGAAAAGCCGACGACCTTGAAAATTCTTCGCTGTAGTTCCGGATCGTGGATGCGGATAGAGCCTGACGCTATCTCGTAGCCGTTCAACACCAGGTCGTAGAGGTCGCCCTTGACCGATCCCGGATCGGATTCCAGGGTGGCGTGGTATTTCTCCTGGGGCATGGTGAACATGTGGTGGGCGGCTTCCCAACGGCCTTCTTCCTCGTTGTATTCGAACATGGGAAAATCCACGATCCAGGCGAATTTGAACACTCTGGGGTCCAGCAAGCCGAGGTCCTTCCCAAGCTTGCTCCTCACCGCGCCTAGAGCTGTGCAGGCGATCCTCGCCTTGGCGTCGGCCACCATCAGGATCAGGTCCCCCGGCTTGGCTCCTAGGCCGGCCGCCACCTCGGCGGCGTTGGCGGCGAAGAACTTGGATGCCCCTCCTTCAAGCGCGAGGCCGCCTTCCGCGGCGGCGCCCGAGCCCTCGGCGGCCTTGGCCACCTTCATCCATGCCATGCCCTTGGCCTTGTAGACCTTCGCCTGGGCCTCGAGCTCCTCTATTTGCTTGCGGGAATAGTCAGCTTTGCCCGGAACCACGAGCGCCTTTACCGTCCCCCCTGCGGCGATCGCGTCCTTGAAGGCCTGGAATGAGCAGGCTTCCACGTAGGGTTTGAAGTCCTGCATGGACATGCTGAACCTCAGGTCCGGCTTGTCGCTTCCGTAGAGGTCCATGGCCTCGTCGTAGGAGAGGCGGACGAAATGTTCGGGCAGGGTCACTCCCAGAGCCTTCTTGAATACGTGGCCCATGAGCCCTTCGCACATCTCGAGCACGTCGTCCCGCTTCACGAAGGACATTTCGATATCGATCTGGGTGAACTCGGGCTGCCTGTCGCCCCGGGCGTCCTCGTCGCGGTAGCAGCGGGCCAGCTGGAAATACTTGTCGAAGCCCGACACCATGAGGATCTGCTTGTAGAGCTGAGGCGACTGGGGCAGGGCGTAGAACTTGCCAGGATAGAGCCTGGACGGGACGAGATAGTCCCTGGCTCCCTCGGGAGTGGAACGTATGAAGGTGGGCGTTTCTATTTCGTAAAAACCCTGGCCGACCATGTATTCCCGTACCGCGAAGGCCGCCTCGTGGCGGAGCCGGATTTTGCGCTGCATCGAGGCGGAGCGCAGGTCCAGGTAGCGGAAGGCCAAGCGGGTGTCTTCCTTCGCGTCGGTCTGCTCGTCGATCTGGAAAGGCAGGACTTCGCACTTGGACAGGATGACGATATCCTGGCACACCACTTCTATGGCGCCGGTGTCCATGTCCGGGTTGATCATGGTTTCGGGCCGGCTGCGCACCAGGCCGCGCACGGCGACGCAGTACTCGCTTTTCAGCTCCGCGGCGGTCGCCAGAAGGGTCGCGGGGGAATCCGCGTCCACCACCACCTGGGTTATGCCGTAGCGGTCCCTCAAGTTTATGAAGGAAATGCCCCCATGGTCCCGCTTGCGATGAACCCAGCCGTTGAGGACGACCGAATTGCCTATATCAGCTGCTCTTAACTGGCCACAGGTGACCGTGCGCTTGGAATATTCCATGACCGCGTATTGTATCCG
>CAYVOD010000050.1:0-14210 GCA_964453055.1 uncultured Treponema sp. | reverse complement strand
TCCTCAACAACGGCTTCAACCTCATGGCGGTGGACGCCCATTTCCAGCTGGTCGCAAAGGGAATCATCATACTGCTCGCCGTGCTCCTGGACCGCTATCTCAAGAGGAAACAGGCGCGCTAAGAACAGCTGGGCGGGATTCAACGCCCCGGAAACGCTAAAAACTCTTGTTCCGCTTGCCCTTCCGCTGCCTTTCCCTGTAGGATTCGCCCCATGGAACTCAGCCCGGCGGCGATCGCCGTAATGTGCCTCGCCGCCTTCGCCATAGGTGTCGCCAAGAGCGGAATCGCCGGAATCGTGACTTTTTTCACCCCCTTCGTGGCGATGACCATGCCCTCGAGAATGGCGACCGGCATAATGCTTCCGCTCATGATCGCCAGCGATATAGTCGCTGTCCTATACTGGCGGAGCAAGGCCAGATGGGAAACGCTGAAGTGGGTGCTGCCGGGATCGTTCAGCGGTCTGACCCTCGGCTTCATGCTTCTCAGGAATATCGACGACGAGACCTTCAAGCCGATACTGGGCTTGTTCATCGTCTTCATCACATTGCTCGGCATGAGCCTCAAGTATTTCAAGTTCAAGGTAAAAGTCGAAACGAAAAGCATTCCCCTGCTGGCGGGATTGTTCGCGGGCTTTTTCGCCATGCTCGCCAACGCCTCAGCGCCGATTATAGCGATCTATTTTCTGTCAATAGACCTAAAGAAAGAAGATTTCGCCGGCACGAACGCGTGGTTCCTCATGTCGACCAACATGCTCAAGCTTCCCTTCAGCCTTGCCCTGGGAACGATCACGATAAGCCACCTAGGATTCGACGCGCTCATTTTTCCGTTGTCGCTGGCCGGACTTGCCCTGGGAATCAAGTTCGTGAAGCGGGTGCCCCAAAAATCGTTCAACCTCATCATTCAGGGTTTGTCGATTCTGGCGGGGCTGCAACTGCTTTTCTAGGCATCGGAGCTGCGGCGCGCATTCCCCAGGAGCGAGGCTGGCTGCGCCGCCCTGACGTCTTCGCAGACAAAAGTATTCGAGGAAGCGGCTAAATCTCCCGTATAAGCATGTCCTCGTAGGTTTCGCGACGCACGGAGAGGCGGTGCCGCCCATCTTTAGAGGTCATGACCACGGCCGGACGGGGTATCCTGTTGTAGTTGGAAGCCATCGAGTGGTTGTAGGCGCCCGTGGAAAAAACGGCGATTACGTCGCCGGGTTTAGGTTCGGCGAGGGGGATATCCCTGACCAGGATATCCCCTGATTCGCAGCATTTTCCCGCAATGGTGACGACGGTATCGTGGCTCCAGTCGGCTTTGTTCGCGCTGAGCGCGTGGTATTTGGCATCGTAGAGTGCCGGGCGTATGTTGTCCGCCATTCCCCCGTCCACCCCCACGTAGGTTCTGATTCCGGGAATGGTCTTGACCGAACGGACCTCGTAGAGGGTAATCCCCGCTTCGCCGATTATCCATCGCCCGGGTTCGATGGTCACCATGGGCATGGGGATTCCGGCCTTTTCAGTCTCGAAGCGGATGAGCTGCATCATGGGATCGATGAAGTAACCAAGCTCGGTCTCGGGATCGCCGGGAAGGTAGCGGATGCCGAAGCCTCCGCCGAGGTTCAGCTCCTGCGCGGCGAATCCGTACTCCTTATGCACGTCTGCCATGAGTTTTAGCGCTACGCCGAGGGCGGCCAGGTGGGAAAAATTATCTCTTATCTGGGAGCCTATGTGGAAATGGAAGCCTTTAAAATCGATATGGGGGGAGTTGAGGACGGCGCGGACATAATCGTTCCGCACCGAGGAATCGAGGGGTATGCCGAATTTCGAATCGAGGCTTCCGGTCGAGATGAAGCGATGTGTGTGGCTGTCAACTCCGGGGGTTATTCTGTAAAGGAGTTTTACTTTCTTGCCCAGACGGGCGGCTATGCGTTCGACTTCGTTTATTTCCCGCAGGTTGTCGGAGATGATCCGGCCGACATCGCTCTCGATAGCGAATTCGAGTTCGTCCAGGGTCTTCGCGTTGCCGTGGAATACGATAGTCTCGGGATCGACCTGTGCCCTAAGGGCCGCGAATAATTCCCCTCCCGAAACGACGTCGACGCCGAGTCCCTCCTGGGCGATAATCCTGCACATGTCCAGGGTTTGGAAGGCCTTGGAGGCGTACACCGCGCGTGTTTTGGGATATTTTTCGAGAAAAGCTTCCCGGATGCGCGAGCAGCGCTCCCTGACTGCGGATTCGGAGACGACATAGAGGGGCGTTCCATACTGGGATGCCAACTCTACAGTATCGATCCCGTCGTAGAACAAGTGATTGAATCGCACGCTGGAATGGGAATTGAATTCGCCGATGTCCATTCAGCGTCCCTCCTTCAGCAGGCTTAGGGCCACGGAAACTTGCAGCGCGACGCCGACTGGCAGGCAGGCTTCGTCGATATCGAAATCTTTCGAATGGAGCGGAGCCTCGATGCCTTTCGCGCTGTTGCCGCAGCCAAGATGATAGAAAGCCCCGGGTCTCTCGAGCAGGAAGAACGCGAAATCTTCCACGCCGAGGCTGGGTTTTTCTCGCCATCGCACTTTTTCGGCCCCGAGCAAAGCCCCGGCTTCCTTTTCGAGAAGGTCAACGATGGGATCATGGTTTATCAGGGCGGTATATCCCGGTTGTATCTCGACCTCTCCCGAGCCTCCAAGGGCTTTTGGGACATGTTCCACAATCGACCTTACGCGTTGCGCGATCGCGGATCTCACCTCCGGGTTCGTCGTCCTTATGGTGCCCGTCATGTACACTTCGTCGGCGATGATGTTGTTGCGTTGGCCGCCGTTTATGGTTCCGACCGTGATCACCGCCTCTTCCAAGGGAGAGACGTTGCGCGACACCACAGACTGCAGGGCGTCTACGACTTTGGCGGCGATCACGATGGCGTCGATTCCGGTGCTGGGATAGGCAGCATGCGCTCCCTTGCCCTTTATCCTTATTCCCAAAAAGTCTGAAGCCCCGTTGAGAGCTCCGTGTTTGAGCTCTATATAGCCCGCTTCAACGTCAGGCATGACATGGAGTCCCAATACGTAATCGACATGGGGGTTTTCCAGGCAGCCGTCGGCGATCATGGGCGCCGCCCCGCCTGTGGTTTCCTCAGCGGGCTGGAAGAGGAACTTTATCGTCCCCGCGAAATCGTCTTTGTGCGCCTGAAAATAGCGCGCCGCGCCAAGGGCCACGGTCATGTGCGCGTCGTGCCCGCAGGCGTGCATATATCCCTCGTGCCGGGAACGATACGGCCTGTCCTCCGGCTCCAGGACGGGCAGGGCGTCCATGTCGGCGCGCAGGGCCACGACGGAGCCGGGCGCGGCGCCTTCCACGAGGGCCACCACGGCGGTCCGCGTTTTCCTGTAGGGGATGCCCATTTCGTCCAGGGTCTTGCACAGATATGCTTGAGTCTCGAATTCCGCATCGCCTGGTTCGGGAATCGCGTGCAGATCCCTCCGCACCGTAGACAGCCAATCCTTCATCGACCGAGCCTCGGCGAGGATGGCCTTGTGATTCTTCATAGTATCCCCTTCACTTCACCGCAGGGCGCCTAGGGAATTTAGCTTAGCCGCCAAAGCGCCCGAAAAACAACCGTCAAAAACACGCAACGCGGGCCCCTTCATTATCACCGACTCGCCTGACACGTCCAGCTCGAGCCTCCCTCCCGGCATATGCATCGACACCCTACCTTCGACAAATCCCAATCTCTTGGCCACTGAAGCGGCGGCGCAGGAAGAAGAACCGCTGGCCAAGGTGTAGCCGGCTCCCCGCTCCCAAATTTCAATCCGCATGGCATGCCTGTTTAAGACCTCGGCGAACTGCACGTTCGTCGCGTTCGGAAAAAGCGGATGGCGCTCAACCAAAGGACCAAGCCTTTTAGCGAGCTCCGCCGTCGGTTTATCCACGAATATCACGCAATGCGGATTGCCCATGGATACGAAACTCGCCTTGTAGCTTTCGCCGGCCAGTTCCAGGTTGTCAAGCAGCAGTTCATCGGAATCGATCGCCAGGCCGGCCTGCTTCGCTGAGAAGGAAGGCCTGCCCATATCGATCCGGATACTCGGAGGATCGATGCTCTCCACCTGGGCTGAAACCCTCCCCCCCTTCGTCTCGACAAAAAAAGGCTGCGTTCCGACATAGCCTTGCTCGGCCAGGTAAAGACAAAAAATTCTCAACCCGTTACCGCTTTTTTCAGCTTCCGAGCCGTCGGGATTGAATATCCGCACCCAGGGACTCGAACCTCCGTCGATATGTCCCGTAGTCCAACCCTCAAGATCGCCGGCGTCGCTTAAAGGCCCGAACAATATGCCGTCCGATCCGGCGCCGTAGTTCCGGTCGCAGATTGCCATAATGGCCTTAGGTTCCGGGGAAAAACGAAATTCCCTCGGATCTATGACAATGTAATCGTTGCCCAGAGCCTGGTATTTTCTGAACTGAACGTCCATCAGCCCCTCTCGATAAGCACCCGCGGAACCCGCTTGGATATTCCGCAGCTGACTTCGTAGTCTATTGTCCCCATAATCTCGGCGAGTTCCCCGGCCGGCAGCCCGGGCAGTCCGAAGAGGGTCGCCTCGTCGCCCACCTTTACCTCAGGGATATCGGTAACGTCCACCATGATCTGGTCCATGCATACTCTTCCCGCCACCTGCGCCCTTCGTCCCCTTATCATCACCGCCGCGCGGTTGGAAAGATGGCGGGAGTACCCATCGGCGTATCCGACTTGCAGCAAGGCTATGCGGGTGGGCTTTGGGGCAATAAAAATCCTCCCGTAACTTACCCCCTCCCCTTCCCCGATATCGCGAAGACTGGTCACGGCGGCGCGGAATTCCATCACAGGCTTGAAGTCCTCGGGAAGCCAATGATCGGCTTCGGGGGACATGCCGTAGAGAAGCACCCCTGGCCTCACCATGTCCATCCTCGATTCGGGGATCCGCAGCAACGCGGCGCTGTTGGCCATATGCTTGATTCCCGGCTCGATTCCCTCGGCTTTTATGGCTTCCAAAGCTCCCTTGAAACGTTCGATCTGGCGGGCTGAAAAATCCGAGCTGGGGTTGTCGGCCTCGGTAAAATGGGAATAGCAGCCTTCTATCGTTATGCCTCCGAGCCGGGACAAGAAAAGAGCGAAACTCCCGGCCTGCCCAGGCTCTATTCCCTGGCGATGCATGCCTGTATCAATCTTTATATGCACGAGGGCGGCCTTGCCCAGTCGAAGCGCCGACTCGGACAGGGCAGTGGCCAAGTCCCGGGTGAATACGGTCTGGCTTACGTTATTGGCTATGATAATATCGGCGTTCCCGGGATCGGTCGTTCCTAGCACCAGCAAAGGAGTCTGGATTCCCGCTTCCCTGAGCTCCAGGGCTTCCTCGAGGTAGGCCACTGCCAGGAAGTCCACCCCCGCGTCGGCGAGAATCCGCGATGTCATGACAGCCCCATGGCCGTAAGCGTCGGCCTTGATGACGGCGCAAATTTTGGAGCTGCCCGCGATTCTTCTCAACTGACGCAGGTTATTCTCGAGGTTTTCTTTGTGTATATAGGCCGAAGCCTTTCTGTGTATCATCGATTTACGACCTTTTGGGAATCGGGGCGATAAAGCCCGGGATCGAGTCACCGGGGATTCGGCCGCCGATTCTCCTGCAAGCGCTAAAGTCCTCGTTCCATATAAATAAATCAGCAACGGCCCCGCTTTCAAGCCGGCCGGCGCCACCAAAACCCGCCTCGCGAAGCAGCGCTCCGGGATTCGCGCTCATGCATGCGAAAGCCATGGGAAGCCCGCAGCCGGTCGCGGCGCTGAAAGAACGCACGATATCGATGCCTAAAAGACTGGATCCTATCAAGGTTCCGTCCCGCGCGTAGCGCACCCCCGAAGCGTTCGAACTCACAGCCTTGCCGAAGTATTTGTACTCGCCGAATTCCAGGCCGGCGGGGGCCACGGCGTCGCTGGTCAAAATCAAGGACGCGGGATCAATGCAGCGCGAAGCGCCGCACATCGCCTGGGGATTCACATGCACACCGTCGGCGTTTAGCTCCACCCAATCGGCGGCGCCGTCGAAGGCGCTATTCACCAGCCCGCCCTCCTTGTGGTCGAAGGGGCTCATGGCGTTGAACAGATGCGTGACCGACCAGGGCTTGGGAGGCGGTCGCGTCGATATTTTAGCATCGGAATGACCTGCGGCGATCATTACCCCGGCTTTCCGCAATATCGGGTATAAGTCTTCTATGCCGGGCAGTTCCGGGGCCAAGGTCATCATCCTGAGCTTGCCTGAGCAAACATCCAGCACTCTTTCCAGGGTCGGCACATCGGGCTGCCTGATTTGTTCCAGGCCTATGCCGCCCCTGCGGCGCGGATTGATGAAAGGCCCTTCCATATAAATGCCGGGGATCGCAGAACCATAAAGACCCGAGGCCTCGATGGCGGCCGCGAGGTTTTTCACCGCATTCTCGTCCCACAGGATGGTCGGCATGTAGCGGCCCACGCCCTTAGCCTCCAGCTTCGGCGCCAAATCCCGCAAGGCCTTCCCGTCTATAGCGGTCTCGAACCCATACCCGAAGGCACCGTGGATATGCAGCTCGATCAAGGGCGGGCTTATCCACTTTCCGCCGCAATCGAATTCTTCGATCTCTCCCTTTTTCGCCATCGCAAGCCATTTTTCCGGGACCTCGCCATCGCCGATCCATCGAATGACGCCTGCCTGGGCTACTAGCTTTCCCGATTCGAGTATTCTATCGGGAAGGAGTATCCGGGCGCCGGAGAGAAGAAAACAGCCAGTCATATTCGGAATATTGTGAACGAGCCTCGGACTCGTGTAAAGGAGAGCCCCGGCAATGACAAAGGCCTGCACTTCAGGGTATCATGCCGGCACGCAAGAAAAGGATGCTCGATGAACCACGATGACTACGGCTATATCGCCCTCGACCTGGACGGCACCATACTTAGCGCCGATTATGTCCTATCCGACAGCGTGCGGGAGGTATTGAAGGACTGCAGACGCATTGGAAAGAAGGTTATCATCTCCACAGGCAGGGTTTTGTCCTCCGCTAAAGGGCAGGTAAGCTCCCTGGAGGGAGTGGATGGTTTCGTCTGCTCCAACGGGGCTGACATCTATCAGGGGTCCGGCCAGAGCATAGCTCATTTCCACATGGATAAAACCCTTTCCCGGGAAATATACCTCCTTGCCAGGGAGTTCGATTCCCACTACCATGCGTACCTGGGCGACTCCTGGTGCTATGAGCGCCGCAACGCTTATACCGACTATTATGTGAAAAGAGCAGGCAAGGAAGGCCTGCGGACGAACTTCGACAGTGTCGGGACGCTGGAATTCACCAAGTTCATGTTCATGGACGACCACGAAAAGCTTGAACCCATAAGGATGAAGCTTGTCGAACGTTTCGGATCAACTGTACAGATCGTGTATTCCGCACCCTTCATGCTCGAAATCGTAGTCGCCGGAGTGAGCAAGGCCACGGGCCTTAAACTCTGCGTAGAAAACCTCGGCGGAAGCCTGAGAGAAGTGATAGCCTTCGGCGACGCGGAAAACGACGAGGATATGCTTCTTTCCTCCGGCATGGGCGTCGCCATGGGCAACGCGTCGGAAGAGCTGAAAGTCAAGGCCGCCGCGGTGGCCCCTTCGGTGGACGAAGACGGAGTGGCGGTGTTTTTAAAAGATTTTTTCAGTCTTCAAAGCCTATAAGTATCCCGCTATTCCTTGACCTTGGCCGAGAGCCCCAGGTATCATGATTTCGTTGTCGCCGGGGTGGTGGAATTGGTAGACACCAGGGACTTAAAATCCCTTGCTGCGCGAGCGGCGTGCCGGTTCGAGACCGGTCCCCGGCAAAGCATTTCTTCGGTGCCTATTCCTTAATTATCGATAAAAACTATAAATATCAGCATATTTTCACCAATCGCCCCTTATCCTTGCTTGACATGCTTATGGAGTCGTTGGAGGGGAAAGCGGCCCAGACATGAGGCGCCATGTTCCCATCAGCGGCAGGCCAGCTCGTCCATCCTTCGGAGCCTTCGCGAAAGATCCCTGGCCAGGTTCATCACCAGCATGGCGAAGGTCTTGCAGTCGACTTTGGAGATTTCATAAAGGGCTCGATTGGAGATCGTGACGACCTCCAGCGGCTCGAGGGCCGTTATCGTGGCTATGCTGGGCATGATATCGATGAGCTCCATTTCTCCGAAGGTTTCGCCCTCCCCTAGCTCCGCTATGGAAATACCCTGTTTGGATACCGTGACTCTGCCGCCGATGATGAAGAATATCTTGTCGTTCGGATCGCCCTCTCTCATGGGCATATCTCCCGCATCGTACCGAGCGAAGCCGAAAAGCGGTTTTATCCTTTCGATCTGGTCCGGAAGCACCCCGCCGAAAAGAGAATATTTCTGGAGTGCGTTCGTATCGATCATTGAGCCTCTCCTTGGCTTTGTCTGGGGAAAGCCCGATATCGGCGAACCCCGTTTACCTAGTATACAACAAAATCGAAATTTGCGCTTTTTTGTTTTTGATTTACGAGTTCGCCACGCCGAAGGGCACGTGTACGCAGGCAGCCATGGGGCCGACGTCTTCGAAGTGCCGCAGCTGATCGTCGAAAAACAGATGGGGCTTGAAGGCTTCAAGGATCCGACGTTTTTCTATGCCCCCTAAAAAGAAAATCTCGTCGGTAAAAATCCCCCAGCGCTTCAGGGTGTTGATCACCCTTTCATGGGCAGGGGCGTTGCGGGCGGTGATTATCGCGGTGCGGATCCTTGTCATAGGCCTGTCCTCGAGGCCGGTCGAACCCGTCGAGCCGGTAAATCGTTGATGCTGTTGCAGGGCGGCCAGTTTTTCGAAAAAGGGCTTCATTGGCCCGGGATCGAGAGGGGTTTCGGCCTTGCGAAGTTCTATTTCGGCAAATCGCTCCTGCCCGCCGGGCGAACGATAAAGCCTTTCGGCCTCGTCCCCTGCTATCACCCCGTCGAAATCGAAGGCCACCCTGAGTTCGCCATCCTCGTCCTCCCCGAAGCCAGGTGAAAGGATGAGCCCGGCGGGCAGGCCGGCGTCGATGGCCGTCTTCACGTCCTCGGTATTCGTAGAGAGAAAGAGGGCCGCGCCGAAAGCGCCGATATAGGGATAGGGGGAACGCCCATCCAGGAAGGCGGCGCGGATTATATCCAGATCGTAGTGCCGTATGGATTTGAAAATCCGGATTCCAGCCTCCGGGTCGTTTCGCGAAAGCAGAACCACTTCCGCCGGCCCCTGTCCTTGGGCATAGCCTGAATTGAGCGAAAGAAAGCGCTTGACGAACCAAAAGGCGTTGCCCGGCTCAAGAACGTCCTCGCTGCGGACGCTCATCCACTCGCGGTATGCAACCTCGCCCTCGGTCCTGAAGATTTCGTCCGATTCGGTCAGGTTGAAGAGGGCGCTGGATGAGACGGCGATCACTATTTTGCTTTCGATGGGGTATGGCACTTTCTCTTTCAGCGCCTCCCGGAATCGTAGATCTGGCCGGCTGCCTTGGGTCCCACCGATTTGCCGGCGAAGACAACCAGCGCCACGATGGTGAGTACATAGGGCAGGGCGTAGAAAAACTCTCCTGGCAGGCTGGCCAGAAAGGTAATGTCCTTTGCGTAGAATGAAAGGGCTGTGGAAAAGCCGAAGAACAGGCCCGCCCCCAGTACGCCGAAGGGGTTCCACTTTCCGAAGACCAGTGAAGCCAGGGCGATGAATCCTGTGCCGTGGATGGACACCAAGGTATACTGGATATCGGCGGTAAGCACCATGGTGCCGCCTGCAAGCCCCGCAAGGGCTCCCGACGCCATGACGCCGAAATACCTCATCCAGGCTACGTTGATGCCCATGCTCGCCGCCGCATGGGGATGCTCGCCGCAGGAGCGCAGCCTGAGCCCGAAGGGAGTCTTGTATACGAGAATCCAGGTGAAGAGCACAAGAAAGATTGCCAGGAAAAAGGTCGGATAATTCTCTATGAAAAGCATCCTGCCCAATACGGGGATTTTTTCGAGCAAGGGCACCGTGACCTTCTGGATGCCATTGGAAAAAGCCCTGGTCCGCTGCTGGCGGAAGATGATCTGGCAAAGATAGACGGTGAGGCCGCCTGCGAGGATATTGAGCGCCGTTCCCGATATGGTTTGGTCAGCCTTCATGTTGACGCTGGCCACCGCATGGAGAAGGCTGAAAACGATGCCGGCGACCAAGCCCGCAGCCAAGCCGAGCCACGGCGCCAGGGCGGTGGAATCTTCCAGGAGCACGGTAACCGTGGCGGCCGAGAAGGCGCCCACCATCATGATGCCCTCGAGGGCAATGTTGACGATGCCGGAGCGTTCGCTGAAGAGTCCGCCCAGGGCGGCTATGATTATTGGCGAAGCGAACATGAGAGCTATGGGAAACATCTCGAAGAGGATTTTTATGCTCATGCCCTGTCTCCATCGGCCGTGACAGCCTGCTTTTTCTTGAAACGCTCAAGAAGCATTTTAATTCCGTATTGCATGGCCACGAATAAGACGATAGAAGCTTGGATGATGCCCGCGATCTCCCGGGGAATACCCTGGGACTGCATGAGGGGTTGGGCCGATTTGAGCATGCCGAAAAGCATGCCCGCGAAGAGGATACCAGAGGCTTCGTTTCCTCCCACCAGGGCGACGGCGATGCCGTCAAAACCATATCCCTCCGCCGCCGACATGGCGCGGCCGAAATTGAAGGTCCCTACCGTAATGACCGATCCCGCCAAGCCAGCGAAGGCCCCTGCTATCATCATGGAGAGGACGATATTCCTGTTCACTTTCATACCGGCGTAGCGCGACGCGTCCTTGTTGTAGCCCACGGCCCGCAGGGAATAGCCGAAGGTCGTCTTGTTGATGATGAATGAGAAGATGATCAGGGCGAGAATCACGGGAATGAAGCCCCAGTTCAACCTGGAACCCCTGGTTATAGATTGGAGGAAGGGAGACTTTAAAAGGGCCGTCTCGGGAAAAAAAGCTGTCTTCACCCTGTCCTGGGAGCCGAAAATGTTCAGGATGACGAAATTGTTCAGATGCAGGGCGATGTAATTCATCATGATCGAGACAGTGACTTCATGAACGTTGAACCTGGCCTTCAAGAAGCCGGGGACGGCGCCCCAGAGCGCGCCAGCCGCGATGGAAGCCAGAAGCACCAGGGGCAGGTGGACAAACCGTGGCGCCTGGACTAGAAGCGCCACTGCGGTGGCGGCCAGGGAGCCCACCATGAGCTGGCCTTCGGCTCCGATGCTGAACAGACCTGTCCTGCTTGCGAATGCGAAAGCCAGGCCCGTGAGAATGATAGGCATGGCGTTGATGACGAATTCGCCAATGTATCGAGTGTTCCAAGGCACGTCGTTAATGATGTCGAGGCCTGAGAATCCCTTGATCATCGCCGCGAACATAGCCACAGGCGATCGACCCGTCGCGATCACGATCAAGGATCCGAGGATGAAACCCAAGAGGACGGCAATTATAGGAAGGAGTATCTTTTCTCCACGCTTGGTCATGCCTGATCCCCCTTCGGAGTTTTTCGCACCGAACCGGACATCATGAGTCCAAGCTCGTTTTCGTCCGTCTGCCCCGCCTGTACGACGCCGACGATCTCTCCCCCATGAATCACCGCGATCCTATCGGAAACATCCATGATTTCATCCAGCTCCAGGGAAGCGAGGAGTATCGCCTTCCCCTTGTCCCGCTCAGCCACGATCCTCTTGTGGATATACTCAATGGCCCCCACGTCCAAGCCCCGGGTAGGCTGGGCTACGATGAAGACATCGGGGGAACGGTCGATCTCCCGGGCTACGATGGCTTTTTGCTGATTTCCCCCGGACATGGATCTTGTCGGAGTTGCGGCCCCTTGGCCGGAACGAACGTCGAACTCTTCGATGAGTCTAGCCGCGTTGTCCTTTATCGCCTTTTTATTTAAAACCCCCCAGGAGGCGAAGGGTTTTTGCATGTAATTGTGGAGCACGAGGTTTTCGTCCAAATTGAAGTCCAGGACTAAGCCGTGACGATGCCGATCTTCCGGTATGTGCCCCAAGCCTAAATCCAGGCGCTCTTTGATAGGGAGATCCGTGATCTCCCTATCTCGTAGGAAAATGTGTCCTGATTCGACCTTGGTAAGACCGGTTATGGCTTGGATGAGTTCGGTCTGACCATTGCCGTCTATGCCGCAGAGGCCGAGGATCTCCCCCGCCCTTACCTTGAGCGAGAGCTTTTTCACCCCTATGAGACCCTTAGAGTTCTTTACGTCCAGGTCGTCGATCCTCAGAAGCACTTCCTTAGGAACGGCCGCTCCCTTTTCCACATGGAAATTGACTTCCCTTCCCACCATCATCTCAGCCATCTGTTCTTCCGTGGTAGACGCGACGGGAACGGTTCCCACGCAGCGGCCACGGCGCAGAACCGTGCAGCGGTCGGCCACAGCCTTGATCTCCTTGAGCTTGTGGGTGATGAGGACGATGGTTTTCCCCTCCTCCACCAGGCGCCTCATTATCTGCATGAGTTCGTGGATTTCCTGGGGAGTCAGCACCGCCGTAGGTTCGTCGAAAATGAGAATTTCAGCGTCCCGGTACAGCATCTTCAGTATTTCGACCCGCTGCTGCATGCCTACGGAAATATCATCTATCTTGGCCCTAGGATCCACGGCGAGGCCATAGAGCTTTGAAATGGACTCTACCTTTTTCTCGGCGCTCTTGGTATCCAGCAGAATTCCCTTGCGGGGCTCGCTTCCGAGAATGATGTTTTCGGTCACGGTGAAGTTCTGAACCAGCTTGAAGTGCTGATGCACCATGCCGATCCCGAGCGAAGTGGCCACGTTCGGGTCCTCGATGCTTACGTCCTTGCCTCGAATCCTTATGGATCCCTGTTCGGCTTTGTAAAGCCCGAACAGAATGCTCATCAGCGTGGACTTTCCCGCCCCATTCTCCCCCAGAAGGGCATGGATGCTCCGCTCCTCCACCTGGAGCGTCACGTTGTCGTTTGCCCTGATGCCCGGAAAGTCTTTGGTGATATTGAGCATCTCGATGATATAGCTCACCGTTCAGCCCCCTGGATTTATGTATTCGTATCAGTATACCACGGCGAAAATGGGCCAGGCTAGATCGGGCGTAAGCCGGTATGCAAGGTATTCCTCGGCTTGCTTCGCTCCCGGTTTGCCGCGCAAAAAAGGGCCGCCCGCGCGACGCGCGGGCGGCCCCCCGCCTTGACCCTTTTGGTCAAGACCGGAAAAGACTTAACAATTGCTTACTTAGCCGGGACCTCGGAGACCTTCAAAGCGCCGGACTTGATCTTGGCGGCGTATTCCTTGACCTTGGCGACGATATCGCTGGAAAGGTTGGGGTTGACATCAGGAATTCCGACGCCGTCGTTCGCCAGGGAGAACACCATGACCTGGCCGCCGGGGAACTTGCCCTGCATGGTCAGCTTGGAGACTTCGTAGGCGGCCACGTCGACGCGCTTCATCATGGAGGTGAGAACCGCGGACTTGTTGCCGTACACGCCGTCGGAGTACTGGTCCTTGTCTACGCCGATTCCCCAGCGTACGTCGCCCTTCTGGGACCTTTCCTTGGCTTCCTTGATCATGCCGTTTCCGGTTCCACCAGCGGCGTGGAAGATGATGTAGGCGCCGGCGTTGAACTGCTTCTGGGCAATGGCCTGGCCCTTGTCGGGGGCGGCGAAGTCGCCGGCGTAGTCGACGAGAATCGTCATCGAGGGATCGACCGCCTTAACGCCCTGCTCGAATCCCGCCTGGAATTTCTCGATGAGAGGGAACTGCATCCCGCCCAGGAATCCGAGGATGTTCTTGCCGTCAGCCTTGGCCTTGAGCGCTGCGGCGACCCCGACGAGGTAGGAACCTTCATGCTCTGCGAAGGTTGCGCTTACGACGTTCGGCTTTGCTACGACGGTGTCGATGATGAGGAACTTCCTGGCCGGATAGTTGGCCGCGACATCGCCCATTGCCTTTTCGAAGAGGAATCCGGGGGCGATGATGAGGTTGAGGCCCTCGTCGGCGAAGGTGGAGAGGTTGGGGACATAGTCCGCTTCGGCGGAGGACTGGAGATACTTATAGTTCGCCTTCGGCAACTTGTTGTCCTGAGCGAATCGCACGATGCCTTCCCAAGTGCCCTGGTTGAAGGATTTGTCGTCGATGCCGCCGACGTCGGTCACGAGACCGACCTTGAACTGCGCGAAAGCGGGCGCCGCCACCATGGC
>CAYVOD010000049.1:0-14351 GCA_964453055.1 uncultured Treponema sp. | reverse complement strand
AGGTCGAGAATGGACTTGGCGCCGGCGCAGACGACGCAGACGCTGGTCTTCGAGAGCTCCTCCAGGTCGGCCGAGATGTCCCAGCTTGATTCGGCTCCCCGGTGCACCCCGCCCATGCCTCCGGTGGCGAAGACGCGGATTCCAGCCAAAGCGGCCACGATCATTGTGCCCGCCACGGTGGTGGCGCCGGTGCCGCCCGAGGCCAGGAGCCTGGGAAAGTCCCTGCGCGACGCCTTGGTCACGCCGGTGCCGGCCTTGGCCAGGGCCTCCAGCTGCGCCTTGGAGAGTCCGGCGCACAAGCGGCCTTCCATGAGCGCAACCGTGGCGGGCACCGCCCCGCAGCTCCGTATCAGTTCCTCCACCGCGAGAGCCGTCTCCAAATTCTTGGGCCAGGGCATCCCGTGGCTGATTATCGTCGATTCCAGGGCTACCACAGGCCTGTTCGCCCCGAGCGCGGCGCGCACTTCCTCGGTGACTGATAGAAATTTATTCATGATTCGAGCCCCTTTTCCGCGATCTGCGCGGCCAGGCCGAGTAATTTTCCTTCGCCCAGGTCCTCGGGCACAGGCGAAGCCGAAGCCGCCGACAAGAGCGCGGCGGATAAAGCGCAATAGACCTTTTCCCTGGGCTTGTATCCCCTGAGGCTCGCCCAGACCAGGCCGGCCAAGGCGCAGTCCCCGGCTCCCGAACGGTTGCGGACGGCGGGCCGCAGCGCTTCGGGCGGCAGAGGGACGATCCCCTCCTCGATCTTGGCGCTATAATACATGCCGTTCGGCCCCAGCGAAATATAAAGTTCCCCCGGAAGCTTGCCCTGAACTTCGATGCGACGCTTGATCTCCCCGGGTTCCACTTCCCTATCTTGCGGCAGAATCGCCCGGGAATCCCGCCCCAGGCTTTCTGTCCGCGGCAGGCCAGAAGCCATGACCAAGGCTTCCCTCATATTGGGCTTTATGCAATCGAACTCGCCGAAAAGCCCCAGCGCCTTGAGCGCTTTTGCCTCCGAAACCGTATCCAGGAAAAGCAGGGGCTTGCAGCCCCCCTTGAACGTTCCGCTCTTTCTTCCGTAACGGCCGCAAAGCCAGGCTAGGCTTTCTGCCGGAATATTGGCGTCGGCGACGATGCAAGCGGCTCCGTCCAAAGCCTCGACTGCCGCTACCAAATGGCCGGGAAGAAGCGCGTCCAAGGCCTTCATGTCGGCGACCGCTCCGACCAATGCGCCGTCGGCATCTAGAGCGCCGACATACTTCGCGCTCGGTCCCTCCCAGCGCATGCTCAGACTGGTATCCATGCCCTTGGCCCGGCAATCAGCTTCCATTCGCTCTCCGTCGGCATCCTCTCCGAAGACCGTTATCAGGCTTATTTCCAAGCCTAGGCGCAGACAGGCCTCGGCGACGTTCCTCCCCACCCCGCCGAACGTCGTTCCGATGCGCCCCGGATTAGAGTCGCCCAGGCGGAATGCGGCCGCAGACTGGCCTAGAATATCGATGTTCGCGCCGCCGATGACGAACACCCTCCTGGTACCGGTTTTTACCGCTGTCATAGCTTTAGAACTTCATAATATACATCGATTCGCATAATTGTACACGCCCGGATTAGCCTTATAAGCCTGATCAGGAACGATCCCGGGGTCATCCGTCGGGCCTGGAGCCAGCCCGGGCGTCGCGTCGATCGCTGTGGGGAAGGACTCCAGGTGTTGCGGGGCCGAAGCCTCTCAGGATACAGTAATCCAAGCTTCAGCATCTAAAGGAGTTCTCCAGTGGATCAGATTTTCGAGCGCCTCGAACGCCTGGTTAAGGCCTGGGTCAGTACGGGGTCCTCTCCCTCCCCCAGCCGGGGAAGGACACCCTCTCCTTCGAGCTACGGCGATCCCGATCTCGACGCCGCCATGGCCGAACTGGACGACTTCCTGGACACGAGCAAGACCGAGACCGAGCGCAGGGAAGCCGAAGAGCGGCGAGCTCAGGCCCAAAGGGAGCGCAGGGCGAGGGAAGAGCAAAGCCGGAGGTACGGCGCCCAGGCCGGCGACAGGCAGACCGCCGTCGTCATCGAGCAAGCCTACCGCTACCTTGGACTAAAACCCTACGCGCCTTTCTCCGAAGCCAAGGCTGCCTACAAGAAACTGCTTTTCTCGTACCATCCTGACCGCAACTCATCCTCGCCGGAGGCTCTCAAAAAAGCGACGGAGACCAGCACGCGCATAAACGCCGCGTTTCAGATAATCGAAGCCTACGAAGAATCCAAGAAGGGACGTTGATGGAAGAGCAAAAAGCCCCGGCGCTCTATCTCCTGGACGTCTACGCCATCATCTACCGTTCGTATTTCGCCTTTTTATCCCGGCCGCTGCGCAATCCCGAAGGCAAGAACGTTTCGGCGGCCTATGGATTCTTCCGCTTTCTTTTTTCCCTCTTCGAACAGCGGAAGCCGAAAGCCTTCGCGGCCGTCTTCGATCCCAAGGGCAAGACCTTCAGGCATCAAATGTACGAAGCGTACAAGGCCACGCGGCAAAAGACTCCCGAGGATCTCATCGAGCAGGTACCTCTGGTGGAGGAAATTCTCGGGGCGCTGAAGATCCCCAGCCTCCGGCGAGAAGGATACGAAGCGGACGACATCATAGCGACCCTCGCAGTGAGCTGCCGCGAAGCCGGCCGGGAATGCTATGTCATATCCGGTGACAAGGATCTTCTGCAGCTGGTGGGGGGAAGCGTCAAGGCGCTGCGTCCCCAGGAGGGCTTCGGCTTCAGGGAAATGGACGGCCAGGCGGTAAAGGAAGAATGGGGCGTAGGGCCCGAACGCATCCTTGATTTTCTTTCCCTCACCGGAGACGCTTCCGACAACGTGCCCGGCGTGCGGGGCATAGGGGACAAGACAGCCCTAAAGCTTCTTTCGAGCTATGAGAACCTGGAGGATATCTACTCCCACATCGATCAAATAAAACCCGAATCCCTGCGGGCCAAGCTGGAATCGGGCAAGGCGGACGCGGAGCTTTCAAAAAGCCTCATCCGCCTCTCCGACAGGATAGATCTGAGGCTCAAGAGCCTTGACGAGCTTCATCTCGAGGTCCCCGACCGTGAATCCGCCGCCCCCCTCTTCTTGCGGGAGGGCATGAGGAGCCTTATCTCGGAATCTTCCTTACCAAAGCGAGAAGCGTCGCCCCCGATACTTGAGGAAAAGGATGGCATCTCGGGCGCTGCCGAGCTTTCGGAGGCCCCTGGCTCATCGAAGGAAACCGAACACTGCGTGGGATCGCTTTTCGACACCACCCGGGAGGTGGTTAGCGATATTCCTCCGGGGGAATCCGCCGGCGATAAATCTCGCGAACCGGAGGACGGCGCCGCCTCTTTAGAGCGCCGCTACCAAACGATTGAAGACGAAACCGGTCTCGCCGAGCTAGTGGATCGCTGCGTCAGGGCTGAAGCTTTCGCCTTTGACGCCGAAACCGACGACTTGGACGTCATGAAGGCCCGCGTCGTGGGATTTTCGATATCTCTGGCCCAGGGCGAAGCCTATTACGTGCCCCTGCGCTCGCCCGACTCGCCCGCGATCCAAATAGAAGTCGCGCAACGTCATCTCGGCAGGCTTTTCGCGTCGAAATCGCGCATCGTCGGCCACAATATAAAATTCGACCTCCATGTTTTAAAAAACCTCGGGCTTAAGGTTAAAAACGAAATCTTCGACACCATGGTCGCGGCCTGGATACTCGACGCCGAATCGATGTCTTTTTCCCTCGAGAGCGTGGCGTACAGGATCCTCGGATTGAGCGGGCTCTCGTATGACGAGGTTGTGGGAAAGGGCCTGACCTTCGATTCTGTCGCTATAGATCGCGCAACGCGTTACGCCTGCGAGGACGCTGACTTCAGCTTCCGCCTCTATCTCCGATTCCAGAAGGATCTTGCCGAGAACGGGCTTGAGGAAATTTTCTACCGGATGGAAATGCCCCTGGTGCCCATACTCGCCGAAATGGAACGCCGCGGGATCGTGGTGAATTCCGGGCAGCTCCGCGATTACGGCCAGGAGCTGGAGAAAGAACTCGGGCAGATAGAGCGGCAGGCTTGGGAACTGGTAGGACACGAGTTCAACCTGGCCTCCACCAAGCAGCTGCAGGAAGTGCTCTTCAGGGAGCGCAAGCTTCCCCCGCAAAAGAAGACCAAGACCGGGTATTCCACCGACACATCGGTGCTGGAGGAACTGGCGCCTCTCGACCCGGTGCCCCAGCTCATCCTGCGCCAGCGCCTCCTGGCCAAGCTGAAGAACACCTACGTGGACACCCTTGCCGAATTGGCCGAACGCTCCCCGGAGAGCAGGGTGCATACCACCTATATTCAGACTGGGGCGGCCACGGGAAGGCTTTCGAGCAAGGATCCGAACCTTCAGAATATTCCTATACGGGACGAGGAAGGCAGGAAAATACGATCGGCCTTCACCGCCGCTCCCGGCAAGATCCTTCTTTCGGCGGATTATTCCCAGATAGAGCTGATGGTCATGGCTCATCTTTCCCAGGACGAAAACCTTCTGGCCGCCTTTAGGGAAGGAGTCGACGTCCACCGGCGGACCGCGGCCTTCATCTTCGGCATAGATGAAAAGGACGTGACCGGGGAACATCGCAGAGTGGCCAAGACCATCAATTTCGGGGTCATCTACGGCATGAGCGCCTTCAGGCTCGCCAGGGACCTGGGGATACCCAACGCGAGGGCCCAGAGTTTCATCGAGACCTATTTCGGCACCTACTCAGGGGTGGCGGCCTTCATTCAGAAGACCATCGCCGAAACCGAAAAAACGGGTTACGCGACGACCCTCTTCGGGCGCAGGCGGCGCATACCTGCTATCGACTCGCGAAACAAGAACGAACGGCAAGCCGCCCAGCGGGTGGCGGTGAACACGCCAATCCAGGGCACAGCCGCCGATATAGTCAAGCTTGCGATGCTCCGGGTGGACGAAAGACTTCGCAGGGAAGCGCCCGAGGTCGCCATGCTCCTCCAGGTCCATGACGAGCTCCTTTTCGAAGCACCCGAGGCCAACGTGGAAAAAGCCTCTGCCTTGATCAGGGAGGAGATGGAAAATGCCGCCAAGCTCTCGATTCCCCTCAAGGTAAGCCTCGAAACAGCCTTTTCCTGGGGCGACATGCACTGATGGCTACGATCGTAGGGCTTACCGGGGGATATTGCGCGGGCAAGAACGAGGCGGCGCGCTGCATGGAAGAGGAGGGCTTCAGGGTCATCGATGTGGACAAGCTGGGCCACAAGGCTTTGGAACTCAAGGCCGAAGCCCTGGTCCAGGCCTTCGGCCGGGGGATCCTTGACGCCCGGGGAGGGATCGATCGAAAGGCCCTGGGGGCCATCGTTTTCGCGGATCCTGAAACCCTGAGAAGGCATGAGGGGATCGTCCATCCGGCCATGCTCGGACTGTTGGACGAGGAGCTTCGCATTTCTCCCAAAAGCTGCATCAACGCCGCCCTCCTCTACCGCTTCCCCCAGCTCGGACGCTGCGAGCTCGTGCTGGAAATAAAGGCGCCCCTGCTGGTCCGCTTTCTCAGGGCCAGGCAAAGGGATGGATTGGGCTTGATCGACTTCCTGCGGAGGATAGCCAGCCAGCGACAGCTTTGGAAGCTCCGGCCCCGGGGCGGGCCATCGGTTGTCTTCATATCGAACGCAAAAGACCGACGAGCTCTCAAGACAGCAATTTCGAAAGCCTTGGCCGGTTTGGGATCCTGAGCGCAAGAATTGCCTACACCCTTACGCTCCCCGAGCCGATATTCTAGGGTGGAGGATCCCCCGTATGTCCGAACAATCCAGGAAAGTACTCGCTCTGGCCCTTGGGGTCAGCTTTTTCGCGCTTATCGTGGTTCTCGCCGCATTTTTCATCTTCTCGCCCGGCAAGGGCGACGGAAGCGCCCCCTTTTCCATCGGGAAAGAGACTGAGCCTCGCCAGGAGACTCCCTCGGACTTTCTGGTGAACGCCCCCCAGGATAATGTGAGCACCCAGACCACCAGCGCAGGGGACATAATCATCGTCTACGGCAACGAGCCATCCGATTCGGAAGCGGCTAAACCCTCCAGCTCAAGCCCGACGACCATAGTCGTGAGCCCCTCCGCCAAGAGCGAGAGTGCCGCGCCGGCGGCGGCTAGCTCCGCGCCTGCGGTCAAAGCGCCGGCCGTAACGACCACCACCGTCAAACCGCAAAGCACGAGCGCGCAGCCCAAACCCAGCGCGACCACAGCCGCAAAATCCACGACCCCGGCGCCGGCCGCCGGCACGGCCGCCGCCAAGAGCGCCCCTGCTTCGGGCGATTATTGGATCCAAGCCGGAAGCTTTTCGGTAAAAAGCAACGCCGAAGCCTTGAAAGCCCTTTTCGAGGAAAAAAAGCTCCCCGTTTCGATCTTGGTCAAGGAGGTGGACGGCAAGAGCAGGTATACCGTCAAGGTAGGCCCCTACCCCTCCCGGGCCGAGGCTTCCAAGTGGCTCTCCGCGGCGAAATCCGTAAAAGGGGCAGAACAATCCTGGATCACCCAATAAAACTAAATTGACATCGCCTTTGGCGCAAAGGTAGTATGGCTTTCAGGCGGACTCCCTCGCCCGAGGGCCGAAAGCCCGGACCAACCACAAACGCTCAAGGAGATGTCGATGAAAAAGCTGATTCTAGGAGTCTTAGTACTCGCGATTGTCTTCTGTCTGGCCGCTCCGCTGGCGGCCCAGGCCAAGAAGCCCTTGAAAATCGCCTTTGTCTATATCGGCCCCCCGGGCGATATGGGCTGGACCTATGAGCAGGATCGCGGCCGCCTCGCCGCGGTGCAGTACTTCGGCAGCAAGATCGAGACCAAGTATATCGAAAACGTTCCCGAAGGCCCCGACGCCGAGCGGGTGATCCGCCAGTACGCGGCGGCGGGTTTCGACATGATCTTCACCACGAGCTTCGGTTACATGGACCCCACTCTCGCCGTGGCCAAGGATTTCCCCAAGGTGATTTTCGAGCACTGCTCGGGCTACAAGACAGCCCCCAACATGGCCACCTATTTCGGCCGCATCGAGGAAGCCCGCTACCTGACGGGCATCATCGCCGGCCGCATGACTAAGTCAAACATCATCGGCTACGCCGCCGCCTTCCCCATCCCGGAAGTAGTCAGGGGCATCAACGGCTTCACCCTGGGCGTCAAGTCGGTCAATCCCAAAGCCCAGGTCAGGGTCGTCTGGACCAATACCTGGTATGATCCAGTCAAGGAGCGCGAAGCGGCGGTAGCCCTGCTGGACGCCGGCGCCGATATCATCGCCCAGCACCAGGACACCACGGAGCCTCAGAAGGCCGCCCAGGAGAGGGGCAAGTTCTCCATCGGCTACGACTCCGACATGGGCAAGTTCGTGGGCGACTCGGTCTTAGCCTCGGCGGTCTGGGAGTGGAGCACCTACTACATCGACACCATCCAGAAGGCCCTGGACGGCAGCTGGAAGACCCATGAGTACTGGGGCGGGCTCAAGGACAACGTCGTAAGGCTTTCCTCCCTGAGCTCCAAGGTCCCCGCCTCGGTGGTAGCCGAGGTCGAGGCCGCCAGGAAGAAGATCCTGGGCGGTTGGTCCATCTTTACAGGCCCCATCAAGGATCAGAGCGGCAAGGTAGTCTATGCCGCCGGCCAGGTAGTGCCCGACGACAAGCAGCTGTCCATGGACTGGTTCGTCGAAGGCGTGGTAGGCAAAGTTCAGTAAGCATAATTCATCGACAACCGTCCGGCGCTTGGGCCGGTCGGAAGAGGGTTCCCTCCCTTTTCTGCCCGGAAGGATTCACAGCCTTTCACCCAGGGCCGGACGGATCGTTTTCCGGCTCTTTCATGAGCTCGCATCCTACCTGACAACCCGGAGATCGGATTTAACGTGATAGAGAAAAGCAACTCCCAACCTCTGGTTCGCATGAGAGGGATATCCAAGGCCTTTCCAGGAGTCCGGGCGAACGACTGCGTCGACCTCGAACTCTTCCCCGGCGAAGTCCTGGCTCTGCTGGGCGAGAACGGGGCCGGCAAGAGCACCCTCATGAACATTCTCTGCGGCCTGTACAGGCCCGATGCCGGGGAAATCGAAGTTCGGGGGAAAAGAGTTTCCATCGAGAGCCCCAGGGATTCCCAAGCCCTAGGCATAGGAATGGTGCACCAGAACTTCAAGCTGGTGGATTCCATGACTGTGCTGGAGAATATCATCCTCGGCATGAAAAACCAGCCCCTGGTCCTGGATATGAAAACCGTGCGCACCCAAGTCCTCCAGCTCTCGGAGCGTTATAATCTCAAAGTGGAGCCCGACGCATCCATCTGGCAGCTTTCTGTGGGCGAGCAGCAGCGGGTGGAGATACTCAAGCTCCTCTACCGTAAAGCTGAAATCCTGATCCTGGACGAACCCACGGCTGTCCTGACCCCCCAGGAATCCGCCGAGCTTGCCAAGGTTATACGGCTCATGAAGACCGAAGGCAAATCCGCGATCTTCATAACCCATAAGATGGAAGAGGTTATGAACTTCTCCGACCGGGTGATGGTGCTGCGAAAAGGCAAGGTCGTCGCAGGGATCCCCACGGTATCCACCAGTCCCTCCGAGCTCGCCAGGCTGATGGTGGGCAGGGAAATGCTGTTTTCGATTGAAAAAAACCCCTTTGCGCCGGGAAGGACAATCCTGAAGCTGGAGAGCATCTGCGCCAAGGACGACCGGGGCCTGGACGCCCTCAAGGAAGTAGACCTGGAAATACGCTCCGGCGAAATCCTCGGCATCGCCGGGGTCGCGGGGAACGGCCAAAAGGAGCTTGCCGAGGTAATCACGGGCTTGAGAAAGCCCGAATCGGGCAGAGTGCGCCTCGACGAAAGGGACATGAGCCATGGTTCGCCCATAGCCATGATTAAAGCGGGGGTGGCCCATATTCCCCAGGACAGGGCTTCGGTGGGCTCGGTGGGCGACCTGAGCGTGGCTTCCAATCTCGCCATGAAAGACTACCGCAAACCCCCTCTCTCCGCTGGTGTCTTCCTCATTCCCCAGCGCATGACCGCCCTGGCGAAAAAGCTTATAGAGCGATTCAAGATCATGACCCCGGGACCGGATACCCATGTGAAGTTCCTCTCCGGCGGCAATATCCAGAAAACCATCCTCGCCAGGGAGATCGGAGCCTGCAGGAGCCTTCTCGTCGCGGTCTATCCTTCCCGGGGCCTGGACATCGGGGCGACCGAATCGGTGCGTCGGCGGCTGGTGGACCAGCGCGACCAAGGCTTGGGAGTACTTCTGGTATCCGAAGATGTCGACGAGCTCATCCAGGTGGCCGATACCATCGCGGTGCTGTTCGAAGGAAAGGTCATGGCTGTCATGCCTTCGAAGGAAGCCGAACCCGAAAGGCTCGGGCTCTTGATGGCGGGGGTGGTGGCATGAGGATAGTGTTTGAAAAGCGCAGGTCCAGGGCCCGGGGAGTCCTCTTCGCCGTGCCGGCCCTTTCCTTCATGATTTCCCTGCTATTGACCGGCATCGTGCTCCTGATCGCCGGCGCCGATCCTCTGGAAACCTTCGCGTCCATGGCCTCGGGAGCCTTCGGTTCATCCAACGGCTTTTCCGAGACCTTGGTGAAGACTATTCCCCTGGCCTTGACGGGGCTGGCAGTGGCCTTGGCCTTCAAGCTCCGGTTCTGGAATATCGGGGCTGAAGGACAGCTCGTGCTGGGGGGAATCGCGGCCTCCTGGGTCGCCCTTTTCTTCGGCCCTTCCCTGCCCGCCCCCCTGGTGCTGCCCCTCTGCGTCGCCGCAGGAATGGCAGCGGGCGCGCTTTGGGCGGGCATTCCTGGCCTGCTCAAGACCAGGCTCTCGGTGGACGAGACCCTGGTTACCTTGATGTTGAATTACGTGGCGATTCTCTTCGCCGAATACCTATACTACGGCCCCTGGCGCGACCCTAAGGGCTACGGCTTCCCGGGCTCGGCCCCCTTCGTCGAATCAGCCTGGCTTCCAAGGATCTTCGGCCGCGCCCACGCGGGCATCTGGTTCATCCCGGTCATAGCCGTAATCCTCTGGGTATTGCTGCGCCGCACCCGCTGGGGCTTCGAGCTCTCGATCATCGGCGCGAGCCCTAGGGCAGCCCGGTACCAGGGGATAGCCGTGCAGCGGAATATCCTGCTTGCGGTCTTGCTCTCAGGCGCGATCGCCGGCCTGGCAGGGGCTTGCGAGGTCACTGGCATCTCCCATCGCCTCCAGCAAGGCTTGAACATCGGTTATGGCTTCACTGCCATAATCATCGCCTGGATGTCCCAGCTCAACCCCTTGGCTATCCCCTTCGTCGCCCTTCTGATGGGCGGAATTCTCGTGGGCGGCGACCAGGTCCAAATGATGATGGGTCTGCCCTCGGCTATGGGCACGGTAATGCAGGGGCTCATCCTCTTCCCCATGCTCGCCGGATCGCTCTTCACCGAATACAGGATGCGGATCCTGGGCAGTAAAGCCAAGGAACGCAAGGGTGCTTGCGCGGAAGGAGAGGCTTGATGGATATGATCACATCGATTCTGGCCATAACCATACGGGCGGGCACCAGCCTGGTCTTCGCCACCATAGGCGAGATCCTTACGGAGCGGGCGGGGATTCTCAACCTGGGCATCGAAGGTATCATGCTGATGAGCGCGGTGACTGGATTCGCCGCTTCCTTCTATACCCAAAACCTATTCATAGCCGTTCTGGTCGCGGTGGCGGTAGGCGCGGCCATGGCGGCCCTTCACGCCTTCCTCACCGTGACCATGCGGGCCAACCAGGTAGTCTCCGGCCTTTCCATCACCCTCTTCGGCAGCGGCTTCGCCAGCTTTTTAGGCCAGCGCCTCGGCCCGGCGACCAATAATTTCAGGCTAGTGGGCCTCAAGGGCGCCCGTTTCACCCCCGCATCCTTCGAAGGCCTTTTCGACATTCCTATCCTATCGGCCTTCCTGAACCAGGACCTCCTCACCTACCTCGTCTATATTCTCATCCCCCTGAGCTGGTTCTTCCTCTACAAAACGAGACCGGGTCTTTGGCTGCGTTCCATCGGCGAGGACCCCCAGACCGCCGACGCCATGGGCATCGACGTGATAAAGGCGAAGTACTTCTACACCATCGTGGGAGGGATATTCATAGCCCTGGGCGGCGCCCACCTCTCTCTTTCCTATACCCCGGGCTGGGCTGAGAACATAACCGGCGGCCGGGGCTGGATCGTCGTAGCCCTGGTCATTTTTTCGATGTGGAATCCCGCCCGATCCCTCTGGGGAGCCCTGCTCTTCGGAGGCATCAACGCCGTCCAGTTCAGGCTCCAAGCCTCGGGCACGACCATCCCGGCCGCTTTCCTTAATATGCTGCCCTATCTTGGGACCATAGCGGTGCTGGTGCTGATGACCTGGTGGGAGGCGCTGTCCAAGAAGGTGGGAGCGCCTGCCGCCCTGAGCCAGGCCTACATGAGGGAAGACAAGTAGGAAGCTCCAAGCGATAAACGTTGCGCCCTCGCATGTTTGCAGCTATCATGGAACCACTGCGGACTATCTAGAGGAGGGGGCGATGGACAAGGAGCTAATCGACTCGGCGGCCGGCCGATCGCTCTGTGACCTCACGCTGACCGGATGCAATATCGTCGATGTCCTGGGCGGACGAATACTGGAGAACGCCAGCGTCTCCATCAAGAACGGTTACGTGGTCGGGCTCAACGACAGCCACGAAGCCAGGGAAAGCCTGGACTTGGGGGGCAAATACCTCGCTCCCGGGCTGATCGATGCCCATGTGCATATCGAATCTTCGCTCCTGACCCCTGCGGAATATGCCAAGGTCGTGCTTCCCCGGGGCACTACGACGGTGGTGGCGGACCCGCACGAAATCGTCAACGTCCTGGGATACGACGGCATGCGCTTTATGCTCAGCGCTTCCGAGGGGCTTCCTCTGGACATCTTCTTCATGGTGCCTTCCTGCGTGCCGGCCACGGAATTCGACACCTCCGGCGCGGCCCTCTACGCATCCGACATGTACCCCTTCCTCCACGACGAAAGAGTGCTCGGCCTCGGCGAGGTGATGAATTATCCCGGGGTCTTGGCGAAAGACCGCAGCCTAATGGACAAGATCGCCTTTTTTTCCAGCGCCCGCAGGCCGATCGACGGCCACGCGCCGGGGCTTTCCGGCGCCGATCTCTCGGCCTACATAATGGCCGGGATAGGATCGGACCACGAATGCACCACCGTCGCCGAGGCAAGGGAAAAACTGTCGAAGGGCATGTACATCATTCTCCGGGAGGGCTCCACGGCCAAGGATTTGAAAAATCTTCTGCCCGCCGTTACGCCACAAGCCGTATCCCGCTTCATGATCTGCTCGGACGATAGGCATTCCAACGATCTGCGGGACGAAGGCCACATGGATCACGCCTTGCGGCTGCTGCTGGCCGGGGGGATAGCCCCGGTGGACGCCTTCAGGATCGCGTCTCTCAACCCCTCCCAATGGTTCGACATGAGGGGGGTCGGCGCCGTAGCCCCGGGACGTAGGGCTGACTTCATCGTATTTTCCTCCTTCGAGGATTTCAGGGCGGAAAAAGTCTACAAGTCGGGCAGGCTCGTCGCGGAGAACGGCAGGCTCCTGGAGGATTTCACCGTAAAACCAATCCCTATAAGGGATTCTGTCAACCTAAAATGGCTCTCGGCCGAGGATTTCGCCATTCCCGACAAGGCTTGCCCAATCAGGATCATCGAAGCCAAGGCGGGCTCGATCATCACCGGCAGCGGCCTGGAATATCCCAAGGTCGAAAAGGGGCTATGCGTAGCGGATACCGGTAGGGACCTGGTTAAAATATTCGTCATAGAGCGGCATTCGGGCTCGGGGCGCATCGGCAAGGGGTTCATCAGGGGGATGGGGCTACGCCGGGGGGCTCTCGGCGGGACCATAAGCCATGATTCGCACAACATGATCGTGGCGGGGGTGGACGACAAGTCGATTTTCAAGGCCGCCAGGCACCTGAACAAACTCAAAGGGGGCCTCGTCTACGTTGTCGGGGACGAGGTTCTCCTGGACCTGCCCCTTCCGGTGGCGGGCCTCATGAGCGACAGGGACGCCGATTTCGTCATCGAGAGGCTGAGGAGCTTCGAGGAGCTTTTCGCGAAGGAGGGGATAAGCAATCCATCTCCCCTCATGACCCTCTCCTTCATGGCTTTACCGGTAATTCCAAGCCTCAAGATCACCGACACGGGCCTGATCGACGTGGACCGCTTCGCTCCCGTAAGTCTGTACGCGGAAAAGCTGGAAAAAAATGAGGATTGAGAGAAACGCCGCTATGAAAGTACTGGTGAACGATACCTGGGTGAGTCCAAAGACCTCCGGCGGCAGGCCGGCCTTGGATTTTATACGTAAAGAGATGGGGCTGAAGGGAACCAAGGAGGGCTGCCGCGAAGGGGACTGCGGGGCCTGCGCGGTGATGGTCGGCGAATTCATGCCGCCGAAGTCCGACGGCAGCGCCGGTCGGGCAAATCTTGCCGGGGGAAAAGCCGGCGAAACCAGCGCTCCGGATTTTGCGCGACAAATCCGGAGACCTCTCTACAGGGCCGTCCCTTCCTGTCTCTTGGCCTTGGGCGACCTGGCGGGCAAACACCTGATAACCATCGAAGGCCTGGCATCGGTTCCGGGGGGCTTGAGCCCCGTGATGAGCGCTTTTCTGGAAGAGAACGCCAGCCAGTGCGGCTTCTGCAGCCCCGGTTTCATCATCAGCCTCAGCGCCTGGCTGGCCGGTTCTGACAGGCTGGATGTAGGCGGGGCGCTCAAGGCGGTGGACGGCAACCTTTGCCGCTGTACGGGCTACGGAGCCATACGCAGGGCCGCCGAGAGGCTGGCGAGAGACTTCGCGGACCTGCCAGAGGTTGGAATGGCCAGGCTCAAGGTCCTCGTGGAAAGAGAAGTGCTGCCGGCTTCGGTTCTATACTACGCTGATTCAGCCGAAACCTTGCTTGAAGCCGATGGCCTTGCCGCCGGTGAAGATTTTGCCAAGGAAGGTTTTGTCGGTAAAGGTACAATCCTCGGCGGCGGCACGGATTTCTACGTTAGAAATTCTGATCCCGAGGAAGGATTCTATCCATTGCTACTCGGCGGCTCGCGATCCTATTCGGGGATCGCGCGGGCGGACGCGGAAGGAAGACATTGGCTGCGCCTGGGCGCCGCCCTGCGGATAAGCGACTTTTTCTCCTCCAAGGCCGTGCGGGAAAATATTCCCGGCATAGAGGAGTTCGAGACCCAGTTCGCGAGCACGCTGGTCAGGAATCTCGCCACCCTTGGGGGTAACATCGTCAACGCCTCGCCCGTGGCAGATATGAGCGCAATGCTTCTGGGCCTGGGAGCCTGGGTCGAGATCGGAACCATGCCGAGACAGGGGCG
>CAYVOD010000048.1:0-15021 GCA_964453055.1 uncultured Treponema sp. | reverse complement strand
CCTTGGTAGAAGCGGCCAGGAAGGGAAAAGGCCCCGCCCTGCTGGAGTGCCTCACGTATCGCATCAAGGGACACTACGTGGGGGACCCTGAAAAATACAGGACAAAGGAAGAGGTGCAGAAGCACTTTATCGAGAACGACCCGATCACCCGCTACGCGGACTGGCTCAAAGGCAAGGGTCTGATCGACGAGGCAGACCTGGAGGCGATCAGGTCCGACGCAGCCAAGGAGGTGGCCGAGGGCGAGAAGTACGCGGAGGAAAGCCCCCTGCCCGAGAAGGAGGACGCCTACAACGATCTTTTCTCCTTCTCCCCCAGCGAATTCCCGGAGGTGGTCAAATGAAGACAATAACTTTTTCCCAGGCCACGCTCGAGGCCATGCGCGAGGAGATGCAGCGGGATCCCACGGTCTTCGTCTACGGCGAGGACATAGTGCGGCAGGGCGGCATTTTCGGCCAGTTCAAGGGCCTGCCCGAGGAGTTCCCCGGCAGGGTGCGGGACGTGCCCATCAGCGAGACGATGATAGTCGGAGCCGCGCTGGGCGCGGCGCTCACGGGCACGAGGCCGGTGGCAGACATGCACTTCGCGGATTTCATCGGCGTAGCCTTCGACGAGATCGCCAACCAGATCGCCAAGAACCGCTATATGTTCGGCGGCCAGGCCAATATTCCCCTAGTGATCAGGGCGCCGGACGGCATCATCAACTCGGCCGCGGCCCAGCACAGCCAGAGCGTTGAGGGCTGGGTGCAGAACATCCCCGGCCTCATCGTCGTGGCGCCCTCCAGCCCGGCCACGGCGAAGGGATTGCTCAAGTCGGCGATTCGCCAGAACGACCCGGTGATTTTTTTCGAGCACAAGGTTCTCTACCCCCAGAAAGGGCCGGTGCCCGAAGAAGAGTATCTCACTCCCATCGGCAAGGCCGAGGTGAGGAAGCCCGGCAAGGATGTCACCATAGTGACGTATTCCATAATGGTCCAGAAATGCGAAGAGGCGGCCATGGAACTGGAGAAGGAAGGCATTTCTGTGGAAGTGATCGATCTTCTCACCCTGAAGCCCTTCGATATCCAGACTGTCATCGATTCGGTGAAGAAGACCCATCGCTGCGTGGTAGCCCACGAGGCCGTGGTGACAGGCGGCCTGGGAGCCGAGATCGCCTCCCAGGTCCAGGAAAAAGCTTTCTTCTACCTGGACGCCCCCGTCCTGAGGGTGGGCGCCAAGAACCTGCCGATAGCCTTTAGCTCGGTGCTGGAGAAATTCATAGCGGCCAATCAGGACGACATCAAGAAGGCGGTGCGCAGCGTTCTTTACAGGGAGGGCTGATCGATGGCGCTCAATATCCAAATGCCCCAGCTAGGCCTGACCATGAAGGAAGGCCTCATCGCCGAATGGAAAAAGAAGGTCGGGGATCCGGTAGCCAAGGGCGAGGTCATCTTTTCGGTGGAAAACGACAAGGCCACCGTGGATGTGGAAGCCCAGGGCTCGGGCGTCCTCGCGGCGATAAATGTCGAGGAGATGGTTACCGTGCCCGTGGGCACGGTGGTGGGCGTCATAGCCGCCGCAGGAGAGAAGATCGACGCCGCAAACGCGAAGCCCCAGGCTCCCCAGAAAGCCGCGGCGCCCGCGGGCGCCGCGGACTCTGCCCCGACCGCCGCCAAGGCTGCCCCCCCCAGCCAAAAACAGCCCCAGACCGACGGTTTCGTGCTTGCCTCCCCCTTGGCCCGGCAGGCCGCCGAGACCATGGGAATCAACCTGGCAGAGGTCAGGGGAACTGGGCCGGAAGGGGCTGTCGTCGGGCGGGACTTGCCTCGGGCGGAATTAACCTCCCCGCCGGCCTACGAAAAGCAAAAAGCCCCGGACAGGACAGCACCCGCAGCGATCCAAGGCGCTGCCGAAGAAGGCAAAGTCATCAAGCTTTCAAAGATCCAGATGATCTCGGCCGAAAGGCTGGCCGAAAGCTGGAGAACCATTCCCCAGTTCACCCTTTACGACGAGGCTGACGCCGAGGCTATACTCGAGCTTGCCGCCGAGTTCAAGCAGAAGGGAGAGCCCGTATCGCTCACCGTCATTCTCGCTAAGCTTCTCGCCCATGCGGCCGAGTCTCACCCCCTGGTGAACGGCTCCTGGCTGGGAGACGGCAAGGTGATGAGCTATTCCAAGGTGAACGTCAACATCGCCATGGATACTCCGGAGGGACTCGTGGTTCCCGTGCTGCGGGACTGCGGAGGAAGGGGATTCAAGGCTCTGGGGACGGACATGAAAGCCCTCGCGGAAAAGGCCAAGGCCAAAGCATTGAGCCCCTCGGACTACGAGGGCGGCACCATAACCCTCTCCAATCTCGGGATGTTCGGCATCAAGCGCTTCAGGGCCATAGTGAATCCGCCCCAGACGGCCATAATCGCCGTGGGAGCCATCAGCGATAGGCTCGTTCCCGGCGAGGAGGAACTGGAAACCTACAGGGCCATCGAATACAGCATCACCGCCGACCACAGGGTCGTGGACGGAGCCTACGCGGCCCGCTTCATGGCTACGCTCAAGTCGCTGATCGAGGACCCGTTCCTGCTGCTTATGTAATGGTTGCGGCCATTGCGAGGATTTGATCACATGAAAGAGGGCGGCCGCGGAGCCTTGTTAAGGCTCCGCGGCCGCCTCGTTTTTAAGGGCGCTCCGCTTTACGAAGCCCTGCACACAGGCCGCGGCCCCTATTTTCCGCCGGGCCAGCTTCGTAGCCGAGCCTCTTTTCGCCTACCCGCCTAAACTCAGGACTTGTGGACGTTGACGTTGCCCTTGAGCTCCGCTCCTTCCTGAATCACCAATTCCTTAGCCTTGAGATTGCCCTCGATGAGGGCTTGGGATTTGAGCAATATCTTCGTGGCAGATTCGAGATTGCCCGTGACGCTTCCGTCTATCTCCGCCTGCTCGGCTTTGATATCGCCGCGAACCCGGGATTTCGCCTCCAGGACAACAGCCGAGCTGGAAACGATATCGCCGTCGATGCTGCCCCCTTCCACCAGAAGAGAGCGCAGGCTGAGGTTTCCCTCTACCTTGCCTCGAAGGAGAACGTCACCTTCGCTGAGCACGTCGCCCTGGACGGTGCCTTCGATTAAAATGTTCGCCTGGGATTGGATGCTGCCCTTTATCACCATGTCCTGGGTGATGACAGCCAGCGGCGTCGACGATTCGGGTTTCCATACCGTCGGAAGAGCTCCTCCCGATAACCCGAAACGGCCGCTGAAATCCTGGGAGCCTTCGGCAAAAACGCCGGGGCTTCCCTGCCCCCCCTCTTCTGCAGGGCTGGCTGCCGCCTGCTGGCTATCTTCCTCTTTTTCGCCCTGCTTCAGGCCTATGAGTTCTTCGACAGCCTTGGAGAAATTCCCGCGTCTCTTCACGTTGATCCTCCTCATCGTCGTCTGCCGTCTACGCTACCCTATGCGAAGGGGCTCCGCAAGTCTTTATCCTTCGTCTAATTGAATAATCCGCTCCCGATATTTTTTAGTTCGGATATACGAACATAGGAGGCTTGACCGAGTTATTCAAAGCTTCGAATACATAGCCTTCCTTGGCGAGCGTGTCGATAATCGGACCCAGGGCTTCGCCGAGCACCGTTTTGTCGTTATCGTGCATGAGGACAAAGGCGGGCCCCCAGCAGAGGCGGACTCCGTTGACTACGTTATCGATTATTCCCTGGACAGTGGCCTCGGCGATGGCGTCGCCGGCGCTGACGTTCCAGTCGTAATAGATAAAGCCCCGTCTCAGTATTTCCGCCACCATCGCCTGGTAGTTTTCGAGGTTGAAGATATTGATCGAGCCTCCGGGAAAGCGGAGAATCGCCGGCGCCTTTCCGGTCTCCGCCTTGACGTAAAGGTAATTTCGATAAAAGTCGTCAAGGAGGTTTTCGATATTCTCGTAAATCACATTATAACGATGTGAATAACTGTGCATTCCGACGGTGTGGCCTTCCTCGGCCATGCGCTGGAGCAGATCGTTCAAAATGCGGTTGGATTTTCCGTTGACGAAAAAACTGGCTTTGACTCCTTTTTTCTTGAGAATGTCCAACAGGGCGGCGGTTCCCTCGGAGGGTCCGTCGTCAAAGGTGAGAAAAACGGTTTTATCGCTGACCAGATTGGGGTTGAAGCCGTAGAAGGATGCCTTGAAATCCGGGTAGAGCATCTGATAGCTCAGTATCGGGGCTTCCCGAATGATGCCCGCGGGCTCCAGCTCGGTGGCGCCCACGGTAACCTCGTCATCTGGAAGAAATTGTGTAGTATCTAGTTTTTTCGCCAGGGCTCTGTTCCTGGCCACCAGGGCTAAGCTGAAACCTATAGAGAGAAGAAGGATCAAGCTAAAAGCCAAGAGTATAAGTCGCTTATAAAAACCCACACTTTTTGCTTTCACGATTCTCCCATGCCTTTTTCGGCTTAGATATGAATTGCCCTCCCCATGCCGGCCTTCGCGGCCTCCATGATTCCCTCGGAAAGCGTCGGGTGAGCATGGATCATCTGGGCGAGTTCCTCCAACGTAAGCTCCGCGCAGCTGGCCAGAAGGATTTCATGGACGAGTTCCGTCGCGCCGGCGCCGACCACCGAAGCGCCCAGCACGGCGCCCGTATCGGGAGCGAAAACGATCTTGACCTGCCCTTCCGGTACCTCGGTAGCCACAGCCTTGCCGATGGCCCTGAAGGGGAATCGGGCCACCTCGTGGCGGACGCCCAGTTCCTGGGCCTTCTTTTCCGAGAGGCCGAAGGAGGCTACCTCGGGATGGCAGTACACACCGCTCGGGATAGTGTAGGGATTGATCTTAGTCTCGGCGGGAGCATCTGCTCCGGCTAGAAGCTGGCCTATCCGCTCCGCGGCTATTTCTCCCGACTTGGAAGCCACGTGGGCCAGCTGGGGATGAATGCAGATATCTCCAATCGCGTAGATCCCTTCGGCTGAAGTTTCGTAGTAGTCGCCGGTCTCGATATAGCCCCGGTTCATTCGAAGATTCAGGGCTTCCAGGCCTATAGTGTCGGTATTGGGCGCCCTACCGATGGATACCAGGAGCTTTTCCGAAACTATTTCGGTTTTGGTACCATCCTTGAGCTGCACGTGGAGTACGGCCCCCTCGTTGGTGGCTTCGGCTTTTTCGGCCTTGGCTGAACAGTGGATCACCACCCCCCTGTCGGTAAAGGCTTTTTCGACTACCTTGGCTGATTCCGGATCTTCCAAGGGAAGTACCTGATCCATGAGTTCCACAACGGTGACCTTGGTTCCGAAGGATGAAAGGATATAGGCGAACTCCATTCCTATGGCTCCTGCGCCGAGAATCGTGATGCTCTTGGGCAGTGTCTCGGAGAGGAGCATACCGGTGGAGGAGAGGATTTTATCTTCGTCTATTAGAAATCCCGGCAGGTTGCGAGGCCTGGAGCCGGTGGCGAGTATGATAGCCTTTGCCCGCACCAGGCTCTGCTCCCCTTCCTTTTCGGCCAGCAGGCTGCGGGAATCTTTCAGGCTTCCAGTTCCGGGGATAAACTCGATTTTATTTTTCTTGAGCAGGTACTGAACGCCCTTCGAGAGCCGTTCGGCGGCCATGCGAGAAGCCTTCCACACTGTGCGGAAATCGAAACCCGCGGTATCGACGCTGGCTCCGCCCGCTTTCAGCAACGCCAGGCCTTCGGAGTAGAGATGGGCGTTGTTGATGAGGGATTTGGAAGGGATACAGCCGATATTGAGGCAGACCCCGCCTGGCTTGTCCTTTTCGACTATCGCGACCTTAAGTCCTAGCTGGGCGGCTCGAATAGCCGCCACGTAACCTCCTGGCCCCGAACCTAGTATGGCGACATCGACATTCTTCTCTTGCATGATGAAAGACTCCTTTCGTGTCGGTGCGTCATTATACAACGCTCCAGAGAAGAAATCACTCAGGAATGCCTTCAATCACCGATTTTTTGGCCAGAATCATAATATAACTCTGACCGGATTCTCCGCCGTCATCGCGAGCTCGGCCAGGAAGGCCGCTCCGGTGGCTCCGTCAATGCTCCTGTGGTCGCATCCCAGGGTGAATACCAGGGTCCTGGCAACGCCGATCTCGTCGTTCTCGCCTACCACGGGCTTTTTCCGAATCGCTCCCACGGCGAGTATGGCGGAACCCGGCGGATTGATTATCGCCGTGAACTCGTCCACGCCGAACCCGCCCAGATTAGTGATCGTAAATCCCGCCCCCTCGTATTCCTCTGGGGTCAGACCCTTGGTTTTTGCCTTTTCGATCAATGCCGAAAGCTCCCTGTCGATCTCCTCCAGGCCTTTTCTATCGCAATCCCGCACGACCGGTGTTACCAAACCGTCGGGCAGGGCAACGGCCAAGCCTATGTCCACCGCTTTCCGCTCCTCCAAGCTATCCCCCCTCCAGTACACGTTCATCTGGGGCTGCCTGGACAAGACGGAAGCCGCCAGCTTGATGAGCATGGCGTTCAGGGAAATGGGTTTATCCCTGCCCTGGTTGAGTTCGGCCCTCGCCTCTATGAGCCTGTCCACCCGCAGCTCCCTGCGAAGATAATAGTGGGGCGCGCTGAAAAAGGATTCGCTGAGGCGCTTGGCGATGACCGCCCGCTTCGTTCCGACCGGCTTGGCGCTCGTTCGGCGCGGGTTCGGCGCGACGCTTGTCCCGCCGCTTTCCGCTTTTGCCGCTGTCGTCGCCGGGAAAGGAGTGGCGGCGAACTCCCGCACGTCCTTTTCCGTGACTCTGCCCTCGGGGCCCCGCCCCCTGACGAGCCTGAGATCGACGCCCAGCTCAAGGGCGATTTTCCTTGCCAGGGGCGAGGAGCGAGGATATCCGGCCGGCGCCATGGGAGCCTGCAGGGCAGCCTTCCCTTCGGCGCCGGGAATTGTGGCCTGTCCCTGAGACCGCATTTCGGCCGTTCCTTCGGTCACTTGCCTTCCAAGCCCCGCCGTTCCGAATCCGGCTCTCTCTGGCTCCGCAGCAACTGCGCCGGACTTAGGCTTACCCTTATCGGCCGACTCCGCCTTGGACGTTTCAGTTTCGGCGGCCTGGAGTAATTGGGGATCAACATTCTCTCCCGGCGCTCCGATGAGGGCGATAGCCTGGCCGACCGACGCCTTGCTTCCCTCGGGCACGAGGATCTTGAGCAGGACAGCCGACTTGGGCGCCTCGTAATCCATGCTAGCCTTGTCCGTTTCCACCTCGCAGAGCAAATCGCCGGAAGAAAAGGACTGATTTTCCTTGACCTTCCACCTGGCGATGCTCCCCTCTGTCATTGTGGGCGAGAGCGCGATCATCAACAAGGATTCGGCCATTTAGATATCCTCCCTGTAAAGCACTCGCCGCGCCGCGTCCAGGATCTTGCCCGCCGAGGGCTGGGCGGCCAGCTCGAGGCTGTGGTTGTAAGGCATGGGTACGTCCTCGCCCGAGACCAGTTCCACCGGCGCGTCCAAGATATCGAAGCAGTTCCTGGACAACAGCCATGCCACGTGGGATCCGACGCTCGCCACGGGCCAGGATTCGTCCACCACGACGCAGCGGCCCGTCTTGCGCACCGAGTCGTAGAGGCTCTCCTCGTCCAGCGGCCGGATGGAGCGCAGGTCGACGACCTCTGCCTCGACGCCCTTGGCGTGGAGGAGCTCGGCGGCTTCCATGGCCGCCTTGATAGGCTTGGAAAAGCTGACAATGCTCAGGTCCCGGCCTTCCCGGGCGAGCCGCGCCTTGCCGATCGGAACCAGGAACTCCTCGTCCGGCACCTCGCCCTTCCAGGCGTACATCATCTCCGACTCCAGGACGACCACGGGATTGTCGTCCCTGATGGCGCTCTTCAAGAGTCCGTAGGCATCCGCTGGCGTGGCCGGAGCGACGACCTTCAGCCCCGGCACGTGCGCCCAATAAGAAGCGAGAGCCTGGGAGTGCTGGGCGGCCAGGAATTCCGCCGGACCGTTGGGACCTCTGAAGACGATGGGAACCTTCATCTGCCCGCCCGACATCTGCCGCATCTTGGCGGCGTTGTTCACCACCTGGTCCAAGGCGAGCAGGGCGAAATTGTGGGTCATCCATTCCACGACAGGACGCAGGCCGGCCAGCGCTGCCCCTACGCCCAAACCAGTGAAGCCGAGCTCGGAGATGGGGGTATCCCTGACGCGCCTGGCTCCGTATTTTCCCAAAAGCCCCTTGGAAACCTTGTAGGCCCCGTCGTATTCCCCTACCTCCTCCCCCATGAGGAAGACCTTGGGATCCCTGGCCATTTCTTCGTCTAGCGCCCTGTTGAGGGCTTCCCGATAGGTCAATTCAGCCATTTTCGCCCTCCTTGTCAGGCTAATATGTCGGTGTAGAGCTCGCCGAGGGACGGTTCCGGGCTGGTCTGGGCGAAACGGACCGCGGCATCCACGATCTCTTCGGACTTCCGGACGATAGCCTGCCATTCCTCATCCCGGATAAGGCCCGCTTCCTCCATCCTCGAACGCAGGAAAGCGATAGGATCCCGGCGTCGGTACTCATCCACCTCATCCCTGGTCCTGTATTTCTGGGGGTCGCTCATGGAATGCCCCTTGTAACGGTAGGTCCTGGCCTCGACGAAGACCGGATTCCCCTTTCGCGCCTCACGCACCGCTTTCCCCACCGTCTCTCGCACATCCAGCACGTCCATGCCGTCGCAAGCCAGGCCTGTCATCGAATAGGCGGCCGCGGTGGCGGAAAAATCCGACTGGGCCGATACCTTTTTCCAGCTGGTGCCCATGCCCCATTGGTTGTTTTCGACAACGTACACTATCGGCAGCGCCCAGATTTTCGCCAGGTTGAAACTTTCGTGCAGGGCGCCCTGATGGAAAGCCCCATCGCCGAAAAAACAGAGCGTCGCCCCGCCCGAGCCTTCGTAGGCCTGGGCAAGGGCCACCCCCGTGGCGATGGGTATTTGGGCTCCTACGATACCGTTGCCTCCCAAGAAGTGCTTTTCGGCGGAGAAAAAATGCATCGAACCGCCCTTGCCCCGGGAGCTCCCGGTCAGTTTGCCGAACAATTCGGCCATGAGCGGGCCAGGCTCCATTCCGATGGCCAGGGCGTGGCCGTGGTCCCTATAGGCGGTCAGCACATAGTCCTTAGAAAGGTCGAGCGTCGAAATGGCGCCGCTCGCCACCGCTTCCTGTCCCGTATAGAGATGGCAAAAGCCGCCGATTTTTCTGAGGCCGTACATCTGCCCGGCCTTTTCCTCGAAAGAGCGTATGAGCTGCATTGTTTCAAGGAGGCTGAATAAGGTTTCCTTGGATGGCAGTTCCTTTTTATCCCTCGTATCGTTTTTCGCTGTCCTAGCCATGGTTGATCTCCCAGACTACCTTGCCCTCCCTGAGCGGAGAGAACCAGGAAAAAGAGTCCATGACTGTTTCCACGACCAAAAGCTTTTTGGGATCGCCCGTGTATTTCCAGAAAATCTGAAGGTGCGGCCCTATGGCTTCCAGCACTTCGGCCGAGAGCGCCGGCTCCTTTACCACCCGTGCGCGTCCGTTGAGCGTCGCGATCCTGTCCAGGGATTTGGACTGGAAGATCCAGGATACCCTCGGATTTGCCTCGAGATGGCGAACCTTATCGTCATCCGCCGAAGTGACCGCGTAGAGGGCTCCCTTGAGCCGGGGAAGGAAAACCGGGCTCATCCAGCGGGGATGAGGAGATGTTTTTTCATCCACCGTGATGAAAATTCCGATTCTTACTTCATCCACGAGATCCCGCAGTTTTTCGAAGGCAGAATTATCCTGCACGCTCATACCTCCTTTGACGATGGAGAGGGATCCTTCGGTTCGAATGAATACCCTCTTCGGCTCGCGACCCTTGTGGAGCCTAAAGCCCGTTCAGCGATAGTTTTCATTTCATAATAAGTCGAAAACGAAAAAGGCCTCCCCCTGAACCGGGCGAAGTCGGCTTCCTGTTCTCCCTCGGAAAAAGACAGAAGCCCTCGCTGGACGGAGAATAAAAAAGGCCCCCCCCCGCGGGGAAGCCTGAAAGAAAATCCCGGGGTCGCGCCGTAGATCCAGTCGAGGGATCCCAGCCTTGCTTCTTCCCTTCGCATCCGATCCAGTATGCCGGCCTCGGGGACGAACCGTACCGGCGCCTTTCCGCAAAGCTCAAGGGAAAGGGCGAGCCCAAGCTCCCGCGGGCCTATGGCCGGCCCTATGGAGGAAATATTGACCGCATCGGCGGGCACGGAAGGCAGGGAGCGGTCGTCTAGAGTCTCTATTCCCCCCAGGGAGCTTCGCAAGGCGCCCAGGTCGCTGGAAACCAGTAGGGTACCATGATGGAGCACCCTATCCTTGCCGAAACGGCGGGCCGTTCCGGATACCTTGCGGCCAGGAGTGGCGCTCGATCCGTCGCTATACAGGCCTCCCCTCTCCCCTGGCTCCACCGGATACCCGATTTCGCTCAAGGCCCCGGCGATCATGGCCAGCTCGCCTTCCTTGTCGTGGGCTTCCCGGGGAACGATGAGAGACCAATTCAGGTTACCTAGATCGTGATAGACCGTGCCTCCGCCCGAATCGCGGCGGCAGATCGGAAGGCTGGAGCGAGGAGCCGCTTCCTTCCAAGGGTTCTGGTTACGCCCGATGATCAGGCAGGCTTCGTTCATATACAGGAGAAGTAGAACCGCATTCCTGTCCCAGGTCTCGATCAGGGTCGATTCCAGCGCGAGGTGCTCGATGGGCGAATAGCCCTCCAGGACGAAGCTCTCTATCTTCATTTTATATATAATATAATGAATATTGCAGTAGAGGCAAAATCGAGTTTCAGGCGAGGAAGATCAATCGGAATAGCCCCGGTACCGCATGTAGAAAAAAAGCGACGCCGTCATGAGGGCATGGCCATAATCTTCGGCTCCGATCATGTCGATGGCTTCACGTTCGGGCACCAGGAGAATCTCTATCTCCTCGTTCTCGTCCAGGGCTTGATCCCCTTCCAGGTAACAACCTTCGGCGATGAAGGCGTGAAAGGTGTTGGTCATGAAGGCTGGATTGGGCGATAGGTCTCCCAGGGGGAGAATCATCTCCGCCCGATAGCCGGTTTCCTCCAACAGTTCCCTGGCGATCGCCAGGACCGGATCCTCGCCCTTGTCGATAATGCCTCCGGGGAACTCCACGGAGACGCGGCCGGTTCCGTGCCGGTATTGTCGGATCATGACGAATTTTCGCCCTTCGGGAGTATCCACCACCGGGATGATGCCGGCCCAGTCGGGAGCGTTGACTAGGTAGAAGGCGCCCCGCTTGCGCCCGTCGCAGGTTTCTCGGTCGCTCTCGGAAACGTCGAAGATGCGGCAATCGGCGATTTTCTTGGTGTTGGTCTCCCTCCACCAGCAGGGCATGTCCACTGGTTCCCTCCGGATGGGGCCTATGATATCCCGTAGCGGCGCCGTCGTGAAGGGCGCTTCAGGATCTCTTAGTCCCGCTTGCCTAAGCCTTCGAGAAAATAAAGCCCAGCCGTGAGCTCGGGATGTATCTTCGCCAGGGCTTTTTTTGTCACTTCCCAGGCGGAGGCGGGCAGGATTTCCTCGATCATTCTATAATTGTAGTAAGGGCTTTCCTTGAAGACGCCAGTCTTTACCGATTCCCTAAGAATGCTGACCGTGGCCTTGATCCGATCTTCCCCGGACTTCACGAGACTTTCGATTTTTCTTTCCTCTTCGACGAGCTTGTCGTCGATCGCGTCGAAGAGAGATTGATAATCGTAAAGCTCGATCCGGGGGATCTCGAGCATTAAAGCCGCGCACTCCAGATACTTGTGCAACAAGTTTTTTTCATGCTCCATCTCCTTAGGAAAGCCCATGGTTTTCGGAGGCGGAGAGAGGGAAAGCGCGGGGATTTTACCGGGCTTGATGAAATAGAAGTATCCCGCGAGGCGACCGAAGCTCCGCAGAGTATCGAGGTAACCTAAGCGCCTGAAGTCCTTCAGGAAATCCCGGTCGAAGTCGAAAATCCAGCCCATGTTGATGGAGTTTTTTATATAAGCGGTGAGACTGCCCTCGGTCTCGACCTTTCGATTTCTGCCCAGGCCACCGATATCCGAGACGATGAGCCGACGATAGCCCCGCCTTCGGGCCATTTCGTAAGGTATGTTCTCGAACACCCCTCCGTCCATATATTTCTTGCCCTCGATCACCGGCGCCTTGAAGCCCGGAAAGGCGGCGCTGGCCATGAGATAGTCCAGGACCTTGCCCTCTTCCATGTCTTCCAGGAACAGCTGCCTGGGCTTGAGGCTGGACAGATCGACGGTTACTATGCCCAGGTCCTTGCCCGATGCCCGGATTTTCGATTCGTCGATATGGGCTTCGAGGAGGCTGCGCAAGGGGCTGGTGTCGAGGCCCTGATGGGCTATGAGGGAGCGAAAGAGCTCGGGCGCGTCCTGGATGGCTTCGCGGCCCACCGAGAGCCGTCCCTCCTCTATGAAGCCTCCGGGCAACGCTACGATTGAGTCGAGGCTGATCGAGTCCGCGAAGGACTCGTAGCTTTCCTCCAGGTCTTGGGCGAGAAGCCCGGCCACCACGGCGCCGATCGAAGTCCCCACGAAGGCGTCCACCTTGATGCCTATCTCGAGCAAAGCCTTCCACACACCTAGATGATAGATCCCTTTGGAGCCTCCTCCCGCGAGGACGAGACAGAAACCTTCGTTCCGCCTGAGCATGCGCCGCCTCCTGGAATGGGATTATCGCCGAGGCTCGCATCTTTTTCCATGGCTCTGGTAAAGGAAAGACCGGCGCGCCAGCCTCAACAGCCTCAGCAGCCTCGGCAACCCGCTCAGCCTCGGCGAGCCGATGATAACTCTCTATTCTCCCCTTGCCCTGATGTACTGGCGGACGTCGGCGTTATAGATGGCTTTCTCCACCGAAAAATACGCCCATGGACTCCCCTGGTCCAGCCACATGGCCGACCCCGTGGCCACGATCGAAGAATCTCCTTGGGGAGTATTCTCGTTCCGGGTGACCCACAAAATCTTTTTCTTGCCCTCACCGGCCTCCCGGTAGCGCATGGATTCGAGAAAATCCACCTTCGCCGTCTCGGGGTCGAAGCGGACGACGAAGGTTTCCCTTCCCTCTCCGTAGGGAACCACGAGCAGGGCGGCGTTATCGTCCAGGGTCTTCCATTCGACCCTCGGATCGCTCAGCCAGAGCGAAGGAAACCAGCCGGCTTCCGCCCAAAGCGCGAGGTTGGCGCCTTGGTTGGTGTTGGGATCGTCATGGAGGCTGCCAACGGGCGCCTCGAAAAAACTCTTCCCGTCCAGTATGCCTTCGTTTACCTTGAAAATCGGAATGCCGAACCAGGTTGCCTCGATGTAATGACGGTAATTCCTGCCTGCCTCGTGGATGAAAACGAATCGCGAGGGCATCCAAATCCCGAAGGGCTTCATTTTTCCCCTTCCGTAAAGGACTACCGTGTCTATCTTGGGAAAGACTTCGCCTGAGAAGGTTTTATAGTAGCGCGCCACAGGAGCCGGCAAGCCCGGCGGAAGAGGCATCGTTTCCGCGCTAAGCGATTCCAGGTCCCTCGGCTTGAAGGGCGCCGGTTTAATAGCGAATCCGGTGACGAGGATCAGGACAAGCAAAAGAAGTACTAGCGCGACGATGAAGATTTTGCCCATAAGAAGCCCCCCTGCCGCAAGTCTCGATGAACATAAAAAAAGGCTTCCCGAAGGAAGCCTTTTCTACTATAGCAGGGGCAGGACTCGAACCTGCGACCTCCGGGTTATGAGCCCGACGAGCTGCCAACTGCTCTACCCTGCGTCGTGTTGGAAAAATCTACATTAAACTGCAAAAAATGTCAAGGGACGGAAAGCGGCCGAGCCCTGATTCTCGGAAGGGCCAGGCAGGAAGAGGTGGGGCTGGGCAGGATCGGGTGGAGCCAGCCGAGGCTGGGCAGGCGTCAGGCGGGGTTGGGCAGGGCCTGCCCTGTGGTCATAACTTGAAAAGCCGGCGCAAATTGGTGCTCTTCGCCACCCGGTGGTGTATGTAGAGAAGAAAAACGGCGATGGGCAGCAAAGCCAAGGCGGTCACGACGGACCAGCCCGGACGCATTGGCTTTCCCAGAAAGCTGTCGATGAAGAGCTCGATGCCTATGCAAAGCAGGGCGCAGCCGGCAAAGACGTAGGCCAGGATATTGAGTCCCTTGCGACGGGCTTTGCTGGCGAGGAGGCTGATGATGGCGGCGATGCATTCCGCGAGAACGCAGATCGGCAAGGCCAGGCGCCAGGCCCAGGCGTCCCTGCCGATGATGAAACCGAGGGCAAGCAGGAAGATCGGCGGCGCGGCCGCGATGAGCAGGATCTGGAGCCTAGGTTTTCTGCCAAGAATGAGAAAAGCGGTAGACCAGGCCCATATGAAAATAATGGACACCAGCGGGTAGAGGGACCAGGAAATCCGCTTGGCCACCAGAAGATTGATGACGATGACCGTGGCCGAGGTCAGGGCTAGGGCTACGGAGAGGATTTCCCACGCTACTTTCTGCTTTTCCGCCTTTGTTAGATCATCTTCGTTATCGGATCTCGCCGGTCTGTCTTCCCGCTCGCCGCATTCGGCGCCGGAATTTTGCGGAAGGCTTGAGCCTTCGGCCCGCGAAGCTCGGATATTCTCGGCGCCGCAGAGGGGGCAGCGCTTTGCATGGCCAATCTCGACGCCGCAGTCGGGGCAATATGACATGGTTCACTCCTCGTCCAAATTGCTTTCAACGTGGACCGGCAGCCCTAGTCTTCGGAGACGGCTGAAAAAAAGCCGCTCCGTTTCGCTAGAGACTATCAGGCTACCAAAATTTATGAATAGTTCCCCTCCCCAGCTCAGGCAAGATGCGTGCACCTTACTTGACATGCTCGGACCGAGGATAAAATCTATCCTCCGCACCTTGGCTGAAATAGTCGGCGGCAATTCGATTTGTCCAAGGTTCGACAAGACTCCCGAAATCTTATTCGCGCCGTAATATCCATACAGGAATCGCATTAAGGGGGTCTTGAGCGCCAGGGGAATCAGCCGGATCAAATACATCCTTCCGCCCATCACATTCCTTGCGATATGCCTGCTCATCGAA
>CAYVOD010000047.1:0-15223 GCA_964453055.1 uncultured Treponema sp. | reverse complement strand
GCGGAATCGCGGCGGAAGACAGCCTAGCCAGGGCATCTGAATATATCATCGATTTCGATGTTCCGCCCTATGAACCGGAAGCTTGGATACGCAGCCTAGGCCCAAAGGAGAAAAGCATTTTCGCGAAGGATCCAGCCCCGGAAAATCTTGGCTACGATCGGCTCTCCTGGATCAGGCACGCAGCCGCCAAGGCTTCTTCGGCCCTTGGCTCGACTAGAGGAAGCATAGCCCGGACTTCGTATAAAGACTCCGATTTCGCGGCCTGGAACCTGGCCGCCAAAACCCACCTGGAATACTGCAGCGTGGTATTCGAACGACGAGGTATCGCATGAAAGCATTGAATGGCGGGCAGCGAAGCTTGCTCATCTTTTTCGTCGCTTTGTCCGCGCTGGCGCTGATTGGGGGCTGCGCCCTCATCCCCGAGGAGGTTTCATCGAGCGAGCCTTCTGGGTATCTGGAATACTCTCCCCAGATCTACGCCCGTCTATCCGGCCAGACATTGAGGGACATCACCAAGGGCATGGACGACAAAGAACTGTCGGATTTTCTCGTATCCTTGCTATCAAGCGGGAAGCCCGGCGACCAGGCTCCGGCATCCTCCGGCTCCGGCATCGACGCCTCTTTCATCAAGGAATTCTTGGGCAAAACCAATTCTTTCGGCGCCGGGATCAGGGGGATAGGCACCGATCAGCCTAAGGCCGAAGCCATCTTCTTGGGCCAATTTTCGCCCATATCGCTCAGGCTTGCCCTGACCATGGAAGGCAACTGGCGCCGCCTGGACGATGGGGGCTATAAATCGGCCCAGTATCCCATGTATCTGCGCTCGCCGCAGGCCGGATGGATACATTTGACCACAGAGGCGAACCCACCCCCCGGGTTAGAACCTGCCAAGGCCTATCCGGACCAGCTGAAGGCATCGGCGTCTTCCGATATTTTCATCAGCGTCAACGAGCCGAGAATTCTTTTCGCCGGAACGCTTCCCCTCGAGGCATCGGCGATTCCCCTAGAGACCGTATCGTTCTCCGGAAAGCTCGAAAGCCCGGGCATCGCGACCGCCCAAGCGGCCTCTTCGGGAATGAGCGCAGCGGCCGAGGATTCTAGAAATTATGCTGTGGAACTCCGGGTAGCGGTCAAGGACGAGGCTACGGCAAGGGCTTACAGGCCGGTGGTGCGTTTTCTTTGGGCAGCGGCAGCCGCACGCATTTTCGGGAACCGCGGCGATATCGCGGCCCTCCCCCTAGCCCTCGAGGGAGCTGTGTATGTGGTGCGCGGAATCCGCCTGAGCGGCCGGGAGATCAGAGATATCTTGATCGCCGGGGCCACGGCCGGACCTTAGTCCCTGAGGTAGCTGTAGGAGCTTGAGGGAGCCGGACGGGCTCGGGCGAAGGCGGCCAGCAATTCAGCCAGGGCTTCCGGCACCGGGTAATCGGGATTGGTGAAGGAATCGAAGTTTTCGGCCTCGGTGCGGACCTGTTTCAAGGCATAGTTCATCGAGGGAATGATTCTCGCGGCTGCCTGGGGCCTGGCGTCGAGAAGTTTCTCAAAGGCCGCTTTCGATACCTGCATGTCTTTTTCCCCATAGATCAGCAGAACGGCCGCCTCGACTCCGGAAAGCTCCCTAGCCGGATCGAAGGCTAGCCATGATTTCAGCCAGGGAAGCCTCTGGGCCGCGAAAAAATCCGCCAGCTGGCCAGAAGGCTGAGGGAAGCCGCGGCCCGAAAGGATTGCCTCGGTAATAGTCTCGGCCTCTTTCCGCAGCCCTTGGTCGAGGCCCTCCAGGGAAGCATTCAGAAGATCCAGAGGCCGCTCCCCCGATACAGCCATGGCCGCCAATCCGTCAGCGAAAAGGCCTTCATCGGCGAGCCGATTGAGCGCCGCCGCGCCGATCCACGCTCCCTCGTTCATGCCCGCGACGATAATCCGGGAAAAGCGCCCGGACTCGATGAAGCCGGCGATTATCCGCGTGGCGTCCTCGATATGCTGGTCCAGGCCGACGCTCAACCCCGCCCGGGCTTTCGTATAGGCTTCCCCGGATCCTCGCTTGTCGTATCGGAAGCTGGCTATCGAACGCGAAGCCAGCGCCTGAGCCAGAAGGGCGAGGCTGTCCGAGCGCCCTGGTACGCTGAAATTGTTCCCGTCCCTATCGCTGGTGCCCGAGCCGGATAAAAGTATTACGAGGCTGGGAGCCGTCGAGGCCGAATCGGGAATGAGGAGGGTGCCTGGAAGATAGATGTCCTTTGCTTGTACATCGATTTTGCCCTCCCCCGGGATAAGCCTCTCTTTCGCCGGCTCGAGCCTGAAGCTTCCTTTCCAGGATTTTGATCGCGCCGTCCCGATGACAGCGTTCAGGGAAGGAGCATAGATGCCTTCGAAGAGGAGGTCTTCACCCGGGCCTAAGGCTCCGAAGGAGAAACTCAGCCGCGATTCAGTCCAAGAAACCTCGTCCAGGGGATAACCGAACATCGATTGCTCAGGTATATCCAGCAGCGCGCCCAGGCCTTGGCGAAGCAGCCTGAGGTTGATCGGGGCCTGGAGCGATGCGCTTTCGCCCGGGGAGCTTCCGGGAGGGCCGCTTTTCTCGCCGCCGCGCGGGACTCCCTGGCTGTCGGTTTCTTGCCTGATCGCCAGCGTCCCGCTCCACGTCCCGGATCGAATTCCGGTGCCCGCATCTTTCGTCTTTTCCCCGCCCGTCGGTTCCTGCGCGGCCATGAAAGAGTGCGCCGCGAGGAAAAAAAACAGGACCAAGGGAAGGGTCGAGTGGGATTTCACTGCTTTCAGGCCTTGACGGCCTCCATGAAACGCTCGTAGACCGCTTCGGGAGCGCCGGTGCCATCGATAGTCACAAGCCTGCCCCTACCTCCGTACCATTCGATGAGGGGGGCGGTTTGACTTCTGTACGCCGCCAATCGGGTGCTGATGGATTCCCGGCTATCGTCGGGCCTTGTGTATAATTTCGCGCCGCAGGCATCGCAGACACCTTCCGCGGAGGGGGGCATTGATTCTACGTGATAGATTTTTCCGCAGCCCGAGCAAATGCGGCGCCCGGTGAGCCGCTTGAGTATAACGGAATCATCCACGTCGAAATTGACCACCCATTCGGGATCGGAAATGCCCGCAAGGGCCTCCGCCTGCCCTATGGTGCGCGGAAATCCGTCGAGTATCCAACCTCGCCGGGCGTCGCTCTTGGACAAACGCTCCTCCACCAGGGCTATGGTAAGCCCGTCGGGCACGAGCTTGCCTTCGTCCAGTATCCCCTTCACTTTTTTGCCTAATTCAGAGCCTTCCTTAATGGCTGCCCTGAATAGATCCCCGGTGGAAATGTGGGGGAGTCCCAGCCGTACCGAGGCCAACGCCGCCAGCGTGCCCTTGCCGGCCCCCGGGGGGCCGAGAAATACCATTTTCATGCGTATCGTTCTCCAATGCTTCCGATATGATAGCGAATGTCGAGCCTATACTATTTAGTCCCTTTTTCCAATCCTCGAGCTCGCGCAGATCCTTGAAAGGTCTCCGGCGAGCCGGTTCAGGAACCCGACCAGGGCTGGTTCATATTATACCTGAAAAGAATTTCGAGCTTGTCCCTGATGCTTTCGGTGGGGAGAACAAGGGTAATCGCCCTGTTTTCCCTGAAATCCGTGCTCGAAGGAGTTCCGACCACTCGTTTTTCGATAGTCACGGGAACGCCCATTTTCCGTATCCTTTGCAGGTAAGGAACAAAGCTTCCGCGCGGGGATCTTCGCGCCACGTGAATCGAGTGGCTGAACTCCACCCCGGACAAGGAAGCCTGCCGCCTCCAGACCCTTAGGTCCTCCTCCAAGAAATCGGTGGCGATAGGAAGGACGTCCGAGCCGATGAGGTGGGTAAGCTCCAGTTTCATGCCCGTATGCATCGCGACGAAGCGCCGCACGATTTCGATGGTGTCGGCGTTAGCCCCTATGTCTAAAGGAAGAATGAAGGGTTCGAAGAGGCCGGCCAGCTGCATCTTCGCTATTTGATAGCGGAAGGAATAATCGGTTTTTCGAGGCTTGTCCTGGTTTTGCGCGCCCTCGGGCACGGCGATTAGAATATCGGACCTATTGCTGCTCGAGGCGAGAAGTCTCAGCGCGATGGTGAGATGGGTGAGCTGGAACGGATCGAAGGAGCCGATGTAGAGCGCCACCCTGGCCACTCCGCCTGGATATCTCACTATTTTGGGGTAATCCTTGGTATCCAAGGGTACGATCTGCCCCCTTGAAGCCTTCGTATCGATATCGAACAAAGCCTGGACGATGAGCTGCTCGTAGTAAGCGTAGTCATGAAGCTCTCCAGGCCCTAGATAACCGAGGTGGGGAAGCGATTCAAATATCTTTTTAAGCCGCTTGGCGAGAAGCTCCACCTTGGAATTGGAAAATTTCGACGGCCACAGACAGGGGAAGCCAGGTTCCTTGCGCGCGGATACTCCCTGCCCTTCGATTCGATCCATGGTTACAGTATCCCTTGAAAAAATGAAAAAGGCAATAAAATTTGCTTTCTATTAATAAGTATAATTATATCGATTTAAACAACATTTAATAGACTGATAAATATATTTTTATATTTATCTCATTTTATCGATAATAATTTCTTGACAACCTCAAAAATGGGTGCATACTTAATCGAGAATCCGGAACCATTGTTATTCCAGCCCGCCTTCAGCTTCGGTTCCAAAGAGGACAAGGAGGCCGTATGCCTGCGACCCTTTCGAAGCAATCAAGTCCCGGCATCGAAGCGATAATCCAGAAGCATAGAGGGACATCGGGAGCGCTGCTCAAGGTACTGGAACACGTGCAGGAGGAAGATCCCAAGCACTATCTCTCCGAATCCTCCATGAGAAGCATAGCGGCACTGATGGAATTGCCCCTATCCCAGATATATTCCATGGCGACGTTCTACTCGTTTTTCAATTTGAAACCCCAGGGCAAACATTCGATCGTCGTCTGCAGAGGCACTGCCTGCCATACCAGAGGGTCTCTCGCTCTTCTCAACGAAGCTCTTGCGAGGATGAGTATCCAGGAATTCAAGGAGGAAGAGGAAAACTCTGCCACGAGCCTCGACGGATTCGCCTCCATACGAACGGTGGCATGTTTCGGACAATGCGCCTTGGCGCCGGTAGTCATGATAGACGGAGTCGTAAAATCTCGCATGACCATTGGAAAACTCGTCACTCTCCTCGAAAAAATGAAAAAGGGAGGAGCCCAATGAAAGCCCAAACCGATCTCGGGACCCTCAGGAAGGAAGGCTTATCCCATTTATCCAATCAAAAACCATGGATCTCGGTAGGGCTGGGAACCTGCGGCATAGGCAACGGAGCGGACGATGTCTTCCAAGCCTTGCAAGATAGGGCGCAGGCCGAGCACCTCGACCTGCGTGTTCGACAGGTAGGCTGTTTTGGCTTCTGCGCCGCGGAGCCCATGGTCATGGCCTATCGCCCGGGAAAACCCGTGCTCATGTTTTCCGAGGTAAAGGCGGCAAAGGCCCAAACCCTGCTGCGGGGCTTGGCCGATGACGAAGCTTTCGACAAGCTCGCCAAGCTGGCGGAGGCGAAGATCGAAGCGTGGGATTTCAGGACCCATGCCATCAAATTCGGCGAGGCGTATCCCTTCTTGCCGACCTGGAAGGATCTGGCCTTTTTCAAAGGGCAGGAAAAGCTGGTATTGAGGGATTGCGGGCTTATCGATCCCGAGCGGATAGAGGAATACGTCGGCATCGGAGGTTACTTCGGCCTTCTCAAAGCCCTCAGCACCATGACCCCCGACTCGATAATCGAAGAACTGAAAAAGTCTGGGCTCAGGGGCCGCGGCGGCGCGGGATTCCCCTCCTGGAAAAAGTGGAGGATCATGCGGGACAACGTCCTTGCCAAGCCCGGCGAGGCATACGTTGTCTGTAACGCTGATGAGGGCGATCCCGGCGCTTACATGAACCGGAACGAAATCGAATCCGATCCGCACATGCTTCTGGAAGGGATCATCATCGGCGCCTATGCCATGGGAGCGACCAAGGGCATCGTCTACGTGAGAGCAGAATACCCCCTGGCGGTTGAACGTTTTACCAAGGCCCTCGAGCAGGCTAGAAACGTCGGGCTTCTGGGCAAGAACATCCTGGGCAGCAAATTCAGTTTCGATATCGAGATAGTCACAGGCGCCGGAGCCTTTGTCTGCGGCGAGGAAACGGCCTTGATCGCTTCCATTGAAGGAAAGGCGGGCAGGCCTTCGCCGCGCCCGCCCTTCCCCGCCCAGCAGGGTCTTTACGGCAGACCGACGACGATCAGCAATGTGGAGACCTGGTGCAACGTTCCTCTCATAATCGCCAGGGGGGGAGAGTTCTTCTCAACCTTCGGAACGGCGAACAGCAGAGGTACCAAGGTCTTCTCCTTCGTAGGGAAGGTCAGGAACACGGGGCTCGTGGAGCTTCCGATGGGTTCCACTCTCGAGAGCGCCGTGTACGGAATATGCGAGGGCATGGGGCCGAAGAAAAAGATCAAGGGACTGCAGTCCGGCGGCCCCTCGGGAGGCTGCATTCCCGCCTCGCTTTTCAAGACGCCCATCGATTACGAGCACCTGACCGAGCTGGGGGCCATCATGGGCTCGGGCGGCATGGTCGTCATGGACCAGGACAACTGCATGGTGGACGTGGCGCGGTACTTCATCAGCTTCACGGCCAACGAATCCTGCGGCAAGTGCACCCCTTGCCGCGAAGGCACCTCCCAGATGCTCAATATCCTCCAGGGAGTATCCAACGGGGAGGCGAGTGAGCAGGACCTGAAAACCCTGGAATCCCTGGCCCTGGCGGTAAAGGATTCGGCGCTCTGCGGCCTCGGGCAGACCGCGGCCAACCCCGTGCTCACCACCCTGAAATATTTCAAGGACGAGTATATCCAGCACATAAAGGCCAAGCGCTGCCCGGCGGGCATATGCGAAAACCTTTACGTCGCCCTCTGCGAATCATCCTGCCCCTTGCACATGAACATTCCGGGTTACCTCCAGCTGCTCAAGGAAAACAGAATCGAGGACGCCTTCGAGCTGACGCTGAGGGAAAACCCCCTGCCCGGCGCCTTGGGCAGGATCTGCCATTTCCACTGCCGGATGCGCTGCCGCAGGGACATGCTGGACGAGTCGGTGTCCCAGGGCGAAATCCACCGCTACCTGGCCGATACCATGTATAAGATGGGAAGGGAAAAATCCATCTACAACAAGCTCATCAAAGAAAAACTTCCCCCCAGCGGCAAGAAGATATCCATCGTCGGAGCGGGGCCGGCGGGCCTTTCCGCGGCCTTCTGGCTCAGCAGGCTCGGCCACGAAGTCACGGTTTACGATGCCGAGCAGGAAGCCGGCGGAATCCTTCGCTGGGGCATCCCCGCTTATCGCCTGCCCAAGGATGTATTGAAGAAGGAAATAAACTTCATTCAAAAATTGGGCGCCCGGTTCATATTCAACACGAGAATGGAAACCAAGGATCAGTGGCAGCGGCTTCTGGACGCGTCCGACGCGGTTATCGTCTCGGTAGGCGCCGCTTATGAGATGGCCTTGGGAATTCCGGGCGAGGACATGAAGGGAGTCTTTGGCGCGAGTGAGTTCCTCAAAAAAATCAGCGAGAACCAAAAGCTGAAGCTAGGCAGCGAGGTTGTGGTGGTCGGCGGCGGCAACTCGGCCATCGACGCCGCACGCTCGGCGCTTAGGTTGGGAGCTACCGTTACCCTGGTCTACCGGAGAGCTCGTTCCGATATGCCCGCCAATGTCGAAGAGCTCAACGGAGCCTTGAACGAAGGCATCTCGCTGCTCTGCATGACCCAGCCCATAGAAGTGCTCGGAAAATCCGAAGGATCGTCCCAAAAGCTGCGGGCGCTCAAGGTGCAGCGCATGAAGGCCGGTCCCGTGGATAGTTCAGGTAGGCCTACGCCTATGCCGACCAACGAGTTCTACGAGATCCCCTGCGATTCGATCATCGTCGCCATTGGCGAAAAGGTCAGGATTCCGGGATTGGACGGCTTGGATATACCGATGGAAAAGGATGGGCGGCTCAAGGTGGATCCTTATTCTCTAAGATCGGCGAACAACAAATTCTTCGCCTGCGGCGACGCGGTAATGGGGCCGGCCACGGCTGCCGAGGCCATGGGCCAGGCGAGGGTCGTTTCGGAAGTGCTGGACGAAGCATTGAGCGGCCAAAAGCGCTTCTTCAAGCTTTTCAAGCATTTCGAGTACAAGATGGAAGTGCCGACGAAGCTGACCAAGGCCAAGATGATACGAGCGACATTCATACCCGTGGACGCGCGCAAGAGCAACTTCATGGAAATTTCCCTGGGATACACGGGAGAACAGGCCAGAATCGAGGCGGATCGCTGCTTGCGCTGCGATGTCAGGGACCGCAAGCGCGAAACCTACAGCGCCCCGGTCCAGGAATAAGGGGGAATCCATGGAACGAAAACTGATTTCAATAAGCGTGGACGGCAAAAAGATCGAGGTCGACCCCGAGATGAATCTCATCGAAGCCTGCGCGAATGCTGGGGCTAAGATTCCTTCGCTCTGCTTCATGAAGGATATTTCCGCCAACGCGTCCTGCGGCGTCTGCGTGGTGGAGGTGGAAGGGGCAAAGGCGCTCGTGCGTTCCTGCGTTCAAAAACCCGCGGAGGGCATGAAGATCAGGACGGCCAGCCCGAGGGTGATGGCCGCCCGCAGGACGGCCGTGGAGCTCCTGCTGGCCAACCATCCAGCCGATTGTCTTTCATGCATTCGTTCAGGGAGCTGCGAACTGAGGATTATGGCGGAAACGCTAGGTCTGAAAGCCTCCCGTTTCCCGAAGCTTAAAAAATTCTCACCTCCGGATACAAGCACCGAAGGCTTGGTAAGGGACGACTCGAAGTGCATTCTCTGCGGCCGCTGCGTGGCCGTGTGCGCCGAGACCCAAAGCGTCCACGCCATAGCCTTTGCCGGGCGCGGAGCCAGGACTAGGGTCAGCAGCTTCATGGACAAGGGCTTGGCGAACAGCCCTTGCATACAGTGCGGCCAGTGCTCGGTGGTCTGCCCGACGGCGGCCATAACCGAAAGGGACCAGTCCTCCGAGATAATGTCCGCTTTGGCCGATCCGAGGCTGACGATGATCATCCAGACCGCCCCAGCGATACGGGCCTCCCTCGGGGAGGCTCTCGGAATGCCTCCAGGCAGCCTGGTGACCGGCAAGATGGTCGCGGCGCTCCGCAGGCTGGGATTCGCCAAGGTTTTCGATACCCAATTCACCGCCGACCTCACCATCATGGAGGAGGGAACTGAGTTCATCCAGCGAGTCCAGAACGGCGGGACCTTGCCGATGATCACATCCTGCTCGCCGGGATGGATAAATTTTATCGAGACTTTCTACCCTGAACTGCTTGGCCACCTGTCGAGCTGCAAAAGCCCGCAGCAGATGTTCGGGGCCGTGGCGAAGACCTTTTACGCGCAGAAGGCAGGCATAGATCCGGCCATGATGCGGGTCGTGTCCGTAATGCCCTGCACGGCGAAGAAGGGCGAGGCCAGCAGGCCGGAAATGGATTCCGCCTATCGCTGGTGGAAAGAGAAAGCGGTTACGGATGGAACGAAGCCCGGCAAGGAGCGTTACAGGGATGTGGATTGGGCTATCACCACCAGGGAGCTCGCCCGCATGATCCGGCAGTCGGCTATCGATATGGCGAGCTTGCCGGAGGAAAATTTTGATAGCAGCCTAGGGGAATCCACTGGGGCGGCGACGATTTTCGGCAACACAGGCGGAGTCATGGAGGCGGCCTTGCGTACGGTCTACGAGATTCTCGAGGGCAAGGCCCTCCCCCAGACCGATTTCCTCCCTGTCCGGGGGCTGCAGGGCATCAAGACGGCCGAGGTGCCGGTGGCTGGCATGAAGGTCAAGGTGGCTGTAGCCCATGGGCTTAAAAACGCCCGGGCTCTCCTGGACGATATCGCGGCAGGCAGGAGCGACTATCATTTTATCGAAGTCATGGCCTGTCCAGGGGGCTGCGTAGGCGGCGGCGGCCAGCCCGTACTGCCGGACATGGAGAAAAAACTGGCGCGCAACAGATCGCTCTACATGGAGGACCTGCGCCTGCCCGAACGGAAGTCCCACCAGAACGCCGAGGTTAGCGCCCTTTACAAGGAGTTCCTCGGTCATCCGGCGGGGCATCTCTCCCATGAGTTGCTCCATACGCAGTACAAGGCGAGGATAGTCTAGGCTTACCCAACGGATTCAATTTGCTTCGAATAAACGAAGGGGCGCTTTCGCTGGACAAGGGCGCCCCTTCAGGCTATATACAAGTATGTCAATACAAGCCTTGGGCTTCGACCTCGACGGCACTCTATATCCTGGCTGGAAAATGTACGGCGTCTCCGCTGGCCTGGTTTTCCGTTACGGCAAATTTCTCCAGGCCTTTTCCAAGGCTAGAAAAATTCTAAGGGACCCCGATTTAAGAATCCGGTACGTAACTGGCCCTGTGGAAAATCTTGCCGCCTTCAGACAGACTCAGGCTAAGATCGTCGCCGATTTGCTTTCATCCCCGATCGATGATGTAAAATCGATAATCGATACTATCATATACGGAAAAGTCGAAGCATCCTTTCGCACGCTGAGTCCCTATCCCGACCTTATTCCCTGTCTCGAAACCCTTAGCTCCGCCGGGCTCAAGCTCGGGCTACTCTCGGACCTTCCCCCAGACCGGAAGCTAGGCTTTTTGGGCTTGGAGGGCTTCTTCGCCTGCAGCGTCTGTTCCGAGGCTTCCGGAGCCCTCAAGCCGGACCAGCGGCCTTTTTTAGCCCTCGCCGCTGCCCTCGACATGTCCCCATCTTCGATACTCTACGTAGGAAACAAAGAAGCCTATGACATTCGAGGAGCGCGGTCCGTCGGAATGAAAACCGCGCTTTTCGGTTCAGGCAGAGGTTCAAAGGCGGACTTTTCTTTTCGCCGGTGGGAAGATTTCAGCGCTTGGCTTTTAAGCGGCGCCGGTCGCTCACTATAACATCGATCAGGGTCTAAACCAGGAACAGATCGCCAGGCTTGGCGTATACCAGACGACCTTCCGAAGCCCGCGGGCCCGCGTAGTGAGTGGCAAGAAGACGCGATGTACCAGCAAGTTTGGGAAGTATATGCTCCCGGATCTCGTCCGGACTCATATGCACATCGCCCGGTTTAGTCCCTCCGCTGTCGCAGAGCATCAATTTGGCGCCCTTACCGGCCAGGACATCGATCGCCGGACCCCAGCGCGTATCTGAGGTCGCGATGAACGCCGGCCCTTCCTCTCCGGCCTTGCCTGCAAGGATCGAAAATGTTTCTGGCGAGTGGTAGCTTCGGCTGAATTCCAGCCAGAGCCCGTCCGGCAGCGTGTAGGGCCGGCCTTCCTCGATTTCCGTTATTTCCAAGCTTGAGAGCGCCCATTCGATATAGGGATGCTCGGGAGAAATCGCCAGCCCGAGGAGCCTTCTCATCCATTCCCTGAGCCCAGGCGGGGCGAAGATGCGCAAAGGGGCCGCAGCCGGTCTCTTCGGATTTTTCTGGATGTACAAATTGAAAAGCAGGAAGGGGAGCCCGAAGCAATGGTCTCCGTGAAAATGGCTTATGATGATCGTGTCGATTTCATCCAGACGAATAGAGGACGCCCGAAGGGATTGAAGAATGTCAGGCGGGGTTTCCGCGAGGATATGACGGTCGATCGCGAAACAATTATTAAAGCTTCCGTCGTTGGAAAAGCCCCCGGTACCGATAATTTTTATTTCCATCCCACTCCCCTTATTAATCCCTCCAGACATCGCTCACCAACGGGTGAGCCCTCAGGTTTTCAAGATCCCGATCCAGGGCCGAACAAGCGATATGCGCCCCCGCCCTCAGCAGGGCTTCTTTTCTTCCCCCCTGGAGCGGAATATGGAAATAGAGAGAACACTGTCCGTGAAGCGAATAGATAAGGTCCCGAAGCGTAGTAAGGTTCTGCTCTTCATAGGTTCCAGCCTCGGCGGGCGATTCCATGCGGATATGCAGCTCCCGATAACTTTTCTCTCTCAGGCTCGAAGGATCGAGCAATTCCTTTACCTGAAGGCAGGGCTTTCCCCTGGACACATCGTAACTACCTTTGAGGCAATACACCCTATCCACGGAAAGTCGCTCCCGCAGTTGCTCCAAGGTGTCCGGAAATAGAACAATCTCGATGCTACCCGCATAATCTTCCAGCAGGCCGAAGGCCATCCTTTTGCCAGCCTTGGTCATGACTTCCCTGAACTCGGTCAGCATGGCCACCAAAACGTATTCCCTGTCCTGGCTCGCCCGCTCGGGATGGCTTAGATCGAGGGTCGAGGAGCGCTCCCACAGGGTCTTGAAATCGTCCATCGGGTGCCCGGTGAAGTAGAAACCCAAAAGGCTTTTCTCGAAATCAAGCATCTCCTGGCGGCTGTACTCCTCACTGGGTTCCATTACCAGCGGGGGAAAGACGGATTCGTCATCGGTGTCGAAGAGGCTCTGCTGCCGGGACGATTCATGCTCGAGCTTCGCGTTAACCCAGTCGATAGCCCGCTCGAGGTTGAACATCAACTCCTTTCGCCTGCAGGCTAGAGAATCGAAGCATCCAGCATGGATGAGGGACTCGAGAATTTTCTTGTTGAGGCCCGCCCCCGACATTCGGGCGAGAAAGTCGACAAAGCCGGAAAAAGGGCCGTTTTTTCTTTCTTCGACGATCGCCTCGGCGACGCCCTCCCCCACGCCCTTGATGCCCAAAAGCCCGTAAACGATATCGTTGGCTTCGACGCTGAATTTGGCTTGGGAGTAGTTGATGTCCGGGGGACGGATCGCGAGCCCCATGGCTCTGGCCTCGCCGATATACTGGGTCAGCTTGTCCGTATTGTTGATTTCGTTGGTCAGGTTGGCCGCCATGAATTCGGCCGGGTGATTGGCTTTGAGAAAAGCCGTCCGGTAGGCGACGACAGAGTACGCCGCCGCGTGGGACTTATTGAATCCATAGCCGGCAAACGGTGTCAGAATGTCGAAAATCTCCTCGGCCTGGGCCGCGCTGTAGCCCCTGGAGACAGCGCCTTCTATAAAGGGCGCCCTCTCCTTGGCCAGGATCTCAGGCTTCTTCTTGCCCATCGCTCGCCGCAAGAGGTCGGCGCGCCCCAGGGAGTAGCCCGCCACTTCCCTGGCCACCTGCATTACCTGCTCCTGGTAGACGATGACCCCGTAGGTGCCTTTCAGGTACTTTTCGAGCGAAGGATGGGGGTAGCTGATGGGGATTTTCCCGTTTTTAGAATCGATGAACTTATCGATGAAATCCATCGGTCCAGGACGGTACAGGGCGTTCAAGGCGATGAGGTCCTCGATGGAGGCGGGCTTGGCCCGCTTCAGGATATTCTGCATGCCCGATGATTCGAATTGGAAAATGGAAGTGCTTTTGCCCTCCCCGAGCATGCGGAAAGTCTTGGCGTCGTTGTCGGGGATTTCCTCTTCCCTTATCGCTATACCCCTGGCTTTCAGGAGATCAAGGGTATTCTTGATGAGGGTAAGCGTCTTCAAGCCTAAAAAGTCCATCTTCACCAGGCCGCAGTTCTCCAGGTAGTCCATGGTGTACTGGGTGGAGACGCCGCCCGTCTTCGGATCCTTGTAGAGAGGCACGAAATCCATGAGCCGGGACTTGCCGATGACGATGCCGGCCGCGTGCAGGGAACTGTGGCGGTGCATGTTTTCAAGCCTGAGGGCTATCTTGAAAAGGTCCTTGTACTTCTCGTTTTCGGCCAGGTCCCGCAGCCGCGCTTCCATCTCGAAGGCGGTCTCGAGGGTCATCTTGGGATCTTCCGGGATGAGCTTGGCGATATTGTTCGCTTCTTCGAAGGGAATATCCAGCGAACGGGCGACGTCCTTGACCACGGCCTTGGCCTTGAGGGTTCCGAAGGTGATTATCTGTCCTACCCTGTCATCGCCGTATTTCTTAGTGACGTACTCGATTACCTCGCCCCGCCGCTCGAAGCAGAAATCCACGTCGAAGTCGGGCATTGATATTCGCTCGGGATTCAGGAAGCGTTCGAATAGAAGATCGTATTTGAGCGGATCGATATCGGTGATCCTCAGGCTGTAGGCGACGATGGAGCCCGCGCCCGAGCCGCGGCCAGGGCCGACCGGGATGTCGTGGCGCTTCGCCCAATCTATAAAATCCCACACGATGAGGAAGTAGCCGGTAAATCCCATGGAGATGATGACCGAGAGCTCGAACTCGGCTCTCTGGCGGATCTCTTCGCTGGCGTTAGGGTAACGTTTTTCGAGCCCCTCCCTGGTCAGGTGCCTGAGATACTCCTCGGGCGAGGGGAATTCGGGCGGAATTTCGTAGTCCGGAAGCATAGGGCCGGGAAAATCGATATTCAGGTTCGCCATTTCGGCGATCCTGAGGGTGTTAGACAGGGCTTCGGGCACTTCGGAGAAGAGAGCGGCCATTTCATCGGCGGTTTTCAGGTAGAAATGATCGTTGGGAAACCTCATCCGCCCGGGGTCGTTGCGCTTGCGGTTGGTGCCCACGCAGAGCAGGATATCCTGGGCTACCGCGTCTTCCTTGTTGATATAGTGAAGGTCGTTGGTGGCCACGAGCGGTATGCCGTGGCGGCGCGAGAGTGCGACCAGCTCTCGGTTCACCAACTTCTGCTCTTCCAGCCCGTGATCCTGGAGTTCGAGATAGAAGCGATCCGGGCCGAAGAGTTCCCGATACTCCAGGGCTTTGGCTTCGGCGGCCTCCCGCCTCCCCGCCAGGATAAGAGAAGGAATTTCTCCGGCGAGGCAGGCGCTGGAGGCGATAAGCCCCTTCGAATAGGTCTTCAGCAGTTCCTCGTCTATTCTCGGCTTATAGTAAAAGCCTTCGGTATAGGACAAGGAGGAGAGCTTCATCAGGTTTCTGTAGCCATCCTGGTTTTCCGCCAGGAGAATGAAATGCCAATACTTGTTGCCGTTCTCGGTACCGGATTTTTCCTTGCGGGAACCTCCGGCCATATAGAATTCGCTGCCGATTATCGGCTTGATGCCCTCGTCCTTGCAAGCTTTGTAAAAACTCAGGGCTCCGAAAAGATTGCCATGATCGGTGATCGCCAGGCCGGGCATGCCGTATCTTTTGGCTGTCGCGGCCAGTTCCTTGATCGGGGCGGCCCCGTCCAGAAGTGAGTAGTCGCTGTGGTTGTGAAGGTGTACGAATTCCGCCATTTTTCGAGTATAGCAAAAGCTTCGGGTCGGGTGTAGG
>CAYVOD010000046.1:14277-15779 GCA_964453055.1 uncultured Treponema sp. | reverse complement strand
CCCAGACGTTCTGCATCTGCTGGCATACGGTGACGCAGCGGCCGCAGCGCACGCATTTCTCCGGATTGAGGATGATGGAGCCGGTGGTGTCGTCCAGGGGAAGATCCTTGAGCCGCTTGGGGAAGCTCTGTTCCCTGATGCCGAACTCCTGGGCCAGGGTCTGGAGTTCGCAATCCTGGTTGCGGGGGCAGGACAGGCAGTCGTCCGGATGGGTGGAGAGTATGAGCTCGATGACGGTCTTGCGGATTTCCACCAGCTCGGCGTCGTTGGTGACGAAGCTCTGTCCCTCCATCACAGGAGTGCAGCAGGATCTGAGCATCTTGTTGCCGCCCTCGACCTTGACGACGCAGATGCCGCAGGCCGCCCAGGGAGAGAGATCGGGGTTGTAGCAGAGGGTGGGAATCTTGACGTGGGCTTTTTTAGCAGCCTCGAGTACCGTGGTTCCCTCGGCGACCTGAACTGGTATTCCGTTTATCTTGCAATTGATCATAGTGGTTTCTCCCGGTCCTTAGCGCACGAGCACTGCGCCGAATTTACAGGCCTTGAAGCACTCGCCGCACTTTATGCAGCGCAGCGCGTCGATGACGTGGGGCAGTTTTTTCTCCCCGGTGATGCAGGGCACGGGGCACTTTCGCGCGCAAAGCCCGCAGCCGATGCATTTTTCCGGATCGATGGAGTAGACCACCAGGTCCTTGCACTTCCCGGCCCGGCACTTGTGGTCCCTGATGTGCTCCAGATATTCGTCGCGGAAATGCCGCAGGGTTCCCATGGTTGGGTTGGCGGCCGAGCCGCCCAGCATGCACAGCGATGCCTTGGTCATGGCCTTGCCTATGCGCTCGAGCCTGTCCAGGTCGGCTTCCTCGCCCTTGCCCTTGGATATCTTGCTCAAAATCGCCTGCATCTGGTTGGTGCCGATCCGGCAGGGGGCGCACTTTCCGCAGGACTCGTCCACGCAGAACTCCATGTAGAACTTGGACACGTCCACCACGCAGTCGTCCTCGTCCATGACGATCATGCCGCCCGAGCCCATCATCGAACCCAGGGCGACGAGACTCTCGTAGGAAATGGGGGTATCCAGGTCCTTCTCGACGATGATGCCGCCCGAGGGGCCGCCGGTCTGGACGCCCTTGAATTTCTTGCCGCCCCTGATGCCGCCGCCGATGTCGAAGATGATCTCCCGAAGGGTGGTGCCCATGGGCACTTCGATGAGGCCGGAGTTGTTGATCTTGCCGGTGAGGGCGAAGACCTTGGTGCCCTTGGACTTTTCGGTGCCTATGGAGGCGAACCACTCGGCTCCCTTGGTGATGATGACCGGGATGTTCGCCAAAGTTTCCACGTTGTTGATTATCGTGGGTTTGTTCCAAAGCCCTTTTATCGCGGGGAAGGGAGGCTTGGGAATGGGCATGCCCCGGTTGCCCTCGATGGACTTGAGCAGCGCCGTTTCCTCGCCGCAGACGAAGGCGCCGCGCCGGGCCGGGGGCGTCCGCCAGGACGAGACCGGG
>CAYVOD010000046.1:0-14267 GCA_964453055.1 uncultured Treponema sp. | reverse complement strand
GCCGCAGACGAAGGCGCCGGCGCCCAGGCGGATCTCCACGTCAAAGGAGAAATCAGAGCCCAGAATCTTCTCGCCCATCAAGCCCATGTCCTTTGCCTGCTTGATGGCTACCTTGAGCCGCTCGATGGCCAAGGGGTACTCGGCGCGGATGTAGATATATCCCTTATTCGAGCCCACGGCCCTTCCGGCTATCATCATGGCTTCGAGAATGGAATGGGGATCGCCTTCGATGGTGGAGCGGTCCATGTAGGCGCCCGGATCGCCCTCGTCTGCGTTGCAGACGATGTATTTCACGTCGCTCTTCACCTTGGCGGCGGTTTCCCACTTGACGCCCGTGGGGAAGCCCGCGCCGCCGCGGCCGCGCAGGCCCGACGCCTTCATGATGTCGATGATCTGTTGGGGCTTCAGTTCGAAAAGGCACTTTTCCAGGGCCATGTAACCGTCCCGGGCGATGTACTCCTCGATGTTCTCGGGGTTGATGACGCCGCAGTTGCGAAGAACGATCCTGAATTGCTTCTGGTAGAACTCGATGTCCTGGACCTTCACGTTGTCCTGAGTCTTCTTATCCTTCTTGTAGAGAAGCCGCTGGACCTCCCGCCCCTTGATGACCTGCTCGGCTATGATCTCCCTGGCGTCCTCGGGCTTAACCTGGACGTAGAAAGAATCCGTGGGAAGGACCTTTACTATCGGGCCTTGCTCGCAGAATCCAAAACAACCAGTTTTCACGATCTGGACATCGTCCTTGACGCCCTGTAGCTCCGCTTCCTTGATGAGGTTGCGATAGATCTCGTCACCCTTCGCGGATTCGCAGCCGGTTCCGCCGCAGACGAGTATGAAGTTTTTTTTCGCCATGGCTTTGTCCGTCCTACTTCTTCACGATGTCGGCCGCGGGGCGGTCGAAAATATGGTTGTCGAGGAGTTTCCCCTCGACAAGATGTTTCTGCACGAGTTCGTCCGCGGCGTCCTTGGTCATCTTTCCGTAGATCACCGTCGGCATTCCCGGAGCTATCACCTCGACCGTGGGTTCCACGTAGCAGAGTCCCATGCAGCCGGTCTGGCGCACCAGGACCTTGTTCTCCAGGCCCCGCTTCTGCAGGGATTCGATTAGGGCGTCGAATGTCAGCTTCGCTCCCGCGGCTATGCCGCAGGTGCCCATCCCGACCACGATCTGGATATCCTTGCCTTCCACGTCCCGCCGCGCCAGATCCTGGCGTTTCGCTTCGCGAAACGCCCTGAGCTCGTCGAGGGTCATCCTTGCCATAGCTCCTCTCCTTCTTTTTCCTGCGATCGCACATATTCCTTGAGAAGAACGAGACTGGAAACCTCCTCGAGGTTTCCCAGCGCCTCGGTCAACTCGCTCTTCCGTAGCGAATACGTATAGCCTTCCCGGGTCCTTCGGATCAGCAACTCCCCGGGACCGGGCATGCAAAGGACCGTCACCATCATGCCGGCCAGATCCCCAAGCGGCGGGCAGTCCAGATTCCCTTTATCGAACCGGAAGGACAGCCTCGTGCCCGCGCCCTTTTCCGACTCCAGCCGGAAACTCCCGCCCGATTGCTCCAGCGCCTGCTTCAGGAAGGGGAGCCCGAGGCCCACCTTCCTGCCCGGGTGCTTGATCCCGTCGGTGACGAAGGGATCGAGGGCCCGGGACTGTTCAAGAGCGTCCATGCCCTTGCCGTTATCCCTCACCTCAAAGCCGATTCCCGCTCCGTCCTCGTCGATGAGCAGCTCGACCAGGCTCGCGCCGGCCTCGCAGGAATTTTGGACGATATCGATGACGAAATCGACTATTTCGTAATGCATCCCGACGGTTTCGCGCAGCCTTACGACGCAACGAAAAGGCTAGAGCTGGCGGTACTTCGCTATGATATCCGGCAGCTGGTCCTTGTTGACCTTGCCATAGATTTCATCGCCGATCTGGAGCACCGGGGCCAAGCCGCAGCAGCCCAGGCAGCGCACCTCGTCGATGCTGAAAAGCCCGTCGTCGCTCACCTCGTTGCCGGCGATGCCCAGAATGGACCTGGCTTCATCGACCAGCTCCTTGCCGCCCTTGAGGTAGCAGGCGGTTCCCATGCAAATGGCCATTCTGTGCTTGCCCGGCTTTGAAGTCTTGAACAGGTGATAAAAGGTGACCACCCCGTAAATCTTGGCCAGGGGAAGGTTAACCATTCTCGAAAGCTTTTCGGCCGCGCTTCGGGGAATGTAGCCGAATTCGCCCTGGATCTTGTGCAGCATCATGATGAGCCCGCCGGGCTTCTTCTCCCATTCCTCGATAAAACCGATCAATTCCTTTGAGAACTCAATGTTTGCAGCCGACATGGGATAACCTCCGCAAAGATATAAAGGACCATATATTTAAATATATGTATATCGATATTTTTATAGAGACAGTATAGACTCGGTTTCAATTTTTGACAAGACCTATCTCTCCGATGAAACGCCCAGGATGACAGTTCGATGGTTTTTAAGTATCATAATGCTAGCTCCGCGATACAATCGCTAAGGCTGTCGAAAGAGGCGGAACCGGGAGGGAAGATGCAGACTATGGAAAAAGATGATTCGGCGGTCTTCTCGCTCAACGCCAAGGGCATAAGCCTGACCGGAGCGGGAAAGTATGGGGAGGCCATCGCATTATTCGGTCAAGCGATCGCCCTCAAGCCCGGGCTCTCGGGCCTCTATTTCAACCGCGCCGAGGCGAGGCGGCTAACGGGCGACTTTGCCGGAGCTCGATCCGATCTAGGGCAGGCGCTCGGAATCGTCCCTGACGATCCCGAGTTTCTCCACGCCCTCGGCCTGGTCAGCTACGAGGAAGACGACTTCGAGGCGGCCGCGGGCTTTTATCGCAGAGCCCTGGAGATCGACCCGGCCTTGGCTAAGGCATGGAACGACCTGGGGGTGGTGAATTTCCGCAGGGGGAAATTCTCCGACGCCCGGGACTGTTTCGGGCGGGCGATCGAGGGAGACGGGACCATGGCCGAAGCCTGGTTCAACCTGGCTGACGCCTGCGAAGAGCTAGGGCTCAAAGCGGAACGGCGGGCGGCCCTGGAAGGCCTGCGAAAGGCCCAGGCGCTCTCCGGCGGCACAGACATCCTCGAGTGAGGCGTGAATTGGCGCGCAAGGGTACTCGATGAACATCGGAGAAAAAATAGGCCCCTATGTGCTCCAGCGGCAGCTTGGCCGGGGCGTGACCGCTTCCACCTGGCTCGCCGGGAAAGAGGAGGCGGCGGCGGGCGATGTCGTCCTTAAGATACTGGACCTGAAAGAAGCCTCTTCCTGGAACGCGGTGGATGTCTTCAGGCGGGAGGCCAAAGCCCTGGAGGTACTCTCGCATCCGGGGATACCAGCGTACAAGGGATCTTTCGAGGTAGAGGCGGATTCTTCCATAAAGCTGGCGCTGGCGATGGAATACATCCAGGGCGACAACCTGGAGAGCCTTGTGTCCTCAGGCAAGAAATACGACGAAGCTGAGGTGGAGCGGATACTCGCCTGTCTCGCGGACATACTGGCCTACCTGGGCTCCCTGCGCCCCCCGGTGGTCCATCGGGACGTCAATCCCCGCAATATCATCCTTAAGCCCGATTCCTCCCTCGCCTTGGTGGATTTCTCGGGAGCCCAGGACGCGGTGCGAAGCGCCCTCTACCCGGGGGCCACCCTGGTCGGCACGGCGGGATATATTCCCCTGGAGCAGGTGGCGGGAAAGGCCAATCACCGCTCGGATCTCTATGGAGCCGCGGCCACCGCCGTGTTTCTCCTTACCGGGCGCAACCCCGCGGAGCTGCCCAGCCGGGGCCTGCGCCTGGACCTGAGCGGCGCGGTGGAGCTCTCGCCCCGGCTGGGGGTCGTCCTGGATTCCTGGCTTTCGCCCGACGTGGCGGATCGCAGGTTGTCGGCGGCGGCGGCCGCGGCGATCCTGCGAGGCGAAGATCAAGTGGATGCACAGCCCCGGGAATCGGCGCCCAGGAGTCGGGATCTGAATTTGGAAACGGACGCGCCCTACCCGAAAACCCTGCCCATGGGGAGCAAGCTGAGCGTAGATGAATCGGAAGGCCGGCTCTCCATCGTCTTTCCCAGCCTCGGTCTGGGCGGCGCCGGCTTGAGGGGGATTCCCTTTGTCGTTTTTTGGATCGGCTTCGTGGGCTTTTGGACCCTCATGGTCTTTCGCATGAGGGCTCCGATGTTCTTCCCCTTCTTCAGCCTGCCCTTCTGGGCCGTGGGTTTCATCATAGCCAAGACCATATTCGGCCCGATGCTGACGAAGAAACGTCTTATCCTCGGCCCCGAAGGCCTGCTGGTGCGCAGCGAAATCCTCGGCATGGAACGAAGCGTCCTTTGGCCGCTGGACGAAATCGGCGCCCTCAAGGTAGCCACGGCCAAGGTCCAGTACAGCCACAACCTGGCCCAGGAGCTGGTGATCGAGACCGGAACCAAGCAGTTGCACATCGGCATGGGCTTGAGCGAAAGGGAACTTCGATACCTTGAGAAAAAACTCAAGGATGTCATCAGGGAAATGCGAGCCCGGAACGGGCAATAAGCTCCTTGTCGAGAAAATTTTAACTTTTTCGCTTTATAGAAAGCCTCTCATATCGTATAATCGGGCCGAGGGCGCGACCGCAGCCCGCAACCACATCCCCGCGGTCAAGGAGAAAGAGATGAAAAGCTTCCGCATTCTCATCCTGGCGGTCCTCGTCGCCGCCTTAAGCCTGCCCGCCTTCGCGCAAGCCCCCAAGGCGGCCGGATCGAACCTCACCATCGGATTGGTTTTGGTCGGCCCCTACAACGACCGCGGCTGGAGCCAGGCCAATTACGACGGCATGCAGTACGTCCTGGCCAAGGTACCTGGCACCAAGCTCGTCTATATCGACAAGGCAAACTCCGCCGACAGGCCGGGCACCACGGTATCCCAGCTTGCTGAAAGCCTGGTGGCCCAGGGCGCCAAGCTCATCTGCTTCTCCTCCGACGACATGATGGACGAGGCGAACAAGTTTGCCGCCGCCCATCCCGACATTTTCGTCATCATGACCACCGGCGACCAGCAGTGGAAGGAAGGCAAGTCCTACAAGCCCATGGCCAACATGATCAACATCATGGGCAAGATGGAATACATGAAGATGGTCGCCGGCGTCGCCGCCGCCATGACCACCAAGACCGGCCAGATCGGCTTCCTCGGCCCTCTCATCAACGATGAGACCCGCCGCTTGGCCGCCTCAGCCTACCTCGGCGCGAAATACGCCTGGGTCAACTATCTCAAGAAGGACCCCGCCCAGCTCAAGTTCCGCGTCACCTGGATCGGCTTCTGGTTCAACATCCCCGGCGTCACCGCCGACCCCACCCAGGTGGCCGACGAGTTCTTCAATTCGGGCTGCGACGTCGTGATCTCGGGCATCGACACCACGGAAGCCGTGGCCGAGGCAGCCAAGTTCACCGCCCAGGGCAAGCAGGTCTGGGCCATACCCTACGACTATTCCAAGGCCATGGACGAGGGTAAGGGCGTTTCCCTCGGCGTGCCCTATTTCAATTGGGGCCCCGCCTACGCAAAGACCGTGAAGGACGCTATGTCCGGCTCCTGGAAAGCCCACTTCGAATGGAACGATCCCGACTGGAAGAATATCAACAACCCAGATACAGGATCCGTTGGCTTCATGAAGGGAACCCTCTCCAAGGCCGCTTCGGATGGCGTAGACAAGTTCGTCGCCGAATTGGCCAAGGGCCTCAATCTGTGGACCGGACCGCTTAACCTCCAGGACGGATCCGCCTATCTCAAGAGCGGCCAGAAAGCCACGGACCAGCAGATATGGTACCTGCCCCAGCTTCTTCAGGGCATGACAGGGCAAAGCGTTTCCAAGTAACAAATCGCTACAGCGACGCAAGGCGGCCGGGAATCCTTCGGATCTCCCGGCCGCCCTCTTCATTCCATCAGAAAGGTGCTCAATGACGGTTGAACTGCGAAATATTTCCAAATACTTCGGCGCCCTCAAGGCCAACGACTCCATCTCCCTTCGCGTCCCCCCGGGAAGCATCCAGGGTATCCTAGGGGAAAACGGGGCGGGTAAAAGCACCCTGATGAAGATTTTTTCAGGCTTTATCCGCCCCGACTCGGGGGAAATCGTTTTCGACGGAAAGCCCATCCGCGTCAAATCTCCCGATGACGCGATCAGGCTGGGCATCGGCATGCTCCATCAGGATCCCCTGGACTTCCCTCCCTTCAGGGTCATCGACGATTTCATCCTCGGCAGCCCCGGAGGCCTCGTCCCGGATCGACGCAAAGCCCTTTCCGATTTCGAATCCCTTTCCGCCCGTTTTGGTTTCAGCCTTTCCGCCGAGGCTAAGGTCTCCTCGCTGACGGTAGGGGAACGACAACAGCTGGAAATTCTTCGCCTGCTCTGGCTGGGCGCCAAGGTCCTCATCCTGGATGAGCCAACTACCGGAATCAGCCAGGCCCAGAAGGAAAAGCTTTTCGCGACCCTGAAGACCTTGGCCGGTCAGGGCATGACGGTGTTTTTCGTCTCCCACAAGCTGGAGGACGTGGAGATTCTTTGCGACCGGGCGGCCGTGCTTCGGCAAGGCGTACTGGTCGGCTCCATGGAGAAGCCCTTCGATAAGGTCGCCCTGGTGCGCATGATGTTCGGCAAGGAAGTGGAGCTGGCGACTAAATCCTGCGCCTCGCCGGGCAAGAAGGTGCTCACCGTCAAGACCGGCTCGGTGGATTCGATCCGGCTCAGGATAAAGGACGTGAATCTCGAAGTGAGAGCCGGCGAAGTCGTCGGGATCGCGGGCATGGAAGGCTCGGGGCAGGATCTTTTTTTGAGGGCCTGCGGCGGCCTGGTGGAGCCCTCGGGCGGCCAGTTCTGCCTGGACGAAACCGAAACGCCCATGAACGGAAAGACCTATCACGATTACATGAGGCAGGGAGTTGCCTACCTCCCGGCTGCGAGGCTGGAAAAAGGCCTCGTTCCCGGCTTGAGTCTGGCCGAGCACTTCACATTGTCGGTAAAGCCCGCCGGAGCGTTCATCGACAGGAAAGCCGCCGCCGCCCTCTCCGAAAAGCGCATCTCGGCCTTCAACATCAAGGGCAAGCCCGACAGCCCCGTGGAATCCCTTTCGGGAGGGAACCAGCAGCGCGCCCTGCTTTCCCTTCTTCCTGAAAAGGCCGCCCTCATCCTGGTGGAGCACCCCACCAGGGGCCTGGACATAGAATCCACCATCTACATCTGGGGCAAGCTGAAGGAACGCTGCGCCGCCGGCACGGCGATACTCTTCATATCCTCCGATCTCGACGAAATCCTGCGGTACAGCGACAAGGTCCTGGTTTTTTTCGCGGGAAAAGTGACGCCTCTCATAAATTCAGAGTCGCTCAACGTTCAGAGGTTGGGCGAACTCATCGGCGGCGTCGGCTGGGATGCCTTGGGGGGAAACGGAGATGCGTGACGACAAGACGACGAGAATTCTTTTCGGTTCAGGCTCGGTCCTGGTAGCCCTCGCCCTCACCACGGCCATCGTGGCGGCCACCGGCAGCGATCCCTTCAAGGCCTACGGAAACATAATCCAGGGCGCCGCAGGTTCGCCCAACGTCGCCGCCAACGTGCTCGTATCGTGGGTGCCTCTGGCCCTGGCGACCGCGGGGCTTCTCTTTACCTTCACCACGGGCCTGTGGAACATCGGCATCGAGGGACAGATAACCCTAGGCGCCATTTTCTGCACCTGGACGATGCGCGGCCTTCAGGACTCAGGACTAGGCCCCGGGGCGGTCATCGCCGCCGCGATGGCGGCGGGCATGCTGGGCGGCATGCTCTGGGCTCTGCTGGCGGGGGCCTTGAAAACCTTCGGCGGGGTCAACGAGATCTTCGGCGGCCTAGGGCTAAACTTCGTGGCCACAGCCCTCAACTTATGGCTCATATTCGGTCCCTGGAAACGGCCGGGCGTGGCCTCCATGTCAGGCACCCTCCCCTTCGAGCCCGAGCTCTGGATGCCGACGATTTCGGCGCAATCCAGGCTCGCTCCGGTGACCCTGGTACTGGCTGCCCTGGGCCTAGTCCTGGCCTTCATACTCCTGAGGGGAAGCCATTTCGGCCTGAGGCTCAAGGCTGTCGGAAAGAATCCCAGGGCGGCATACCTGCTCGGTATTCCGACCTGGCAGCACATGCTCCTCTCCTTCGCCCTCTGCGGCGCCTTCGCCGGCCTCGCCGGGGCCGTCCAGGTCAGCGCCGTCTACCACCGCCTCATCCCGTCGATATCCTCGGGATACGGCTACACCGGCCTGATGGTCGCAATGCTAGTGAATTACAGTCCCGTATTCGCAGGGCCGGTAGCCCTCTTTTTCGCCGCCCTGGGGGTCGGCTCCATACAGCTTCCCATCGTGCTCAAGCTCGACTCCTCCCTGGCCGGGGTGATTCAGGGCTTCCTCGTCCTCTTCGTCCTCGTCGGCAACGGGTTGCGCCTCAAGCTTCTCGGCCGAAAGCGAGTCGCCCCATGACCGGCGACGCCCTGCTTTTCGGCCTTTCCGGGGTCTTGAGTTCCTCGGCTCCCATACTGTTCGGAGTCCTCGGCGAAACCATCAGCGAAAGGGCCGGGGTATCCAACCTGGCCATGAACGGCATGATCCTGCTCTCGGCCATGGGAGGTTTCGCCGCCTCCCTGGCCACGGGCAGCCTGGCCCTGGGGTTCTTGGCGGGAGCGGCCATAGGCGCGGTGGTCGCCTCCATAGTCGCCTTCGCGAGCATCAGCCTCAAGCAGTCCCAGGTGGCCGTCGGCTACGTCCTGGCCATGCTCTGCAGGGACCTGGCCTATTTCCTTGGCAACCCTATCATGGGAATGCCAGGCCCTCGGCTCAACCTCGTTCCGATACCTGCCCTTAGCTCCCTTCCCGTGATCGGCACCCTGCTCTTCCGCCACGACATAGTCACCTACTCCAGCTTTCTCCTCATATTTCTCAGCTGGTTCTACATGGAGCGCACCAAGCCCGGCATCATGCTGAAAGGCTTGGGGGAAAATCCCAAGGCAGCCTACGTGAGGGGAGCGAACGTGAACCGCTTGCGTTACCTCTACACGATCGCTGGCGGCGCCATCGCCGGCCTCGCCGGACCCATTTACTCTCTTTCCGTGAAGGCGGGGTGGAAGGGAACCATCTCAGGTCTGGACGGCATCGGCTGGATAGTACTTTCAATAACCATTTTCGGAGGCTGGAGGCCCTTCAGGGCGGCGATGGGGGCATACTTTTTCTCTCTCCTGCAGTGGCTGGGCCTGGTGCTCCAGCCCCTCATGCCCAACGTCCCCTCCCAGGTCCTCCAGGTGGCGCCCTTCCCCCTCATGATACTCACCCTTCTCCTGGTCAATATCGGCAACGCCGAATGGGTGGAGCGCAGCCTCTCCCATCTGCCGGAATCGCTGCGCAGGGATATCGCCAGAGTATTCGGCGCCCTGAACGCGACCCCGCCCGCGGCCCTCGGCCAGCCTTTCGACAAGGACGAATAGGAAAGATCAGCCGAAAAGCGCTCCCCAGGCGAAGGCGAAGGCCAGGCCCCCGGCCAGAAAGACCAGGCTGAAACGCCAGTTCCAGCGCAGGGCTATATCGGTCGCCCTCACGTTTATCAACCTGGACATGATCATGATCATCCCCGCGAAGGGGGTGATCATGTAGGCCGCGGCGCCGCCCACCGAAAGCGCCAGGGCGACGGTGATAGGCGGGATCGAAAGGCTCACGTAGGAAAGCACTTTGCCGAAGAGCATTATGGTTATGAAGGGATGGAGACCGATCAAGGAGGAGGCCGCAATGATGCCGGCGATCAGGATCACCGACGCCGGCCCAAGGAAATCGGCCGCCGTTTTTATGAAGGGTGCGGCCTTCTCGAGCAGGCCCGAGGCTTCCAGGGCGGTGGAGAAAATTCCCATGGCTACGAAGAAGGGGGCGATATCCCCGGCCTTGAGCAGCCCCTCCCTCCAATGCGTTTTCAGCGCGGCTTTCATGCCGGGCTTCTTGGCCTGGCTCAGCGTCCAAACCAAAGCCAGCGCGAGGCCCGCGAGGACGGTTCGTCCAGAGGACGCCCCGATCTTCAGCCTTTCCAGGACCGCTACCAGCACTATGAAGGAAACCACGATAGCCAGCATATGGACGATTCTTCCGCCCCCCGCCCGGTCTTTGTCGCCCTCTGCCCGAGGAAGAAGAGCGTTTTCCCCTCGGGAACCAAAGAATTCCGTGAGAGATGAGGCCCCCATGCCCAAAAATGCCAGGAGAAATCCGGGCACGAAAGCCTTGGACCAGGAGAGGCCGGTAGCCTGGACCACCAAGGAGAGGTTGACCGCTCCCGGCGACCAGAGGACAGAGAGCACATAGCCTCTTGTGGCGGCCCGGGCGAAGAAGCGTTTCCAATCGGGAACCCTGGCCTTCAAGGTTGGCTCGAAGAGGCTCACCGTCACCGGCACGGATCCCATGTTGAGGAAACTAGTCAGCAGGTGAGTCGTCAGGGTCAGGAACATGAAAAGGCTGGATTTGCCTTTCAGCCTGCCGCCCATCCAGGATTTTATCGCCTCGTCGTAGCCGCCCACCTTTATCGGCACGGCGAAGCTCTGCATCGCCGCGACGATAGCGATAACAGTTGTCATAGATGTGGCTGCCTTGACCCAAAGCTCGAAGGGATGGCGCCCCACAACCAGCATGCCTACCCCGAGCGCGAGAAATATGACAGCCGCCTTTTGGAACCCCTTGCCCATCAGCGGAAATCCCGCCGCCAGGGCCCCGATCCCCGCGATAAAAAGCAGATTATCGGAACTCAGCCCGAAAAGCGTTCCCGCCAGGTTCAGGACGATGATGGCGAGGATGCAAATGCGGAACAGGCTTTTCATCGAAAACTCCCGGACGATGTTTTGTGACCCTTTTCTCCGTGCTCATCAAAAATGAAGCGGGGATTTTTATCAATACCCCTGATAGGCATCTACAATCCGTCCGCGACCGGGCGTATACTCTTCCTCGGGAACCGGCCGCAAACCCCAAAAAAATTAAAAAACCGCGGCCAAGGAGACTACGATGAAGAGATTCCGCATTGTAGTACTGGCGCTGCTCGTCCTGGCGATCGGCATCTTTCCCGCCCTCGCCCAGAGCGCTCCAGCGGAAAAAAGCCTCACGCTCACCTTTATCGAGACATCGGACGTTCACGGAGCGATCTATCCCTACGACTTCGTCAACGCCAAGCCGATGGCTACCTCGCTGTCCCAGGTCGCCAGCCTGATCGCCGAGGAGAGAGCGTCCAATCCCAACCTGATTCTCCTGGACGACGGCGATTCCCTCCAAGGCCAGCCGACGGTTTACTATTACAACTTCGAGAAGACCGGGGTCCAGCATATATGGGCCCAGGCCATGAATTATCTCGAGTTCGACGCGCTCGGCGTCGGCAACCACGACATAGAGGCGGGCCACGCTGTCTACGACAAGCTTTACTCCGAGGTAAAAGCGTCTGTCCTCTGCGCCAACGCGGTCAAGCCTAACGGCGAGCCGTATTTCACCCCCTACAAGGTCATCGAGAAGGCAGGGGTAAAGATTGCGGTGCTCGGCCTGGTCTCGCCCAAGATTCCGGACTGGCTTCCTCCCCAGTTCTGGACCGGGATGGAATTCGAGGACATGGTGGAAAGCGCCAAGAAATGGGTGCCCCTGATCATGGAAAAGGAAAAGCCCGACGTCCTGGTGGGTCTCTTCCACGCCGGCGTCGATTATACTTACGGCGGCGTGACCGCCGACACCAAGTACAACGAAAACGCTTCCCAGCTGGTCGCCCAGATGGTGCCCGGTTTCGACATCATCTTCGCTGGCCATGACCACTCAGGGTGGGACGGCATGGGCTGGGACCCGGCGACCAAGAAAAAGGTGGAGGTAAAGGATCCCAACGGGAAGACCGTCTACATCTACGGAGCCCTCAACGCCGCCCGCAGGGTGCCTGTGGTCAATCTCATGATGGACTGGAACGCCGAAAAGAAAGCTTGGGACAAACGGGTCCGTGGCGGCCTCGTGGACATCGGCCAGTACAAGAGCGATCCTGGTTTCGAAGCCCAGTTCCAGGCTGGATTCGACGAGATCAAGGCCTGGGTGGACAGGCCCGTGGGCAAGATGAACGCGGTCATTTCCAGCCGCGATTCCATTTTCGGAGACTCGGCTTTCGTCGACCTCATCCACCGCATACAGCTGGACATCTCCAGGGATCCGGCCATAGGGCTCAAGCCCGCCGACATCTCCTTCGCCGCCCCCCTGTCAATGGACGCGAAGATCCCCACCAGCAAGGACGGCACCCTCTACGTGAGGGACATGTTCAACCTCTACGTGTACGAGAACTTCCTCTACACCATGAGCCTCACGGGCAAGCAGGTGGACGATTTCCTTGAATTCTCCTACGCCAACTGGTTCGCCACCATGCCCAACGACGGCAACCATCTAATAGCCTTCCAGAAGGACAAGGAGGGCAAGCTCGTCTTCGACGCCCGCTACAACACCGCCCAGACGGTCACGAGGTACTACAACTACGATTCGGCGGCGGGAATCAATTATTTCGTGGACGTGACCCAGCCCGTGGGCGACAAGGTGACCATCACCTCCCTCTCCGACGGCAGGATCTTCAATCCGTCCGATACCTACACCGTGGCCATCAACTCCTACAGGGGCTCGGGCGGCGGCGGACATCTGGAAAAGGGTTCCGGCTTGGACAAGGAGACTATCCGCACCATGAAGCTCGTCAACGGCGCCACCACCAAGGACCTGCGCTTCTTCCTCCTGAAGTGGTTCGAGGCGCAGACCGCGTCGGTCACCGTGGCTCCCATAGGCAACTGGTTCATAGTGCCCGATGCCTTGGCCGCCGAGGGCGTCGCCAACGACTATCCGCTGCTATATCCTTCTAAGTAGGAAAGCGGCGATTGTCTTAGGCGCGCACCGGGACCTAAGACGTAGGCAACGTGGCGGCGGCCCGCGCTTTCGCGCGGGCCGCCGCTTTTTCGCGGGCCGCCGTGCTCCCCTGCGCAGGCCCCCAGAGAGCGCTTTCCGCTTCCCCGATCCCGGTCCGGCGCCGGCTCGCTCGCTTTTTCCTTGCTTTAATCCAGGGACGGCATTACTTTATCTACGTGAAGGCCGACCTGCCCGAAAAGGGAGGCCCCGCCGCGAAGGGCTTCGCGCCGCCGGCGGATCGCAGCGGGAATGCGCGAACTTAAGGCATTCCGGTTTTCTTAAGGAGAAAGCCATGAAAGGTAACAGAACCTACGTGGACATCGGCTCTATCCTCGATGATGTCTTCGAGGCAGCCAAGGATTTTGGAGAAAAAATGAAGGAATTCGGCGTCAATCCCGAGGGCTGCGGCCCCGACCCGATGGGCGCCTGGCGCCGGGGCGGCGAGGCTCAAGGCGGAGCCTCCGGCGGCGCGTGGTTCGAATCTGGCGGAGACGAAAACGCCGATTACTACCCCAATTTTTCCTATCCCCCCATGAACGTTTATCTCACACCCGAGCGCAGTATCGTCTTCGAGTTCGCCGTTGCCGGCTTCGAGGAAAAGAACATCAGCCTCTCATTCCAGGGCGACTACATGGTTTTTTCCGCCCGCATCGAGCTGGAACAGGCCCAGGAAGGCATCCGCTACTTCAAGCGCAGGCTCAAGCTCAAGGATATCGAAAAGCAGAAGTATTACGTGCCCGCCGACAAGTTCGACCAGGAAAAGGTCAAGGCGGTGTTCAAGAACGGAATACTGAAAGTCACCGTTCCTCCCAAGGAAGTCACCGAATCCAGCGAAGGCATAAAGATCGAGATCATCAGGGAAGGCGAATAAAAAGTCCTTCGGGACAGCTCGAAGGGCCCCGGAAAGCCGCCGCTACCGGGGCCTCGAATTTTACCTACGGCTATGGTATTTTCTCATCTATGCGCCCATTAAAAGACATGACCCGCCAGGAAGCCTCGGCAATCAGATATGTATTGATGGATATCGACGACACCCTCACCACCGAAGGCAAGCTGCTCGCGGAGAGCTACGAAGCCCTCTGGAAGCTCCACGGCGCCGGCATGATCGTAGTGCCTATAACGGGCAGGCCGGCAGGCTGGTGCGACCTCATAGCAAGAGAGTGGCCCGTCGACGGCGTAGTGGGCGAGAACGGCGCCTTCGCGTACTGGGAGGAGCCCGAGGGCCGGCGCATGAAAAGCCTCACACACCACAATGCCGCGCTCAACGACGCGCCGGCCCTGACCAGAGCCCTCGAACGCGCGTTGCGCGAAGTGCCCGGCTGCAGGCCCGCCCGCGACCAGTTCGCCCGTC
>CAYVOD010000045.1:0-16036 GCA_964453055.1 uncultured Treponema sp. | reverse complement strand
CATCCTGGAGATCTTGGACTGATATCGTCTCGATGAACGAAGAACCTGAGAAGGAATTGCTGGCGGTCGCCAAGCTCGGCGCGCCCCGGGGACTTAATGGGCTGCTCAAGGTTCACAGCTTTTCCGGCGAGTATTCCCACATCGAATCCCTGCGCGAAGTTCTCGTAGCCCCGGACGGGTTGCCGGCCGAAGGCAGGACCTTGAGGGTGAGCCTCGTCGAATCCGGCCAGCGGAGCCTGGACATGGCTTTTTCGGGCTACGAGTCGCCTGAAAAGGCCAGGGAGCTCACCGGCCTTTTCCTCTATCTGCCCAGGCAGCAGGCGAGCCCCTTGGGCGAAAACGAATTCTACATCCACGATCTCGTGGGTTTGCGGGTTTTGGGCGGAGGCCTGGAGCTCGGGGTGGTCGAGGCCGTGCTGGAAGGCGGGGCCGATCCTCTTCTGGAGCTGCGCAAGACCGGCGGGGGAGCGAAATCGCTAATTCCCTTCCGGAAGGAATTCGTCGGCGAAGTGGATGTGAAAGCCGGGAGCCTGGAGCTTCTGGCGGGATGGCTCCTGGAATGAAACTGACGATTCTCAGCCTCTTTCCGGAGATACTCGAGGCTTATTTCGAGGCGTCCATCATGAAGCGGGCGGTGGCGGCCGGCCAGGTGGAATACTCCCTCGTCAACATACGGGACTACGCAGCCGACAAGCATCATAAGTGCGACGACGAGGTTTTCGGCGGAGGGGCAGGGATGCTCATGAAGCCTGAACCTTTGGACAGGGCTTTGGAAGCCGCGGGCTCGCCGGGCGTCCGCACGGTATATGTCACCCCCTCGGGGAGGCTGCTGACCCAGTCCTACGCCAAGGAGCTCTCCGAGGAGGCCGGCCTGGTGATTCTCTGCGGCCGCTACGAGGGCGTCGACCAGCGGATCATCGACCGCAGGGTCACCGACGAAATATCGATCGGCGACTATGTGCTCTCCAGCGGGGAGGTGGCGGCCATGGTCCTGGTGGACACGGCGTACCGCCTCCTGCCAGGGGTCATATCGGGGGAATCGCTGGAGGAGGAGAGTTTCTCCAAGGGACTCCTCGAGTATCCCCAGTATACACGCCCGGCGCTTTATGATAGTATTCGGGTTCCCGACGTTGTTCTGTCGGGCAACCATGCACAAATCGCACGGTGGAGGCTCAAGGCAAGCATCCTAAAGACGCTGGCCTACCGCCCCGAGCTTCTTACGAAAGACAATCTGGCGGAAGATGTCGCCCGGTTGTTGCGCGAGGCAATCGATGAAGGGGGATGGCATGAACCTGGTACAGTCCATTCAAGCCGAACAAATGAAGAGTGAGCTCCCCGCGTTTCAGGTGGGCGACACCGTACGCGTGAGCTTCAAGATCGTGGAAGGCAAGACCGAACGCGTCCAGGCCTACGAAGGCTTGGTCATCGCGATCAAGAACGCCGGCATCGGCAAGACCTTCACGGTAAGAAAGAATTCCTACGGCGTCGGGGTCGAACGCGTGTTCCCCCTCAACTCGCCGAGGGTCGAAAAGGTGGAGGTGCTGCGCAGGGGCAAGGTGCGCAGGTCCAAGCTTTACTACATCCGCACCAAGGTGGGCAAGAAGTCCAAGGTCAAGGAGCTCATCGTCTCCAGCAAGAAGGAAGAGCCGGCCGCCGTTCCCGCCGACAAGGCATAAACGGATTTTTCCGACCCACGAAGGCCGCCTTTCAAGGCGGCTTTTTTTTAGTGCCGGCATTTTGAAGCAGGGGGCGGCGGGCGCTCCGTATTGAGGGCATGGAAGGATCCCCGTCCTCGGCGGGCTTCGGCCGGCAGGGGGAAGAACGCATAGCCTCCCTTCTCCTGTCCGAGGGCTGGAGCCTCCTGAAGCGGAACTACAGGGCGGGCCGGGGCGAGATAGACATCATAGCCGAGCGGGGGGATGTCATCGCCTTCATCGAGGTCAAGCGCTGGAGGGCCCTGGGCTCTTCGGCCCTGGAAAAGGCCTTGAGCGCCGATAAAATCCGCCGGATCATCGAAACTTCTAAGATTTATCTGTCTACGTATCGAAAATATACTAGCCGTAGAATTCGATACGATGTCATTTTCCTTTTCCGCGACGGAATTCCGATGCGTTACGAAGGAGCGTTCGACGAGACAGTATGAAAAAAAAGGAAACAGCCCGCAGGAATTCCTTGGATTGGGCGGGAACCAGCCTGGTCGAGGGTAAGGTCCTTGGACCTCCGGGCGCCAAAGCGCGCACGGATGTATACAAGGTCCTCACAATGCGTCATAAATTGAACGACGACAGTTACGTGGACGTAGCGGTGACAAGAATCGCCAGTTTTTTGACGAATCGCCTTGATAAGAAGGAAAAGGATGGATAATAACGGAAAAAATTCACCGGGCAGGCAGGGCGAAGGCAGCAGAAGGCACAATCCCCGCCAGGCCCAGGGAAAGCACGGACGGCACGGACAGGGACAGGGGCACGGACAGGGGCAGAAGGGACCCCGGGACAATTCGACCTTAGGCGTCCGCAAGGAAGAGAAAAAGCCTAGCCAGCCGCCCAGGGAATGCGCTCTCTGCGGCAAGCCGATATTCGACATGGCTGGAGCCTTGGCCAATAAGGAAAGCGGCGAGCCGGTCCATTTCGATTGCGTCCTCGAAAGGGTGCAGGCGGCCGAGACGCTCGAGGCTAAGGAGAAAATCGTGTACCTCGGCGCCGGCTGTTTCGGGGTGGTGGAATACCAAAAAGGTAACGACGGCGCTTTCATGGTCAAACGAAGGATCCGGTGGGAGAAAGAAGGGGAAAAGCAGCCCTGGAGAAAGGATCTTTCTTCCTACATAACCAGGATATGAACTCAGCCGCAAGGCCTTATTCTGGCCCGAAGGCGGGCTCGCAATGAGCAGGGCCTTCGTCGACGAGGATTCCGGCTCGGACGAAACCGACGACATGCACGAGATTCCCCTCCCGATCGCGCCTGGGGTCAAGAACTACATGACCGAGGAAGGGGCGCTCAGGATGGTGGAGGAACTTCGCCGCCTCGTCGAAGTGGAGCGGCCCAAGGCGGCGGCGCTGCTCTCCGGCCTCGACGCCCAAGCCAAAGCGAAGCCGCTGCGGGAGCTTTCTTTCATCGATCGCAAAATCTCCTACCTGAGCCGGATGAAGGCTTCGCTCGAGGTTGTAGGGCGGCCTTCCAGCCTCGACCGCGTGGTCTTCGGCCTGGAGGCGCGGGTAAAGGACGAAGACGGAGAAACAACCAGCTACCGAATAGTCGGCGCGGACGAGAGCGATCCCGACCGGGGCTGGGTTAGCTGGGCGAGTCCCGTGGCGAAGGCGCTCATCGGGAGAAGGGTCGGCGACCGGGTTATCGTCAAGCTCCCCCTGGGAGAGCGAAGGATGAAGATTATCGGCATCCAGTACGCGAAGGAACGATGAGCGGATATCCGGATTCGCCCGAATTTCAAGGCGGCGGTCTTTACGCCGATCATCCGGACCCTTCCTGGGCCAGGCGATCCTGGATTTCCCTGGACGGTCAGTGGAATTTTTCAAGAATACGGGGCTCCCGGAAAGTCCGGGGCCGTCCCGAAAAAATACAGGTTCCCTTTCCCATAGGGAGCGAGCTTTCAGGGGTGAAATCGAAGGACAAAGGATCCTGGTCTTATTCCAGGACCTTCTTTCTCCCAGACAAGCCGGACAGCCGTTGGACGCTCCACGTGGGAGCCTGCGATTACCAGGCCGAGGTCCTCGTGAACGGCCGGGAGCTGGCGAACCACAGGGGAGGCTACTCTTCCTTTTCCGTCGACATAAGCGAGGCCTGCGCGGCCGGAGAAAATTTCCTCGAGATACGGGTCAGGGATTCGCGCAGCCCCTTTCGACTCCGAGGCAAGCAAAGTTTTTTGCCCTTTCCCTTCCTGGTCTGGTACCAGGGCGTCTCGGGCATTTGGCAGAGCGTCTGGATCGAGGAGACCGGAGGCGCGCGCCTGGCCGGCGCCAGGCTGGATCAGGACTTCGCCCTGGCGCGGGTGAGGGGAAAAGCATGGCTGGACCTCGTCACCTCTTCCGACGATCCGGGTCTCGGGGAAATGGCGGAGGGTGAGGGAAAAACCGACGGATCCCGACTTTCCTTGGAGATACTTTTGCGCGGCCACGATGGGACCGCGCAAAAACTGCGCGCGGCTGGCCCCGATAAAGACGGGTCATTTACTTTCGAGTTCGGTTTCGACGCTGTGGGCGGCGCTCTCTGGTCGCCGGAGAATCCCGCGCTTCATCCCATCCTGTACAGGCTGCTGCGGGGGAACGAAATCCTCGACCAGGTGGAAAGCTATTTCGGCCTCAGAAAAATCGATCTTCGGGGAGGAAAGTTCCTTCTCAACGACCAAGCTCTGACGCTCCGCTTCGTCCTTGTCCAGGGCTACTATCCCGGGGGATCCTACGCAGCGCCGGACAAGGCGCTCATGGAAAACGACATCCTCGCCGCCAAGGCCATGGGCTTCAACGGAGCCAGAATCCACCAGAAGGTGGAAAGTCCGTATTTCCAGTATCTCTGCGACAGACTGGGTTTTCTCGCGAGCTTCGAGATGCCCTCCTTCTATCTGCCTTCCCGCGAGACCTTCGAGGACTACGAGGCCGAGCTGCGCTCCCTTGTGGCCAGGGATATGGCCCATCCCTCCTGCGTGCTCAGAATCCTTTTCAACGAAACCTGGGGGGTCTGGGGGATATATGGCCGAGGCTCGGCGACCAGGCGCTTCGTGCTGGCCATGACGGAGCTCGCCAAGAAGCTGGACCCGACGAGGCCAGTCATCGACAACTCGGGATGGGAGCACCTGGGAGGGGACCTGCTCGATATCCACCATTATCTCAAAAACCCTCGCCTGGCCAGGGCTTTTTACGCGGCCCTCGGGCGCCGGGATCCGGAGGTCCTCCACGACTTGTCGGTTCCCAAGGTCTTGGCTTTCAACCTTCTCTATCAGGTGGCGTCTAAAACGCGCAGCCTTTTCGCAGACCGCGACGCGCTGATCGGGGGAAAGCCCCTTTTTTTAAGCGAATACGGGGGCTTCGGCTGGTACGAGGCCGAAAGTAAGGGCGATACTGTCGAGCAGATCGGGAAATATACGAAGGACATCGTCGATTCGGGCCTTTTCTGCGGCTACTGCTATACCCAGCTCTACGACGTGGGATCCGAGACCAACGGACTCATGACCGCGGACCGCAGGCCTAAGGTGGATACGATGGCGATGAGGAAGATCAACGAGTAAAGGGAATTGGCGCCCAGCGGGGGTAGCGTAGAAGACCGGAAGGAGGGTCGCCGGGCGTCGGTCGCGGCCCCTGGCGACGGTCGGACAGCAGCGCCGCAAGGCGATCTGCAGCATGCTAGAAACGGGCGCCCGGCGGTCCTCCTGAGGACTTCGGAGCGAGGGGGAGCAGCGTAGGATCGAGCGGGCGCGTGCCAGCCGCAGCGGCCTTCAGGCCGGTTGGGTAAAGAGCACCGCTCCCCCTTAGGATGGCGCTATCGCCTGATCTCCGAGAAACCGCAGTAGGGCACGAGGGCGGGGGGGATGGCCACCGAGCCGTCAGCCCGCTGGAAATTCTCCAGGACGGCGATCATCGCCCTGGAGCAGGCGACAGCCGTTCCGTTAAGCATGTGGACGTGCTTGTTCTTGCCGGCCTCGTCCTTGTACTTGATATTCAGGCGCCTGGCCTGGTAGTCGGTGCAGTTGGAGGTGGAAGTGACTTCGCCCCACTCGCCGCCATTCCGGCCGGGCATCCAGGCTTCCAGGTCCCATTTGCGGTAGGCGGGGGCGCCCAGGTCGCCAGTGCAGGTGTCCACTACCCGGAAGGGTATGCCGAGACCGGAGAATATTTCCTCCTCCACGCCTCGCAGGTACTCGTGCATGGCTCCCGATTCTTCCGGGGTCGTGTAGGCGAACATCTCCACCTTGGTGAACTGGTGCACCCTATAGAGGCCCTTGGAGAACTGGCCGGCGGCCCCGGCCTCGCGCCTGAAGCAGTGGGATACCCCGGCGAGCTTCAATGGCAGGCTGGCCTTGTCGAGGATGGAGCCCGAGTAGTAGCCGCCCAGGGTGATCTCCGCGGTGCCGATGAGGCAGGTGCCTTCGCCCTCGACGTTGTAGATGTTGGATTCGGCGCCCCGTGGATTGAAGCCTATGCCTTCCAGGATTTCGGTCTTGGCGATGTCGGGGGTCTGAAAGAGGGTGAAGCCCTTTTTCATGAGTATATCCAGGGTGTATCGCACGAGGGCCATCTCGAGGATGACCGCTTCGTTCTTGAGATAATAGAACTTAGTGCCGGACACTCTCGTGGCCGTGTCGAAGTCGATGAGATCCAGGGACTGGCCAAGCTGGACGTGGTCCTTGGGCTCGAAATCGAATTTCGTGGGCTCGCCCACGCGCTTGACCTCGAGATTGTCCTTGTCTTCCTTGCCCCTGGGCGCTTCGGGGTGGGCCATATTGGGAATCTTGGCTCCTTCGGCGGCCAGGCGATCATCCAACTCGGCCAGGCGGGTTTCGGACTCGGCGATTTTATCCTTGAGCAGCTTGCCTTCCTCTATCCTCGCGGCCCGGGTTTCGGGATCGAGCTTGCCTTTCATGGCCAGGGCGTTGTCGTTCCGCTTTTTCCGAAGCTCCTCGGTTTCCCGCTGAAGGCTTGTTTTTTCGTCGTAGAGGCTGACCACGAGATCCGCGTCGGCGCTCATGTAGCGCTCGGCGATATTTTTCTTCACTTCGGCGAGATTGTCTTTGACAAACTTGTAATCCAGCATAGCTCGACATGATACTTGGACTGGCTCGGACCGGCAAGGCCGGGACTATCGCAAAAGGGCAAAGCCCGAGGAATTTCTTTATGGCGAATCGGTGTTATAAAAGTCGGGCGAGTTTTTAAAAGGTTTCCTTCAATATATGTTGAATTTTTACTATATTGAAAAAGAGAGATACACGTCCCAAGGCGGACGGAGGTGTTTTATGACGAATAAATCGTCGATCGTCAAGCATTTGTCCGAATCAATCCCCGCTTCTTCCTTTCCCGGCTGCATCGACGCGGACGATGTCCTCGCCTTCGATCTCGATCGCGACCGGAGGTTGCTGGTGGACAATGGGTTGCTCTGGGTTACCGTTCAAAACGACTGGAAGGACTATCTGGTGAGGGATAGGGAGGATTTGGCCATCCCGAGCGGCAGGAAGGTTGTCGTCGAAGCGGTGGAGCCAAGCTGTTTCGAACTGCTCTGAGAAGAACCCAGCCGATTAGAGCCGCCTAGTTCAAATGGTATCGGATAAAATGGTCCCGGCGCGCTTCTTGAAGCGATAGCCGCCGGCGCGGTACCATCGGGGAGTGACAGACAGAATAGAATCGATACGCAATCGCCTGCGCCAACTCGACGAACAGGCTGCTGATCCTCAGGTGTTCCGCGACCAATCGGCATACAGGGAGCTCATGCGAGAAAGAGCCCGCCTCGGCGAGATCGACGAGGCCCAGAAACGCTTCGACGAGCTTTTATCCCAGATCGCCGATGCCCGTTCTATGCTCGACGCCGAATCCGATCCCGATATGCTGGCCCTCGCCAGGGAAGAGCTTAAGCTCCTTGAATCCAGGAAGGAGGGGCTAGAGCACGCCTTGCAGGAACTGCTTGCGCCCCGGGATCCCCTGGCGGACAAGGCGGTCATAATGGAAATCCGCGCCGGCACGGGCGGCGAGGAGGCAGCGCTTTTCGCCGCCGATCTTTTCAGGATGTACTCTCGATACGCCGATTCCATGGGCTGGCGCACCGAGGTCATGAGCGAGAACGCCACCGAGCTGGGCGGGCTTAAGGAGATCGTTTTCTCGGTGAATGGAAACGCGGTCTACGAGAGGCTGCGCTGGGAATCGGGGGTGCATAGGGTGCAGCGCGTGCCCAGCACCGAAGGTTCCGGCAGGATCCATACCTCCGCCGTCACAGTCGCCGTGCTCCCCGAGATGGAAGAAACCGAGATCGAGATAAGGCCCGAGGACCTAAGGGTGGATGTGATGCGCTCAGGCGGCCCTGGCGGGCAGAGCGTCAACACCACCGACTCGGCGGTGCGCCTCACCCATCTTCCCACGGGACTGGTGGTCCACTGCCAGGACGAGAAAAGCCAGATCAAGAACAAGGCCAAGGCCCTGCGAATCCTTCGGGCCAGGCTTTTCGAGATGGAAGAGGCCAAGCGCCAGGCAGAGCGGTCCGCGGAGCGCAAGAGCCAGGTAGGCACGGGCGAGCGATCGGAGCGGATCAGGACCTATAACTTTCCCCAGAACAGGCTCACCGATCACAGAATCGACCTCACCCTCTACAAGCTCGATCTCATAATGGAGGGAGATATCGGCGAATTGGTGGACGCGTTGGTCCTTGACGCGCGGCAGAGAGCCCTCGACGAAGGCCTCTGATGCCTCCGGTTTCCGAGCGGGAAGTCCGCAGCATACGCGAATTCCTGGCTTCCAGGGCGGCGGAAAATAAAAAAAGCGACACTCCCTTCCTAGACGCCTGCCTAATAGCGGCTTTTTGCTTGGGGATCAGCAGGGACAAGCTTCTGGCCTCCCTGGGCGATCCTGCCGACGCCCTGCCGCGCGAGTTCGCCCCGGCCTGGGAGCGGCGGCTCTCGGGAGAGAGCGTGGCTTCGATAATCGGGAAAAAGGAGTTCTACGGCCGCGATTTTTTCGTGGACCGGCGGGTTCTCATTCCGCGGCCCGATACGGAAATACTGGTTTCGGCCGCCCTGGAGCTGGGCGACGGCCGCGCAGTCCTCCTTGGTCGTGAAAGAGGGTTTCCCGAATTTTCCGTCATCGATGTCTGCACGGGCTCGGGCGCGGTGGCGATAAGCCTCGCCGCCGAACGACCAGGCTGGAGCCTCTGCGCCACCGATATTTCCAGGGACGCCCTGGATGTGGCCCGGCTTAACAGTGGCCGGATATTGGGCAGGGAGTTGCCTATGATCCAGGCTGACCTTCTGGACGATATAGAGAGCTCCCCGGGCTTTGGCGCCATGCCGAAGCCCAGGTATGACATGATCGTATCCAATCCCCCCTACCTGCTCAGTTCTGAAACCGACGCTCTCCTGGCCGAGGGCTGGACGGAGCCCCCTCTCGCCTTGGACGGAGGTCAAGACGGGCTCGTCCTGGTGCGGCGCCTTGTTACCCGGGCGAGGTCCCTGCTCAAGCCTGGAGGGTTTCTTTTGATAGAAACCGACGCTTTGCAGGTTGAGAATGTTCATGATATGTTCGAAAAGGAAGGTTTCCTGGAAATCCGGAATTGGAGGGATCTGGCAGGGCTGCCACGGGTAAGTTCCGGCAGGTCGCCCTGGAAAAGAGGAGAGGATGGACGAGTCTAGCCTTGAATTTCTCGACAAAGCCGGCCAAACCTTCGGCGCCGATGGGGCTTCAATCGTAAGGAATGCCCTGATATGGGCTCGGGAAAGGCATGGATCGGCGTTGCGAGCCTCGGGGGAAGCGGCCTGGGCTCATGATCTTCGGGTAGCCTCGACCCTGCTCGATATGGGACTGGACCTGGATTCCATAGTCGCGGCCCTTGTGCACGATTGCACCGAGAATCGAAGTTCCGGCTATCGGCAGCAGGACCTTGGAACGGGCCAGGTTTTAGCCCAGGCCCAGGGCGAGCCCGTCTCCGAAACGCAGCCGCAGTCCAGGTCCCAGGGCAAAAAACTGGCGAAACAGGAAAAAAAGAGCGAGGAAAAAAAGCGGGAAATCCGGCTGAGAGCCCTCGTGGCGTCTCCCGATGAACAGATCGCCGAGGTCTTCGGTCCCGAGGCTGCCATGATCGTCGCGGGCGTCGCCAGGCTTTCCACCGTCAGGGCCAAGAACAAGACCGTCCAAGCAGCGGAAACGATGAGGAAGATGCTATTCGCCATGACGGGGGACATCAGGGTCATCATCGTCAAGCTGGCGGATAAATTGGACAGCATGCGCACCCTCAAGTATCTGCCAGAGGAGCGTCAGAAGACCATAGCAGCCGAAACACTGGATATCTTCGCCCCACTGGCGGACAGGCTGGGTATTTCCTGGCTGAAAGACGAACTTGAAGACCTCGCCTTGAAGGTCTTGAACCGCGAGGTCTTCGACCAGATACGGGAAATCGTATCCAAGAAAAAGACCACCAGGGAAAAATTCCTGGCTCGGGTTAGCGAGGATATCCGCAGGGCTTCGCTCAAGGAAGGCATCGCCGTCGAGATCAGTTCCAGGGCCAAGCACTTTTACTCCATTTACCAGAAAATGCGGAAAAAGGGCAAACCCGCCGAGGAGCTATACGACCTGATGGGTTTGCGGCTCATATGCGATACCGATAACGAGTGCTACTCCCTCCTGGGATTGGTCCATCGCCTCTGGAAACCCATCGAAGGCCGCTTCAAGGATTACATCGCAATGCCCAAGGCCAACGGGTACAGGAGCCTTCACACCACCGTCATGTGCTACGACGGCCAGCTTCTGGAAGTCCAGATCCGCACCAAATTCATGCATGCCATCGCCGAATTCGGCGTCGCCTCTCACTGGCTGTACAAGAAGGGATCTGGCGCAGAGCGGCCGAGCCTGGAGCAGCTGCCCATAGTGAACAGGCTGAAGCAGTGGAACGAATTCCTCGCCCAGGGAGCAGAATACCTGGACGAGATAAAGCGGGAGCTGCTCAAGGATTCCATATTCGTATTCACCCCACAGGGCGACGTGATCGAGCTGCCCGCGGGGGCCACGGCCATCGACTTCGCCTTCGCCATCCATTCGGACATTGGCGCCCACTGCGTCGGCGCCAAAGCTGACGGGGCGATCATTCCACTGGACGCCGAGCTCAGGAACACCCAACTGGTGGAAATACTCACGTCTCCCCTGGCCAAGCCCAATATCAACTGGCTCAAGCTCGCCCATACATCCAAGGCCAGGTCCAAGATCCGCGCGCTTTTGGTGCAGAGCGGCCAGGTCCTGGCCATCGATAAAAGCATCATCGTCGGCAAGAAACAGGAAAAGGAAAAGACCGAAGAAAAGCTCAAGGAACAGGAGGCTCAGGAAGAGGCGAGACTCCTGGCGGAGCGGGCGTCGGCGGGCGCGGGCCCCGAGCACGGCCGCACCGAGATGGAATTCCGCAGCATCAAGCCGCAGAACGAGCTGTCTAGCGACCGGGCGGGACTGTCGGTCGACGGGGCCCACAACATGCTGATCCGGATCGCCGGCTGCTGCAGGCCCGTGACCGGAGATCCCATAGTCGGCTACATATCCCGGGGCAGGGGAGTAATAATCCACAGGGCGGACTGCAAGACCATCGCCGCGGTGGCCGATTTCGAGCAGCGGAAAATCGAGGTTCGCTGGGAAGACGCCTCGCAGTGCACGGCCCGCTACAGGGTTTCGACCAAGTTGGTGCCGGATATTTTTTCCGAAATCGAGTCGGCGGTGCGCAAATACTCGGGCCGCTTGAGGGAGGGCAAACTGGGCGAGCGGGGCGACGGAAATCTCTCGGGCTTTTTCATCCTGGAAGCCGATTCGAGGGATGACCTGAAAAAGACCAGCAAGGCGCTTCGCGGCCTGCCGAGCATTCTTTCGCTGGAAGAAGACTAAGATCGTCCCCGAGTCCCGTGGCCCGAAGCAGGCCGCGGGCTTTCCGGTCGGCGAGGGCCAGAGTCCGTTTCAGCCGCCGCTACTTCCACCAGAAAGCGTTTTGAGGGCTTATCAGCTCGAATCCATAGCTATCGAAATTCTTTTTCTTTATCGCGTAATCTTCAGGGTTGAGGCGTATCGAGACTATCTCCAGGTTTTTCATGAAATATTCGTCTGCGAAACCTGTAATATCCTTTGATGTCAAGGTTTGGATCGATTTCGTCCCGGCCAGGAAACTCTTGATACCGCCTAAAAGCCAGGAATCCATCATAGAGGTGACGGCGAGCTGAGAGCTGTCCTGTCCGGGGAGCTCCTCGAGGGAAGCTTTCGCGTGCTTGTACTCCATGTCGGAAAAATAGCCGGGGTTCGTTTTCATCGAATACATTTCGGTACCCCTCACGATTTCCTTGAAGGCCAGGACAGTGTCCGCGGGATTCGCCAAACCATCGATCGTTATGGTCGTGGAAAGGCTGAACCAGGAGGCGCTTCTCGAGGCCTCGTAGCGGACTTTTGGCGTCGACGAGGCCGAGTTTTTGGGCATGCCCTTCGTCAAGGCTTTGGCCAGTCTCGAATCGGGGAAGGAAAGCATCTCCGCCCAAAGGCGTGCCGCGGCGGAACGCGGAGAGCCGATGTCTGGGCCGCGGTACCGCATTTCCAGGGACGCGTAGCCTTTACGCTGGCTGGGATCGGGATAGGCCATCAAGGTCGGCCTGGTCACTCCCGGCTTGGGAAGGACGTTTAGCGGCGTCTTCCAGGGATCGTCCGATTTTTTCCATGAGGCGAAGGCCGAGGAAATAAGCGGTTTGGCCGCCTCGGGATCCAGATCGCCGGCTATCAGCAAGACGGCGTTGTTCGGTATCAGCCATCGCGAGGCGAAGGCCCTTAGCGAGGCGCTTGAGGCCTCCTGGATCGTTTTCTCCGAACCGATGGAATCGAGTCTCCAAGGGGCCGATGAGAATAGTTTTTTTGATAGCGCGTATTCGAAAATCTCGTCCGGCAGGGTTTTGGCAGCCTTCATTCTTTCGAGGGCGGAATTTTTAGCCTCCGCCAGTGCCGTGGGATCCGAGAGGGCTGTCTCCAGCCTGAGGCCTGAAAACAAATATGCGAGCGTGTTCAAGCCTTGATCGAGGAAGGCCGGGGATAGGCTGAGAGCGAAGGCGAATCGATCGGTCCGGGCCCCGCCGTCGAAGGCCGAAGCGTCCAATGCCTCAAGGGCTCCCGCAGGTTCGGGCTCCCCGGGCTCTGAGGCTCTTCCCCGGAAAAGCAGCTGCTCCAGAATGCCGAAATGCCCAGCGTTAGCGCTTGTCTGGACTTCGGTGCCTCCCCTGAAAGCTATTCCCATTGAAAGCTCGCCTGAGTCGGGGAGCGAGACAAGCACGACATCCAGGCCGTTGCCCAGGGTATACGCGGTCAAACGGCTTTGCGCGCCGAGTCCGGAGAGCGCCGAAAAGGCGAATAGTATGTAAAGGAGTGGCAGTATGTGCTTGGTTTTCATCGTTGAATAGTAAAAAAGCCGCCTCGCCCTGTCAACCTTCTCTAGTTCCTCGAATCTTGTCGTAAAAGCGGCCGATTGGAGGCTCATCCTTGCGCCCGGGTTTTTCCGAGATTACTATGAGCGCGATCAAGGGACAGGAGACTAAAAATATGGCGAAAACGCTGGGCGTCCGGCTTGAGACGGAAGAGAAAACATCGATCATGGCATCCTACGGCGTGGGCAAGTTTCTCGCCGAATTTCTCACCGGCGCCTTCGCCTCCCTCGTTTTCAAGTTCTACGAGACGGAACTGGGGCTGCGGGCGGGGCTGGTCGCGCTGGCAGTGATACTTTATTCGGTTTGGAATGCAGTCAATGATCCGTTAATCGGCTATCTGAGTTCCAGGCCCACTGCCCTGGCTAAAAAATACGGTCGCCGATTTCCCTGGATTTTTTTAGGTACCATAAGTTGCGCCCTGGCCTTCATTCCCGTATTCGCGGCACCCAAGACCTCATCCGGCTTCGTTTTCCTCTGGCTCTTGGCGTCCATCTGCGTCTACGATTTGTTGTACTCTACCTGGGAGGTAAACTACCAATCCTTGTTTCCCGACAGATTCAGATCGGAAGGCTCGAGGGCGAAGGCCGCGGGAATAGGCACCTTGATAGGGGTTTTCGGGGTGGCCGGCGGGGCTGTGCTGCCTACTCTCATAGTGCGGTATGGGCAACCCGCAAGCTACCTGGTAAACGCCCTCGTTTTCGCCGGAATAGCGCTCGCAGCATCGGCGTTGATGTTTCCCGGCACGAGGGAAACTCCTGCGATGATTCAGCGCTACCTGCGCCAGGAAGCCGAGAGGGCGGTAAAGCCTTCGTTTTTTACCCAGCTTAGGGAGGCCCTGGCTTCGCGCAACTTTCTGGCTTTCATCATCCTATATTTCTTCTACCAGTCAGCGACCATATCGATGACCGCATCGATCCACTATGTCGGCGATTATATCCTAGGCGGGAGAAGCACTACCCTCATATTCGCTGGGATGCTCCTGGGCGCCCTGGCGGGTATACCGCTCTGGCTGGGCTTGAGAAAGAAAGTCGCATCGAATCAATTGCTTCTGGCCCTGGCGGCGGGGAGCCTGGCCCTTTTTTGCCTTCCCCTGATGTTTGTCCGGAGCTACTGGGGTTTCGTCGTGTCGATGTTCGTATGGGGCTTGGGGTTCGGCGGATTCTGGATGCTCATGACCCCGGCCTTGGCCGACGTGATCGATGAGATAGTGGTCAAGACGGGCAAGCGGGACGATGGGGTCTACATAGGGTTCAGAGCTCTGGCCGGAAGGTTGGCCTACGCTGTACAGGCGCTGTCGTTCTGGATCACCCACAGCCTTACGGGATTCGCCGTGCAGCCGCGGTCGGATCTTTCCAAATTGGGGATCCGCTTGCACACGGCCTTGATACCCGCCTTCCTGCTGGTGATCGGGCTGCTCATCTTTGTTTCCATCAACAGGCTCAACCCCGAGACGCTTAAAAAATATAGGGAGACTTTAAAAGCCCGCAATTTATGATCATAACCTGGATCAAAGGCCGCTGAAGAATTCGCTTTTCGCCCTATCCCAGAGCATGGACAGTTCTTCCTTGCTATATCCTTTCTGGTCGATCCGAGGATCTTGGAGCAGCTTCCATGGCTCAGTGTCCAGCGCCTTGCTCAGCTTTTCCAGCGATGAGGGTGAAACCCAGCTCTTGCCTCGCTCGAGGTTGGCGATAAAACCCGGACTCAAACCTGCGCGGTCGGCTAGGCCCTCTTGGGAGAGGTGGAGAAAGGTCCTTCTCATGACAAGGTTGCGGGCTAGGCAGTCTCGGATATAGTCCATTGCCATTACCATATCCGATGCGCGATTTTTCACCATTTACCGGCAGAGAGATTTTTACCTTCCAATAGAAGGTGTCGATACGTACAGAACGCGGTCGGCGCCGCTTCACCGCTAGAGCCTCTACGCCGCGGACAGTTGAGGAACCTGCCCCGAGCTTGCCTGTCTTAATTGACCCCAGCCTCGGCGCCGCTTACTATTGTCTTATGTTTGAAGCATCGGTATATATCCGGCGCAGGGACCGGCTCTGTTCGCTGCTTAGGGAAAAAGGCGTAAAGGGTCTTGTTCTTATGGCCGCCCATTCCCAGAGCCCGATCAACTATCTTTCCAACGCCTATCCATTCAGGCAGGATTCCAACTGGCTCTATTACATAGGTCTGAACGAACCCGAAATGGCCGTTCTCATCGATATCGAAGATGGTCGGGCGAGGCTTTTCGCCGACGAGCTCTCCATGGAAGACCTGATTTGGACAGGACCTCGGCCTTCCCTGGCCGAACATTGTCAGGCTAGCGGGATCGAGGATTTTCTTCCCCTCGATTCGTTGCGCCGGACAGCGGAAAAAAAACTCGGGTCTTCTTTAGGTTCTCGGCTTCACGAGGCTTTGCTCATCCCCCCTCTATGCCGGCGGGAGACTAAGGCCTGGCTCGAGAGGCTGCTAGGACTTTCATGCAGAGCCTTGGAGAGCGGGGAGAGCGAGGCTCTGATCCTTTCCATCATCGCCATGCGGGAAATCAAGGAAGACCGGGAGATCCGCGAAATGGAGAAGGCCGTCGAGGTCAGCGTCGAGATGCACCGAAGCCTGCTTTCGTCGCTAAAGCCCGGCTGGACCGAGGCCGAGGCGGCGGCGCTGGTGCGCCACGCCGCCGGGCGGAGGGGCTGCGGGCTGAGCTTTTCCACCATAGCGACCCAAAGGGGAGAGGTCCTGCACAATCATGTCAGCGAAGCCCCATGCCGGGAAGGTTCGGTGTTTCTGCTCGACGCCGGAGCCGAGCTTCCTTCTGGTTACGCCGGAGATCTGACAAGCAGCTTCCCTGTCGGAGAGACTTTCAGCCCCAGGCAGGCCGAACTCTACCAGCTTTTGTCGAGAGTCCTCATCGGAGCGACCGCC
>CAYVOD010000044.1:0-16451 GCA_964453055.1 uncultured Treponema sp. | reverse complement strand
AGCATGAGGGAGACTTCGGTCTTGGGGCCTCGATCCAGCTCCTCGCGAAGCTTGGCCTCCAGCTCCGAATCGATGAGCGAGAGGGGAAGGGGGAGGCTGGCCAAGGTAGAGCCGGGGGGGGAGGAAAGGGTGGTAGCCTCTGCGGCAGGAATGGGCTCGGCCGGAACAGATGAGGTCTGACTAGCGGAAGGTAGGGGAATTTGGGCATGGGGCGTTTCAGCTTCTCGCATCGGCTCGGGCCCTTTATCCTCGTTTTCTTGCCGCTTGGATAATTCCTCCAGTTCGGCCATCTCTTCTTCGGCCTCCAGGGACTCGATATCGTCCTGAGAGTCGTGGATATCTTCCCCTTGGGCGAGATTTTGGCTATCCGGGGCAGACGGCGATTTTAGTTCGCCATGCTTGCTAGACCAATTGGCGATTTCTTCTTCGAGCCTGGCCAGGCTTTCCTCGAAATTTTTCCTGGGAGCGGGTTTTTCTTCGTCTACTTCCTTGAAGACCTCCCCGTCGCCGATGAATTCCTCTTCTTCAATCTCCAAATATTCCTCGGGTAGGCGGTTTTCTGATGTTTCTAGGGCTCCGGGGATGGCTGGAGCGCCTGAGTCTTTCTCTTCGATTTGCGCGGTCGACTCAAATGCGGATTCTTCTTCCAAAAGATCTTCGTCGATATCGCTGATAGTTTCTTCTTCGAGTGAAGGAACGGCAGATTCGGTTTCGGTTTGCATCGGAGCCGCGGATTCGGCCGGGGGCGCGAAATCGGCTTCAAGCCTAGGCTCCGCTTCTGCTGAGGATGCGGATTCGGGCTCTTTATCGCGCCCTGTCCCGGGGCTGCCGGAGTTCTCCGGCTTGCTTGTTTTCTTGCCCGCGGCGAAGAATATCACGACCACGAAGGCGAACCACAGTGCGAGGATGATCAAAGGCGTCCTTGCTGCCTTTGCCAGATCGGCCTTCTTGAGCGTGACGAAAAGCGTGGCCAGCTTCATGCCGTTGTCGAGCGGCGTCGTGAAGACCACGGTGCTCCAGTCCGGGGCGGCGAAACCGGCCCGGGAGGAAGGACTTCCCGGGAGGGCGAAATAGGCCGAATCGCCAGGCAGCTTCCAGAGAACCAGGCCAGAAGCGTCCAGCACCTGCGCCGCCAAGAGCCTATCGCTGCCCTTATAGAGGGCGATAAGCCTCTGACGGAGAAAATCGTCCTTGAGATCTTCCTGGGTCCTGATGCCGGTGAGGGCATTCCTGATTATCGAATACTCCGCTCCGCTCGCCCTCTCTCCCGAGTTCCTCAATTCGCCGATGGAGAAAAGCGCGCTCCCCAAGGCCAGGACGGCCACGAGGAGAGACAGAACCACGAGAAGCCAGCCTAATGTTTTTCTCATATACCCTTCCTGATCGTTTAGAGTATCGGAATGTAGAGACCGGCTCTTGCGCCTTATTTTGCCGAACAAAGCCTTTTCCTTCCCGAGAAATGGTTTATACTTGATCAAGGAGGTATCGCGCATGGAGAACATCGCTTCGCGCAGGCGAATGGCCCTGCCCCATGGCTGGTATCCCCGGAGCGTTGAGGAGATAGATAGTCTCCTGGCAGGGTGGACGGAGGGCGCGAGCGCAAGGGAAGCCAAGGCCGTGGTCTGTCCTCACGCTGGCTGGTTCTTTTCCGGCCGGCTCGCGGCGCTGGCTATCGCCGAGCTGCAGGCAGCCGAGACCCTCGCTATCATCGGCGGCCATCTTGCCCCGAATAGCCCCATCCTGTACGCTCCCGAATCATCCTTCGAGGTTCCCGGAGGGGAACTCCGGGCCGATAGGGAGCTGTTCGCGGTGCTCAAGGCTCAGCTGAAGGATTCGGAGATCGAGGCTCCGAGGCCCGACCTGTCCGTGGACAATGGCGTCGAGGTGCTGCTGCCGATGGTGGCTTCGCTCCATAAGGACGCGAGGATCCTTTGGCTGAGGACGCCCCCCCGCTACGAGTCCAAGGAGCTTGGAGCATGCCTGGCCAGGGCTTCATCAAGTCTGGGCCGGAGAGTCGCCTGCGTGGGCTCCACCGACCTGACGCATTATGGACCCGCCTATGGTTTCACCCCGATGGGATTGGGGGAGAAGGCTGAACGGTGGGTGAGCGGAACCAACGACAAGGGCTTCATTGATGCTTTGCTAGGGATGAACTGCGAACTGGCGCTGACTCAAGCGGTGAAAAAAGACTCGGCCTGTTCCTCGGGGGCCGCCGTGGCGGCGCTCGGCTTCGCCCTGGAAGCGGGAGCATCTTCGGCACGGCTCTTAGGGTACTCTACCAGCCTTGAACTCCGGCCCGATGATTCCTTCGTGGGCTACGCTGCCATAGCCTTCATCTAGACCGAACTTTCGCCGACCCTAGGCGGTTTATCCTAAAAACAGGAGCGACAAGTCGGGCTTATTTCAGTCCTAGCCGGAGCCGCACCGCTTCCTTGAATTTTTTGCCCCTGTCGAATTCGTGGAGGAACATGCCGAAGGAGGCGCAGCCCGGAGAGAGAAGCACAGCTTGCCCCGGCTGGGCTAGTTCGTCCGCCGCGGCCACCGCCGCGTCGAGGTTGGCGTAGGGGCCTTTCCAGGAAATACCCTGGGCGGCCAGGAGAGGCATTAGCTTTTCGGTTCCCGTCCCCTCCAGCAGCACGATCGCTTCCGCCCTGGCATAGGCGTTTTTAACGGATTCGAAATCAAGGTTCTTGTCGGTTCCCCCGGTGATCAGGACCACGGGTACGGAAAAGCTGTCCAAAGCGGCTTCCACCGCCTGGGGAATCGTCGCTGCCGAGTCGTTATACCAGCTGATCCCTCTGGCTCGGGCGAAAAACTCGAGCCGATGTTCGACCCCCGTAAACGAAGCCATTGCGGTCGCGGTTTTGTCCGGCGGAAGCCCCATATAGCGCAACACGAGAGCGGAAGCGAGGAGGTTCTTCCTCATGTGGACGCCGGGAACCGCGAGACCGGCGGGCAGGATCAGCTCAGGGAGGTTCCCGGGCTCGTCGTAGATCCGGCAATAACCTTCGGGACCCAGGCAGCCGGGGATAGACCCGGCCTCGTCCCGGGCCGTTCCAGCAACCCGCCGTTTCCCTTCGTCCAGCCAGGCGCCCTTGCGCTGGGGCTCCCGGGCGGAATAGTAAAACAATTCGGCCTTGGTCTCGGAAGCGAAGCTCCGACCCCAGGACGAGTCGGCATCGAAGAAGCTGGCGCAAGCCGAATCCTGGTCGGCGTAGATGAGGCGCTTGTCCGCCACGTACTCGGTCATGGAGGAATAATAGTTCATGTGATCGGGCATGATGGTGGTGATTACCGCCGCCTTGGGCTTGAGCACGCCGAGTCCGCGCATGTCGGCCAACTGCCAGGAGGAGAGTTCCAGCACTACAGGCCTGTCCGGCGCGGTATCGCCCAGGAATTCCAGCGGGGAAATCGTGATGTTGCCGCCCAGGAGTGACCTAATCCCCGAGACGGTGAAACCGTGGTGGATCGCGCTGACGGTGGAGGATTTTCCCTTCGAGCCCGTCACCGCGACCAGGGGGGACCTGGAATAGCGAAGAAAGACCGAAATGTCGGTTTCCACACGGCTGGCCGCGGCGATATAGGGCGAAAGGCCCCGAACGGCGGGGTTCTTGATCACCAAATCCGCCGTCCTGAAATCTTCCAGCTCATGCTTTCCCAGGACGTAGCGGATATCGAAGCCGGCCAGGGCCTGGATGGAGGGCGCGAGGATTTTTTCGTCCCGCAGGTCGGTCACCGTGACCTTGGCGCCGGCTTTGGCGAAAAACCTGGCGCTGGCCAAGCCTCCGCCGTGAAGCCCTAAGCCCATGACCGTGACCTTGATCCCGGAAAGTTCTTCAATGGTATTTGGGAACTGCATAGCTTCCTTATGGTTTCCTAAAGGGTATCGGGTTTCAGCAGGACTTGGCGCCTAGATAGGCCGCCCGCACCCTTGGATCCCCGGCCAGATCGGCGGAAGATCCCGAGATAACCACCTTCCCCAATTCGAGAATATAGGCGCGGACCGCGGCTTTCAAGGCCTTTCTCGCGTTCTGCTCCACCAGGAGTATGGCTACCTTCTCTTCCTCATGGATTTTTTTTATTAAGCCGAATATTTCCTGTACGATGATGGGAGCCAGGCCAAGGGAAGGTTCGTCCAGGAGCAGCAGCGAGGGGGAGGAGACAAGGGCCCGTCCGATGGCCAGCATCTGCTGTTCTCCGCCGGAAAGGGTTCCGGCGAGCTGCCCGCGCCTTTCCTTCAGGATGGGAAAGAGGGCGTAGACCCTTTCTTCCAGCCTATCCAGGTCGTTTTTTTTCCGCGAGCTCCGCACTCCGTATTTCCCGAGCAGGAGATTTTCCTTGACGCTGAGGGTGGAAAAGACCTTTCTGCCCTCGGGGACATGGGCTATGCCCCGGGACGCCAGATTGCATGCCTGAATCCTTGAAATGTCATCGCCCGCGAAATGGATTGCGCCCTCCGAAGGGCGTATCAGGCCGGAGACAGCCTTGAGAAGGCTCGTCTTACCCGCCCCGTTGGCCCCCAGGACGGCGACGATCTCGTTCTCCCCGACCGTGAGAGAGACACGATCCAAAGCGCGCACGGCCCCGTAGTCGAGGCTGAGATCCTTTATTTCCAGGAGAGCGCTCATCTTTCAGTCCTCTTCGCTTCCGAGATAGGCTTCGACGACTTTGGGGTCCTGCCGCATCTCGCACATCGGCCCTTCCGCGATCTTTTTCCCCGACTGCATCACCACCACGTGGTCGCTCACTCTATCCACCAGGTTCATGTCATGCTCTATAAGGAAAATGCTCAAGCCTTCCCCGACCAGGGACTTCAGCAAGACGGAGAGTTCCTCCGTCTCGGCGTCGTTCAAGCCCGAGGAGGGCTCGTCCAGGACGACGAGCTCGGGCTCGGCCGCCAAGGCTCTGGCGATTTCCAGATAGCGCCTCTTTCCGTAGGGGAGAGCTGCGGCCAGGATGTCCGCGGAGCCGGAGAGCCCGACCCGGGCGAGACAGTCCTGGGCTTTTTTGAGCATCCGATATTCCTCGTCCCGCTGGCCGGGAAACCTGAGCATGGAAGCTATAAAGCCCGCCTTACCCCTGGAATGCTGGCCGCAAAGCACGTTCTCCAGGCAGGTCAGGCTAGGGAAAATCCTGATGTTCTGAAAGGTTCGGGCTACTCCAGCCTTGGCGATTTGATGGGGCAGCTTGGCGCTCATGTCCTCGCCACGAAGCAACACCCGACCCTTCATCGGCCGGTAAATGCCTGTAATAATGTTGAAAACGGTGGTTTTTCCCGCTCCGTTGGGGCCTATCAGAGCGGTAATTCCGCCTTTTGCCACCTCGAGCTCCATTCCGGAGACCGCCGTCACGCCGCCGAAGGAAAGATCCAATCCCTCGATCCGCAATAGCGGCTCGCTCTTCTCTCCCGCTGTCTCGGGAAGCTCCGCGCTCCAACGGACTGCCCGGGATTCAAGTCCGGGTTTTCGGGACTTTTTCCCTTCCAGGATTTTCCGCAATTTTTCACCCGAATCCCTCAGGCGGGGAAGAATACCCGCTGGTTTGAATATCATCATCAGCAGCAAGGCCAGTCCGAAGAACATGAGCCGGTATTTGGCGAAGGGGCGGAAAAGTTCCGGGAAGATCGTGATCGCCAAAGCCCCCAGGATCGTGCCCGGTATGGAACCTAAGCCGCCCAGGAGCACGATGCAGAAGAGGAGGGAAGACTCCATGAAGGTAAAACTCTCCGGAGAGATTGACATTTGTTTTGAAGCGTAGATATTTCCCGCCACCCCAGCCAGGGCCGCTCCGAGTACGAAGGCGGAGAGCTTGTAGTGGCGGACATTCACCCCCAGCGCCTTGGCCGCTGTCTCGTCCTCCCGTATATAATTCCATGCCCTGCCAATCCTGGAGCGCTGAAGCCTGGAAAGCAGGAAGGCAGAGAGTCCGATGATCGCCCAGAGAAGGTAGTAAAACTGCCTGGAGGAGAGGATCGGTATAAAAAAATAGGGATTGTCTATGCCATTGATCCCGTTCGGCCCGCCGGTGAGTCCCAGGGGGTTGTTGATCATGCTCAAGCGGACAATCTCGCCGATGCCGATGGTAACGATGCAGAGATAGTCGCCCTTGAGGTGGATGACGGGAGCCGTGACAAGCCAGGCGAAGATGCCCGCCGCGGCTGCGGAGACAGGCAGAAGGAGGAGGATCGGGATATGGAGGCGGGTGTTGAGAATGGCGGTAACGTAGGCCCCGATGGCGTAAAATGCCGTGTGACCCAGGTCGAAAAGGCCTACCTCGCCGAGAACTATATTGAGGGAGAGCCCAAGGAGGGCGTAGATGCCCACGTAGAACCCGACGTCGATCCAGTAATTGTCCACGAATGGCAGAAGGGGATAGAGGGCGAAGAATGCCGCGGCGGCTAAGCCGATCGCCCGGCGGCTTCGCGCCTGGCTTTCGCCTCCGCGGTCGCCGGCGGGCCTGAGAATTCTTTTCAGCATTCCTGAGCTTAAATCCATCAGACTTTTTCCGCCGTTTTTTCGCCCAGTAGCCCGGTGGGCCTGAAGATCAGTATGGCTATGAGGAGAACGAAGACGAACACGTCTTTCCAGGCCCCGCTGACGTAGCCGGCCAGGAGGGATTCCACGACGCCGAGGATGAGTCCTCCCAGCATCGCGCCGGGAATATTGCCTATGCCGCCCAGGATCGTGGCGGTGAACGCCTTGAGCCCGTAGTTCCACCCCATGTTGAAGCTGATCGCTCGGTAGTAAAGGCCGTTCATGAGTCCCGCCACGCCGCCCAAGCCCGGCCCCAGGGCGAAGACGAAGAAGATGACCTTCCGCACGTCGATGCCCAGGAGCGTGGCCGTTTCCCTGTCCAAGGCAGAGGCTCGCACGGCGGCGCCAAAACTGCTTTTTTCGACGATGAGCCAGATAGCAAGCATGAGGGCGAAGGAGATCCCCAATATCGTCACCTGCAGAAGGGTAACGGGAATGCCGAAGAGGGAAAAACGAAGGGAGGGCACCACCGAGGCGGGGAAGGCCCGGGGCCTGGAGCCCCAGATGGCCATGACCGCGTTCTGGATGAAAATAGCCATCCCCAGGGCCGAAACGACCAGGGAAAGCCTGCCCGAAGGATATACCGGCCGGTACGCTATCCGCTCCACGAGCACTCCCGCGAGCGCTACGCTGAGCGCGACCAGGAGAGCGACGAAGGTTATGCCGCCCCACAAGCCCAAGGCCGAACTGATTTTCCCCGAGGCGCCGGCGAGAAGGCTGTAGCCGAGATAGGCTCCCAGGGCGAAAAGATCCCCATGGGCGAAATTGATGAGCTTCATCACCCCGTAGACCATGGAGTAGCCAAGGGCGACAAGAGCGTAGAACGAGCCCACGGTCAACCCATTCACTAGCTGTTCAAAAAAAGTGGACACCTTACTCCCTCTATCGAAAAACGGAAGGCGGGACTTCGAAGCCCCGCCTTAAAAAAACGAAACTGGGAAACCCGGCCCCGAGGCTATCACCTAACGAGCCTTAAGGCCGCTTTTCGTCCACTTGGACTAAAGTTCCACGACCACTAGCTTTCCTTCCGGATCGACCTTGTACATTTTGTAGGGAACGTCGAGGCGGTCTCCCCGGTCGGAGAAGAGGAGGGCTCCGGTGACTCCCTGGACACCCTCCATCTTGGATCTCATGGCTTCTGCTATGGCGTCCGAGTCAATCTTGCCTGCCTTGTCGATGGCTCCCGCGATGGCGTAGAGCGCGTCAGCGGCATAGACCGGCCAGGGGCTGGAAGGCAGCTCCTTGAATTTTTCCGCGTAAAGTGTCTTGAACTGGCTGGCGATATCGGTGGAGACATCGGTGACTAGGGGTTCCTGGGTCATCAGGGCTCCCGCGGCCACGTCGAGGCCGGCGATCTTCACGAAATCGTCGTTTATCGCAGCGTTCCCGCCGATGAAGGGGCAATCAAGCCCCGCGTCCCTGGCCTGGCGTATCAAAAGCCCAGCCTCGGGATAGTAACCCGTGAAATACCAGACGTCGGGCTTAGTCTCCCTCAGCTTGGTCACCGCCGCCGAGAAGTCCTTTTCCTTCGGGGTGATGGCGTCGAAATAGACCACCTCGGCCTTGCCCTCGGCCACGTAGGGCTCAAGGGCCTTCATCGCCTCGTCGGCCACGCCTTTGGCGAAGGTGGAGTTATCATGCATGATGGCTATGCGTTTCGCGCCCATGGTCTCGACGGCGTATTTTCCGAAGAACAGGCCTTGGGCGTCGTCTCTGCCGCAGGTCCTGAAGAAATACTTCCTCTCCTTGTCCATGGTGAGCCTGACCGCGGTGCAGCCGTAGCCTACCGACACGATCTTGTTCTTTTCGTAAATATCGGCCGCCGGCTCGGTGACCGACGAGCCATAGCTGCCTATCACGGCGACCGCCTTTTGCGACACTGCCTTCTGCGCGGCCAGGGCGGAATCCTTCGGGTTGGAGGCGTCGTCCACTACGACGATCTCAACCTGTTTGCCCAAGACACCTCCCGCCTTGTTGATGAGTTCTGCCGCGACCTCGACGGACTGCTTGGCCATCTGGCCCTCGTAGGCGTAATCGCCGGTGATAGGAGCTTGGAGCGCTATTTTGACAGTCTTTCCAGACCCCCCGCCGCCGCAGCCGGCAAGCAGCGCCAGAAAGAGGGCGACGCAGCATGTTCCGAGGACAAAACCAGTTTTCTTGATTGTCATGGGCAGATTCCTCCCTTCGTTTTCCAATACTATAACGCTGCATAAATATACGCAAGATTCGACAGGCGAGTTTTTCTTGACAGCCTGGGGGACAGGTTATAGCCTGGGCAGCAGGAGTCTGATGCTGAACCGGAGAGGTGAATGCGCAGAATCAGTTCGCATCCCATCCTGAAGCTGCCCGAGGGCAGGAAAACGGTGGGCTTTCTTTTCGACGGGGAATCCCTCGAAGGTTACGAAGGGGAGGCTCTTTCCTCGGCGCTCATGGCCCTGGGCAAGTGCAGCTTATCCTTCCATCCCAAGGACGGCTCCCCACAGGGGCTCTTCTGCGCCAACGGCCAATGTTCCCAATGCACGGTTCTCATCGATGGGATACCTAAAAAATCCTGCCTGACCGCTCTCTCCGAGGGCATGGACGTTCGCAGCCTCAAAGGCCTGGCCTCCCTCCCCGAGCTCGATCAAGGCCTAAGGCAGGCGGAGCGCAGGGCTCTCCATACCGATATTCTGGTGATCGGCGGAGGGCCTTCGGGCCTTTCGGCCGCCTACGAGCTGGGCAAGATGGGTTTCCAGGTCGTCGTCGCCGACGATAAGGACAGGCTCGGCGGCAAGCTCGTTCTCCAGACGCACAAGTTTTTCGGCTCGGAAAAGGACTGCTACGCCGGCGTCAGGGGGATCGATATAGCTTTCAAACTGGAGGCGAAGCTTAAAAAACTGCCCACCGTGACCATACTCAAAAATTCTCCCGTAGTCGCTATATTCAAGGACAGGAAGGCGGGAATATACAAGGATTACTCATCCTATCTTCTGGTCGAATTCACGGCCCTAGTGGTAGCCTCCGGCGCCAGGGAGAAACACATCCTCTTCCCAGGCTGCGACCTGCCGGGAGTCCTGGGAGCCGGAGCGTTCCAGACCCTGGTCAATCGCGACCTGGTCTCGGCGTCCCGAAGAATGCTCATCGTGGGTTCGGGCAATGTCGGCCTCATCGCCGCCTATCATGCGCTTCAGGCTGGCATGGAGGTGGCCGGAATCGTCGAGATTACGGGAAAGGTGAACGGCTACAAGGTTCACGCGGACAAAATCCGTCGCATGGGCGTTCCTATCCATCTCAACACGACGATCCTGCGGGCCGAGGGTGGCGAGGGCTGGGGGGGAGGGAACGAGGACCGCGATGGAGGGGTGAGGCGGGAAGGAGAACCCGAAACGCGCCTTCGCCGAGCCCTGGTCGCCAAGGTGGACGATCGCTACAAGCCGATACCGGGCAGCGTCGTAAGCTATGATGTTGACACGATCCTGATCGCAGCCGGCCTCGTTCCCTGCGACGAGTTTTTGCGCCAAGCCCGGAGCTACGGCATACTGGCCATAGCAGCCGGGGACGCGGATGAGATCGCCGAGGCTTCCTCCGCAATGTTCGGCGGCAGGATTGCCGCCTTCAAGCTCGCCAGGATGCTGGGCAAAAAGCTTGAGCTGGATGCTTCCTGGCTTTCAACCAGCGAGGTGCTGAAAGCCCGGCCCGGGGACAGCTTTTCCAGGAGCCCCCTCGCGCCGGCCGGCGAGTGGAGACCTGTCTTTTTCTGCTCCGAGGAGATACCTTGCAATCCCTGCGTAACCGCCTGTCCCGTCTCCTCCATTTCGCTAAGGCCGATAAAGGGCACTATAATGGACCTGCCATATTTTTCCGGGACAACCTGCGTAGGCTGCTTTTCCTGCGTCGCCATTTGCCCAGGCCTGGCGGTCAGCCTCGTTCGCAAGCTTTCGGGCAGCAACGCCGAACTAATCCTGCCCTGGGAGTTCCAGGCGGATTTTCCCGACGGCAGGCTCATGGACCTGGTCGGACAGGAGGGGGAGTATATCGAGACAGCCCCTGTCATCGGCCGCGCAAGAAACCCGAAGAACGGAACCTGGCTTCTGCATTTCAAGACAAGCCTCGAGAACGCCTCCCGCATCGCCGGTATCAGGGTCCAGCCCGAGGAGGCAAGCCGGTCTTCCGCGCCCCCCTCTGCCTGCAGCCAGTCGGCCGAGAATGATCCGATAGTCTGCCGCTGCGAAAGGATAAGGCTCTCAGAGATAACGGACTTCATCAGGCAAAACCACGTCAGAGACATAAACCAGCTCAAAACTCTCAGGGTGGGCATGGGCGCCTGCGGAGGGAAAACCTGTTCCCAGCTACTGGATACCGCCTTCAGGCTAGCGGGAGTGGACCCGGCCGAGGTCGAACCCGGATCCCTGCGTCCTCTTTTCATGGAGATACCTATGGGCGAGATCGTCAACGAAGGTCTTTCGAGGATAGGGGGCAAGAACGCGGGGGCCAGGGGAGCTCCATGAAAAGCTACGACGTTATTATCATCGGGGCGGGTTCCATCGGCGTCCCTCTCTCCTGGAACCTTGCGTCTAAAGGCTTCAAGGTCGCCGTCCTGGATCACGAAGCTTCCTGGGGCAGGGGACAGAACAGGGCGGCCATCGGAGGCATCAGGGCAACCCATTCCGATCCGGCGAAAATAAAAATCTGCCTGGAGTCCATCAAGATAGTATCGACCATGAAGGAAGCTTACGGCCTCGATCTCGAGTGGCGGCGGGGAGGTTACCTCTACGTGGCCTACGACAGGGAATCCGAGACTTCTTTTCTCTCCCTCCTGGAGGCTCAAAAAGCCGCCGGCCTCGATATCGACTGGATAGGGCCTGACCGGGTGGTCGAGCTCGCCCCGGGCCTCAACAGGGAAAGGCTCCTCGGAGGCACCTTCAGCCCCGGCGATGGCTTCGCCTCGCCCCTGGCGGCAGCGACGGCCTTTCACAGGCTGGCCATGGATTCGGGGGTGGATTTTTACTTTTCGTCCAGGGTCGAAGCGGTCGAATCGAGGGGGGGGATGGTCCGGAGCCTCGAAGCCGGCGGGGAGAGGTGGAGCGCGGCCCTCTTCGTAAACGCCGCGGGCGCCGAGGCGGCTGAGCTGGCCAGCCTGGCCGGCCTGGACATACCGGTCCACCCTGACTGCCACGAAGCCGGGGTGACCGAGCCGGTGCGGCGTTTCATGGAACCGATGATCGTCGATATCAGGCCCGACTCGGAATCGGGAAACTATTACTTTTACCAGGCAGAAACCGGGCAAGTCGTGTTCTGCATAACGCCCAGGCCTCAAATCTGGGGAAGGGACAAGGATTCCACCTCTGGCTTCCTGCCACTTTGCCTGCGCCGGATGCTCGAGCTCTACCCTAGGCTTCGAAGTCTTAGGGTGAGGCGGACCTGGAGGGGCATGTATCCTATGACGCCCGACGGCCTTCCCCTCCTGGGCTACCCCGGAGAGGCAAGAAACTTTCTGCAGGCCGTAGGCATGTGCGGACAGGGTTTCATGATGGGGCCTGGGCTGGGAAAGATACTGGCCGAGTCAATAGAGTCGGGTGGCTGTTTCGAAAATCCCCCCGGAAGTACCGAGCATGGCTTTATATTCAACGATCTGGCCTGCTCAAGAAGCTTCGAGCACAGCGAATTTCTCAAGTAATTATCCTTTTGGATCTTGACCAAAATCCTTGTTTTCGTCATATTCCTACTATTCCCATAGGAATTTAAGGAGATACACAGTTGTTCCAAGTTCCCGCGAAGACTCAATACGCGATCAGGGCCTTGGCGCATCTCGCTCGTTCCGGAGGCGACAGCGCGGCGCGGATATCCGTCGCTCAAAATATTTCGGTCAAGTATCTGGAGGGTATCCTGAATCAGCTCAAACTTTCCGGCATAGTCGTCTCGGATAGGGGAAGAGGCGGGGGATATAGGCTTGCCAAGCCCGCTTCGGAAATCCTCATGATCGATATCGTGGCCGCCATGGAAGGAGAGCTCAAAAGCGTCGAGTGCGTCGACGACAGCTCCGCCTGCAGCATGGGATCCTTCTGCATGCCAAGAAGGTTTTGGCAGGGCTTGAAGGATTCGGTGGAAAGCTATCTGAAATCGGTCAATCTGGGAGACCTCGCCGAGGAACCCTTGGCAAGCCTTTGTCAAACCGGGCAAAAGAAGGAGCACGATAATGCATAAGCCCTTTGTCTATATGGATTACAATGCCACGACGCCTTTGCGGCCCGAAGTGAAGCAGAGGATGATCGAGGCTCTGGATGTCTACGCGAACGCTTCCAGCCTCCACGAGTCAGGGCGCAGGGCGCGTTCGGAAATCGAGGAAGCCAGGGTCTCGGTGGCCGCGCTCATCAACGCCAAGGACGCTTCGGGGCTTTATTTCACTTCCGGCGGCTCTGAATCCAACAACACAGTCTTCATGACCATGTATCACCTGGGCCGGAAGAACCCCGCCCGGCGCAAGATCATCACCAGCTCCATCGAGCACCCCTGCGTCATGAACGCGGCGGCCTACCTGGCCGAGGAAGGCTTCCCCGTCGTCTACCTACCGGTGGATTCCTCAGGAAGGGTAGACCTGGCCGTCCTGGAGAAGGAACTCGGCCCCGACACCTTGCTGGTGTCGGTCATGGCGGCCAACAACGAAATCGGCACTTTAGAGGACATAAAGACGATAGCGGCGATGGCCAGGAAGGCCGGCGCCTACGTCCATAGCGACGCCACCCAGGCGGCGGGGAAGATTCCCGTATCGGTGCGGGAATGGGGCATCGATTACCTCACCTTGTCCTGTCACAAGATCTACGGACCCAAGGGCGTGGGAGCACTCTATGTTCGTCCCGGCGCTCCCATCGAACCCCTGATACGGGGCGGTCACCAGGAAAACGGAGTGAGGGCGGGCACCTACAACAATCTGGGCATTATCGGGTTCGGCAAGGCCGCCGAACTGGCCCTGGCCGACCTGCCCGGATTCTCCTTGCGGCTCTCGAGCCTCAGGAAGCGGCTTATGGAGGGCATCGTTTCCCGGATACCCCATGTGAAGGTAAACGGCCACCCCGAAGAGATTCTGCCCAACACTCTCAATGTCTCCTTCCCCGGCGCCGAGGGGGAGGCGATCCTCCTCTCCCTCGACCTGGAGGGAATCCAGGCTTCCACCGGCTCGGCCTGCGCCTCGGGCAGCCTCGAGCCTTCCCATGTCCTCCTGGCCACGGGTCTTGGGCCCGAGTTGGCCCATGGCTCCATCCGCTTTTCGCTTGGCAGGAACTCGAGCGAGGAGGAAGTGGACTATGTGATCGAGAAACTGCCGCCGATCATCCAAAGACTGAGGCGGATGTCGACAGTCAACCCCTTAGAAGGAGCGAAATCATGAACGCCTTCCAGTGGCTTTATTCAGACGTGGTAAAAGAACATTTCGTGAACCCCCGCAACGTCTTCGATCCCGACGAGGGCTTCGAGGCCGACGCTGAAGGCGTTGTAGGCAATATAAAGTGCGGCGACCAGATGATGTTCCTTCTCAAGATTAAAGACGAGGTAATCCAGGATGTGCGCTGGAAGACCTACGGCTGCGCCTCGGCCATCGCGAGCACCTCGATGCTGTCCGAATCGGTCAAGGGCATGGACATACGGAAAGCCTACGGCATAAAGCCCCAGGATATCGCCGCCAAGCTAGGCGGGCTGCCGGAGAACAAGATCCATTGCTCTGTCCTGGGCGACAAGGCGCTGAGGGCGGCCATCGACCAGTATCTGGAAAAGCAGGGCAGGGCGGGCGAATTCAAGGGCGAGGACGCCGTAGTGATCTGCACCTGCCTCAACATCACCGACAAGGACATCGAGGAAGCGGTCAAGGCCGGAGCCCGCGACTGGCAGAAGCTCCAGGAGGCCACCAAGATAGGGACGGTCTGCGGAGGATGCAAATCCAAGGCCGAGGAACTCCTCCACGAATACGTCCATATTTATTCTTAAGGCCCTCTACTCGCGGCTCGGCTCCTGCGGAATCCGACATGAATCCTGAAGATTTTCGCGCCCTGGTGTATGAAAAAGCCTCCGCCTGCCACAGGGACCTGCCCTGGCGCAAGACTTTCGACCCCTACGCGATAATGGTTTCGGAGTACATGCTCCAGCAGACCCAGGTGGCGAGGGCGGTCCCGAAATACTCGGCATGGATGCTGCGCTTTCCCGATTTCCCGAGCTTGGCCGAGGCGGCCACCCAGGAGGTTCTAAGCCTCTGGAGCGGCCTGGGCTACAACAGGAGAGCCCTGGCTCTTCAGGCTTCGGCGAGGATTGTCGCGAATCAGTACGGTTCCCGGCTCCCGGAGGATGAGAAAAACCTGCGCGGACTGCCGGGGATAGGAAAATACACCGCCCGGGCGATTCTCGCCTTCGCCTTCGACAAGCCTTCGGTTTTTCTCGAAACCAACATCAGGACAGTGCTGCTGAAACATTTCTTTCCGGGAGAGCTGCAGGTAAGCGAATCGGCGCTCGAGGAAAAGGCCGCCCTGGTGGCCGACTTCGACGCTCCCCGCAAATGGTACAACGCCCTCATGGATTACGGCGCCGAGCTCAAGCGCGTCGAGGGGAATCATTCTGTGCGGTCCTCGAGCTACAGGAAACAGGGAGCCTTCGCCGGCTCTTTCCGGAGCCTGCGAGGGGCTGTGCTGAGGCGGCTCGTAGAAAGGAAAAAGCTTTCCCCGGCGGAATTGTCGGCGGAACTCGGCTTCGGGCAGGCGGAAATCGAGCGCTGCTGCGCCAAGCTAGTGAAGGAAGGTTTCGCGGTCTACGAGGGCGGAGTTCTGGAGATAAGGGACTGAGCCCGGTCGCTCGTAGTCGGTCTCAAGAGAGAAATCGGCTGATTCGGGTTTATTTGCGAAGATTCTTGTTGAAAAGCCTCGAGAAAAACCGCCCGATCCCATCGACGATCCTGCGTATTAAGCCAGCCTTGGGAATATCCTTTTCGGCGACCAAATCGATCGCAGAGATGTCCCTGCCGCCCAGAGAATAGACGAGTCTGCCCAGCCTGCGGCCTTTCTCGACAGGGCCGTCAGCGTAGCGATCGGCCTCGACCCTCAATGATAGTTCGCTTTCCCTGCCCTTGGGCACGGTGACGGCGTTGGCGGAGGCGCTCACCAAGCCGACCTGACGCTCGGCCCCGAACCAGACCCTGGTTTTAGGCAGAACGCCAGGGTCGAGGCTCTGGGTGCTAAAATTCTCGAAAGCCCAATCTAAAAGCCTGGTGACGTCCTGGGTGCGCTGCCTGCCGCCGCCGGCATAAGAGGAGCCAGTTCCTCCCAGGGTGACGACGATAAACCGGGATCCGTCGCGTTTCGCCGTGGCGGCCATGTTGAAGCCCACCTCGATGATATAGCCCGTCTTCAACCCGTCGGCTCCTGGATAACTGGTGATCATGGAGTTGCGGTTATATTGGACTATCCTGCCCTCGGGGACGTAGCCGGGAGCCGAATGCTCGGCCCGGGGGAATTCTATGTAACGGATCGAGTGCAGCTCTGCCAGGGCCTGGGGATGGAGTTCGAGGTAGCGCTTGCAGAATTGGGCGAATTGTCTGGCGGTGACGAGGCTGAATTCCGAGAGGCCGGAAGGCTCGACGAAGCTGAGCTTGTCGAAGCCCATTTCCTCCATCTCCTTATTCATCCGCTTGGCGAACTCTTCGTTGGACCCGGATATCCTCCTGGCCAGGGCGTAGGCCGCGTCGTTGCCCGATACGACTGCGGCCCCCAGCATCAGGTCCCGTACGCTCACCTTCATGCCGGGGTGCAGGTACATGATCGAGGAGCCGTAGGGAATATAGGGCGAGCAGTCCCTCTTGTCGATCTCTATGATTTCCTCGGGGGAGAGCCGGCCAGCCTCGATCTCTTCGTAGGCGATGTGGAGGGTTATGAGTTTCGTGAGGCTGGCCGGCGGCAGCAGGAG
>CAYVOD010000043.1:0-16533 GCA_964453055.1 uncultured Treponema sp. | reverse complement strand
GTCGCCGCGACCGTCGCCGCCAGAGGCAGGGGAAGACCGGCGACCAAGTCTGTCAAGGAAACCGCCGTCAAGGCCAAGAAGACAGCAAAAACCCCATCCTCCAAAACGGCGAAGAAACCCGCCAAAGCCGCGGCTAAACCCGCCGCCAAGGCTAAGACAGCCAAAAAAACTGCTGTGAAAACAGCAAAAGCCGCAAAAACCGTGAAAACCGCGAAGGCCAAGGCCTCTCCGGCGAAATCGGCCAAGGCGGTCAAGGCCGCTCCCAAGACTAAACGACCCGTGGGAAGACCTAGGGGTTCTTCCAAGAAAAACGCCTAGTTCCTAAGCGATAAAAGGCGCAAGCCTTTTTATCGCTCGTGCAAAGCGAAAAAGCCCCGGGGCTCTCCAGCTCCGGGGCTTTTTTTTGAGGCGCGGCTCGGCGCCGCCACGTCGGCGCCGAGCCGCGCCCTTTCAGAACCGCTTTTCGGAATCGAGAAGGATAGTCACGGGTCCTTCCAGAGCCGCCTCGATGTGCATGATCCGGCCGAAGGCTCCCTGTTCGCAGTGTATGCTTCTGGACCTTAAGCAGCTCGTGAAATTTTCATAAAGCTCCCGCGCCGCGTCGTTGCCCGCCGCCTGATCGAAGGAGGGGCGGCGGCCCTTCCGCGCGTCGGCGTAGAGCGTGAACTGCGAAATGACCAGCGCTTCGTACCCCAGGTCGAGGATGGACAGATTCATCTTTTCCTCATCGTCCATAAAAATCCGCAAACCCGCGATTTTTTCCGCCATGGCTGCGGCCTCGGCCCCGGTGTCGGTTTTGCCGACGCCAAGATAGATGATCAAACCCGGACCGATTTTCCCCGTCACCTGCTGCCCGGATCCCTCGCGTATCGATACCGAGGCCGAGGATACCCGCTGTACCACCGCCCGCATCAGCAGACAGTCCGGGTCGCGAAGGGAGCCCTCATCTGCTCGACCAGGGCTTCCGGATCGGGGTGGGAAAAAAAGGCCGATCCCATGACAAGAACATCGGGACCTGCCGCGGCGGCTTCGGAAGCGGTGGAAGCGCCGATGCCCCCGTCTACCGAAATCAGGAAACTCGTCCTGAGTTCCGAGCGAATGCGTCTGAGTTTTTTTACTTTTTCCAGGCAGAAGGGCAGCAGGTCCTGTCCTCCGTAACCCGGGTCGACCGTCATGACTAGGATCAAATCTATAAAGGGCAACAGCTCCTCCACGACCGATACGGGGGTCGAAGGGACTATGGAAATTCCCGGCTTGCAGCCGCGCTTCCGTATAGTCTGGATGCAGCGGTGCGCGTGAACGCAGGCCTCGGGATGGAAGGTGATGTAATCGGCTCCAGCCTGGGCGAAATCCTCGACCAGTCTTTCGGGCGCCTCCGCCATTAGATGGGCGTCCAGGGGAAGCCTGGTGCGTTTTCGTATGTCCTGAACCATTTTGGCGCCAAAGGTTATCGGCGGGACGAAATGGCCGTCCATTACGTCGAGATGTATCCAGTCCGATCCGCTTTTCTCTATGAGGCGCAGTGCGGAGTCAATATCGGCGAAGTCGGCGGATAAAATCGATGGAGCGATCAATGGTACGCGCATGTGGCGATTTTACCACGAGAGGCAGAACCTGAAAAGCTTTCGCGACCTCCGCCCGCCGGCCATGAAACTTCAGGGAAGCCTCTGGGAGCGGCACAGGGTATCGATTGACTCTGCCCTTACCGATCGGGTAGTATGATTTATTACAGCGATACTCGGAATTGGATAAGCATGCAATATCAGGACCGCGTTTCATCCTTGCTCGCCTCGGGCTATGAGTGTCTCAAGAACGCCGATCTCGGATCGGCCATCAAGGCTTTCGACCAGGCGATGCACGAAGATTTCGACAACCCTGAAGTTCTCTTCGCGATGAAATGCGCCCAATTCTGGAGCGGTATCCTTGACGAGCTCGGGACACTGGAGACCGCCTTAGGCAAGGGTGATCGAATAGTTACCCGCTGGAAATCCTTCCAGGATTTCCTTTCGAGGATCCCCGGCGATTTCGAGAAGGCGATCTATGCCTTCAAGCGTCTCGCCTTCGGCCTGGCCCTGGATTTTTACCTTTCGGTTCCAGACGAGGTAAAATCGTCCCTGGGCGCTGAGTTCGATTTCCGCCTCGGCAGGTGCCGCAAGGCCTTGGGAGACTACGAGACCGCGCTGCAACACCTGGAGAGGGCGGCAAAATTCAAGAAGGACGATGCGCGCTACATGGCTGAGCTCGCGGATTGCCAAGCCTTATCCGGCGAGCAGCGAATTTCGAAGAACCTTTTCAGGGAGGCTTTTTTCATCGCTCCCGACAAGATCGACCTGGAGCTTTTAGAATCCGACATGATCAGGAAACTGATCCAGCGGACTGAAGAACTGAGGGGGGAAGCGAAGGATCTTGAGGAGTGGATTCCCGTCTATGGGGAGCTGTCGGGTCTTTTCGGCCTTCCGCGGGAGCTGACTCCTTCCGAACGCTCGAGGCTCACTTCCTCGACGTTTCAGCTGGAGAACGATATCAGGGAGAATCCTTCCCTTGAGCAGAGCCTTAAGCCAAGGCTTCTGAATAGATATTTTTGGCTGCTGCGACACTACGAGGCCACAGGCGCCGAGCAGGCCAAATCGGAAAAGACGTTGCAGAAAATCCGGCTGCTTGATGAGAATATCTTCAAGCAGTATGAATCTTAGTGAGGAGAACGCTATGGCAGATACCCAGCTCGTCGACAAAGTACTCAAGATGCTCAACGAGGAAAAATGGACGAGGACGACGCTTCAAAATTATTCCCTCGGCAGCCTCAAGGAGCTCGACCTGCTTATCGACGAGGCAGACGCGGCCGCCCAGTTCGACGACCTATACAACATCTGCAGCGAACAGCTTTCCCATACGAAGAACAGCGTGATCGCCCTCTACCTCGCGGGCTTGATCGCCCTGCGCAAGCAGCCTTCGGACGAATCCTATCTCAGCCAGCTCATGGATCTTTTCGCCGAAGGCAAGCGCAGCAATATCGTCGAATATATCTGCCTCCGCATTCTCGACTACGGTGAAAACAAAATCGCCCTTACCCGCCTCGCTGAATGCTACGAGGGCGAGGAAAAGGCCGAGCAGCGTTTCGCCGCATGGGAACGGCTGGTGAAGATCGACTACGAGGAAGCTGACATCGTCAAGCTCATCGCCGAGCGCAAGGACAGGCAGGGGGAGCGGGAAGCGGCTATCGACTATTATAAGAAAGCCCTCCTGCGCTACATCAACAAAGGACTTCCCACCAACGTTCGGGAGCTCTGGCTCAAGCTGGTCGATTACTGCCCCGAAGACATCGACTTCTTCTTCCATGTCCAGAAAAAGATAGCCTCCCAGGTTTCGCCCGACAAGGCCGCGATGCTCCTGATGGATCTATACAATCATTACAAGGCCAAGAAGGATTGGGACACCGCCCTGGATATCTTGAAAATAGTCATCGATTACGACGAAAAAAATCCCGCCATGCGCAAGGAGCTCATCGAGTGCTATTCCGGCAAATACGCCGAGCATTCAAGGCTTCAGGATTATCTCAAGCTGTCCAATATCGCCCAATCTTACCGTTCGCTCCACGAAGCGATGGACGATTTTGAAAAGCACATCGTCTTCGACGTGGGAAATTTCGTATTCCACAGGACCTGGAATATCGGCCGCATCGCAAGCGTCAAGGGCGACGAGGTCACCATCGATTTCGCCAAATCCCGGGGCCATAAAATGTCGCTCAAGATGGCGATCGACAGCCTCATGCCCCTCGCCCGCGACCATATTTGGGTGCTCAAGGCTATCTGGCCCAAGGAAAAACTCCGGGAAAAGGTGAAGTCAGACCTGGTCTGGACCCTCAAGACTATCATCAAGAGCTTCAACAACTCAGCCGATTTCAAGCGGATCAAGGCCGAGCTCGTGCCCTCAGTCCTGAGCGCCAGCGAATGGAACGGCTGGAGCGCCAAGGCGAAGGACAAGCTTAAGACGGACGCATCCTTCGGCAACGCCGAGAACGATATCTCAACCTTCATAGTCCGGGACAGGCCTCTCTCCTTCGAGGAAAAAGTGTATATCCAGTTCAAGGCGGAAAAGGGATTTTTCGCCAGGGTGGCGTACTTCAGGGATTACCTCGAGTCCAACGACTTCGACTCCGAGTATTTCTCCGAGATGTTCGGGTATTTCGCCAGCTTCCTCAAGTCCTACCAGAGCGTGGACGAGCACGTGATAGCCTCCTACCTGCTGCTCAAGGAATTCACCGGAAAGAACAAGCGCTTCCAGCTTCCCACCACCCTGCAGTTCGCCCAGCTTTTCCAGGAGATCGACAATCCGCTGAACGTCTACCTCTCAATAAAGGATAGCGACCTACGCAATTCATATATCCAGCATATTAAAAATTTCGTGCCCAGTTGGCCCGAGCTTTTCCTGAAGCTCCTGCCCTACGCGCGCTCCAAGTGGATGCTTGACGCCCTTAAAAACGCAGGCCATTCGGACAAACTCAAGCGCCTGGCCATGGATATCGTCGAAAATTACAAGGACTACCGCGAAGCCTTCATCTGGCTGGTCAAGGATCTCCGGGAGGAGCCCTGGTTCGCCGAGCTCGGCATCGTTTACGAAAAAATCCTTCTCACCCTCCTCCACATCCTCGATATCACCTACAAAGAAATCGACAACCACAAGAACACGACCGAGAACCGGAAAATCAACAAGCTGGTGGAGAATATCCTGTTCAAGGACAAAGTGCTCGAAACCTTCCTCCTCGATACCAACATCGAAACCACCGAGCGGGTATACGCCCTGCTTATGGATATCAGGGAGGTCGATCCGGCGATCAAGCTGGCCATAAAGCGCAAGATTTCCGAGAAATATCCCACCCTGCGCTTTTTCGGCGAGGAGGAGAAGCTCACGGTTTCGCGCGGGCTGATGGTGACGGCGGCAAAATACACGGAAAAGCAAAAACTCCTGGAAACCATCATGGAGGTAGACGTACCGCAGAACCAGAAGGAAATCTCCTTCGCCCTCTCCCTGGGAGACCTGCGGGAAAACGCTGAGTACAAGGCAGCCAAGGAAAAACAGGACGAGCTTAACGCGAGGGTCGGCAAGCTTAAGAACGAGCTGGAGCGAGCCCAGATATTCGATACCTCGACGATCAGCACCTCTAAGATTTCTTTCGGAACCTCGGTTTCCCTTTTCAACGAACTGAACGGCGAGATCGAACGTTATACGATTCTCGGCCCCTGGGAGTCGGATCCGGCGAAGAATGTCATTTCCTACCTCTCGCCCCTTGGCAAGAAACTCTTCGGCCACAAAAGCGGCGAGCACTTGAGTTTCACGATTCATGACAGGAAGTTCCAGTACCGGATTGATGCGATCGAAGCGGCGCAGGTTTAATGACCCGCAACGCAGCAAAAGGCCGCCCTTCGAGGCGGCCTTTTTAATAATCGATTCTTCTTATCCCGCTCAGCCGCTGGGCCCAATAACTTTCATGCAGGCTCGAGATTATTACCCCTGTCCTCGGACCGTCCGAAGCCGCGTGGATGAAGGAATTCTCGCTCAGGGCTATTCCTACGTGAAAGACCTTTCCGGCTTCTGAGAAGACGAGGATATCTCCGGGCTCGATGAGAGTCTGCTTGGCGCCCAGCTGGGCGAATCCCTCGCTCGTACGGGGGAAAGGCCCGCCTGACGGCAGGGTCAGGCTCAAGACAGTCCTCACGAAGCCCGAACAGTCCACCCCTTCCCTACTCTCGCCTCCCAGCCGATAAGGTACAGCCTGCCAGCTCAGGGCTTCGGCGATAAGCCTGATACCCGCCACGCGCTCGGCACTGATGCCCCTCGCCCAGCCGGGAGGAGCGATCGCCTGGCCCGGCGTCAAGGCGGGAGTCGCGGAGAAGCCTGCGAGCAGACTCGGATCGAAAGAAGACATGGGCTTTTCCGCCGCGGCCTGTTCCTGGGCAAAGGTAGTTCGGCCCAGGATAAGCAAAGCAGCGGTTAGGAGATATAGGACGGGACGAAGTCTAGAAGGCGCCTTCCGCATTGCCTGAACCTTTAGCGTTGCCTGAGCTTTCAGCATTGCCTGAGCCCTCGTAGCGATCCAGGAAGGCTTTTTTGTATTCCCTGAAACGGTTTTGGAGAATTGAAAGCCGTATGCCCCTGATCATTTCGGCGAGGAAATGAAGGTTGTGCTGGGTCGCCAGCATGGAGTAGAGGATTTCCCCATTGCGGTATAGATGCCTCAGGTAAGCCCGGGAATAGGTGGAGCAAACCGGGCAGGAACATTCGGGGTCTATGGGGGAGAAATCTTTTTCGTAGACCGCTTTTTTGATGCTTATCTGCCCGCTTGCGGTAAACAGGAGACCATTTCGCGCGGTGCGGGTCGGGTATACGCAGTCGAATATGTCGATGCCGTTCTCCACCGCTTCGAGAATATAATCCGGCGTTCCGATGCCCATGAGATAGCGCGGCTTCGACTCCGGAAGGAAGCCTGCGCTATGCTCCAGGAATTCGACGAACACCTCCTTCGGCTCTCCCACCGAGAGCCCGCCAATGGCGATGCCCGGCAGATCGAGCTCGGCTATGCGCTCGGCGCTTTCCTTGCGCAGCTCTTTAAAGAAATTGCCCTGTACTATTCCGAAGAGCGAGCCCTGGTAGCCGGTTTCCTCCCGGAGAGTCTGCCAGCGAGCCTTTGCCCGGCGTGCCCAGTCGTGGGTTATGAGAAGGTATTTTCTGGCTTTTTTTTCGTCCTCGCCCCAAGCCGAACATACATCCAGCTGCATCTGTATATCGGAATTGAAGGCTCCCTGGATGTCCACCACATCCTCGGGACGCAGGAAATGCTCGGATCCGTCGATATGGGAGCGGAACTTGAAGCCTTCCGGGCTAATCTTCCGAAGCGAGGAGAGCGAAAATATCTGGAAGCCGCCCGAATCGGTGAGGAAGTTCCCCTTCCAGCCGGAGAAGCCGTGGAGCCCCCCCGCCCTTCTTATCAGCTCATGGCCCGGGCGAAGGTAAAGGTGATAGGTGTTGGCGAGCACGATCTGGAATCCCATGGCCTGCAGGTCCTCGACTCGGGCGGCCTTGACCGTGGCGTTGGTGCCTACGGGCATGAAAGCAGGGGTCTGGACCTGTCCGTGGGGGAGCAGGATGCGTCCCGTCCTGGCCCTCGAGCCCGGGTCCCTATGTTCCTGGACGAATATTTCCGAAAAAGCCATCGATACTCCTAAAAAAGCTTTAACGCTCGCCGGCGCCGGCCTGACGCGCGGCGTCCTAGTTTGAAAATCAGGCAGCCGGGCTAGGATTCCTAGGTCCGCGCCCTCGCGAAACCCAGCAGCGATATAAGGGAAAAAACAGCGCTAACGGTCCAAATTCCCAGCTCAGGCGAAACCCAGCCGGTCTTGGAAGCCAGCGATCCCAGCATCTGGGCGACATAATATACCGTGGCCGAGGAAAGGCTGAACAGGAGGCTCATGAGCAGGGAGTTCTTCCTGAAAAGGCCAGCGAAGCTCAGGGATAGTCCGTATACTATGAAGGGCGTCAGGAGGAAGGAATATCGTTTGTTGAGTTCGGTCCTCGCCTCGGCGGCGGGGAGTCCTGAGTTCTCCAGGGACCTTATGTACCCCAGGAGTTGGACGCTCTTCATATGTTCGGGTTTTTCCCTGACCAGGCCGAAGCTGGCGGGATCTGCCTTCAGCCTAGGGTTCGCGTATCCCGTTTCCGATTCAAAGCTCCAGCGTCCGCCAGAGTCCTTCGTATACACCCTAGCCTGGGAGAAAAACCACGAGCCCTCCTTCCATTGGGCGCTGGGGGCCAGCAGCCGGAGATCGGGATTCCCCTCTCTGTCCCTGCCGACGATATCCACGTCCGACAGTATCCCTGCCGCCGGATCGAAGCGTCCCGCCCTATAGATCAAGGCGCCGGCATCGTCCATGATGGTTATGTCGGAGGACAAGGCGGCCCTGCCGGACTGGGAGGTCATCTCGGTATACAACCTGTCCTTGGCAAGCAGCGCAGGAATCGCTATTTGATCCTTGGCGAAAAAGACCGAAATCGACAATAAGAGCGAAAAGATCAAAACCGAGCGGCTCAGGCTGTGAACGCTCACGCCAGACCCCCAGACGACCATGAGTTCGCCGTCCGCGTGCATTTCGGCCAAGGATAGGGTTATCGCGAAGAGATAGGCGACGGGAAGGAGTTCCACGGCGTAGCTCGGGAGTCCGGACAGGAGCCAGCGCAGAATACCTGAAAAGGCCGCTTCCGCCGCCAGGAGTTTCCAGATGGAGCTGAACAGTTCGGCGAGCAGGAGTAAGCCCACGAGGAAGGCTTCGGCGCCGAGAAAACGGAATACGACATTCCTCAACAGCTGCCTGCGCAGCAGCTTGGGCGGCGAAGCCTTCCAAGCCGGGTCTCGAGCCTTCACCGACCTGAAAAGAATCATAATATTCTTCTTTTTCCGCGCTTGCGCATAAACCAGAGCAGGACGGCGGTCAAGAACACGAGGATATTCGGGGCCCACATGGCCAGGCCCGGGGCGATCCGGCTCCTCAGCCCCATGGTTTGGCCGGCGAAAAGAAGGCCCCAGTACAGGGTGGAGAGTATGAGTGCTATGCCGAATCCGGCGGTTCTGCCGGAGCGCTTGGTGCCCAAGCCTAGCGGAAAGGCGAGGAGAGAGAAAAAGAATCCGGCAGCGGGGATGGCGAATTTTTTGCTGTATTCCAGTTCGTAGAGCTGCAACGATCTATCGGTCGGCTTGACAGAGGAAGCCTGGTCCAGGGAGGAGAGGCTGCGGATCAGGCTGTTTGCCCGAGATTTCGCGTTTTCATCCTTCTCGCCCTTTGGATCAAGGTTCGAGCTTTCGCTTCGATACAGCGAGAGCAGCCCAGTTCTGGCGATGGAGTTCTGTCTTTGGGCGTCCTCGGTCCTGCGCCGCAATGTTTGGCGTTTTTTCTCTATCGCGGAGGAGAGATCCGTAGTGCTCAGTTCATAGGGTCCGGAGCTGGAATAGCCGACTATGGGTTCCTTCAGGGCAAAGCGGTAGAGAAGCGATCGGGCTTTTGAAACTATGAATCCGTCTTCCTGGTCGTCCTTCGTCTGGTGTTCCATCACATCGGTCATGGAAATCACGGCGGCGCTATTTTCATCATCGATGGAAAGCCTGGCGGCAGCCGCGGAAATAAGGGATTTTCTGGAATCCTTCGAGGTTTCGAAGAGGAGGATATCTCCAATTTCCTCGCCCTTCTTTTCGCCGGTTACTACGGTGAGATCCTTGTAGCGCTTAATCGAAAAGGGAGAGAGTTCGATGGAAGCCGATGCCTGCACCAGGTCGGCGTACACTTTCTTGAAGCTCCGGGCTCCCCGGGGGAGAAAGTAATCGTTGGCCGCGAAGGACAGCAGCGAAACGGCGAGGCCGAGGATCAAAAAGGGCGCGTAGAGGGTTTTCGGGGATATGCCGAGCGATGAAAGGGCGAGAATTTCATTATCCGTATTGAGACGGGCGGAGGTCATGAGGGCTCCGGCCAGGGCCGAGAAGGGAAAGGCGATGGCGACCACCGAGGGAAGGGAGTAGAGCAAAAGCAGCATGGTCTGCGCCAGCGGCGCGTTTTTGGCCAATATGTCCTCGGCCAGGAGCAGAATTTGGTTTACGAAAAACACGATGAAGAAGAAGAGGAATGAAATGCCCAGGGAAAGAAGAAATTCGCCGGTAATATGGCGAAAGACAATGAGAGGAATCCCATGGCTGCCAGCTTCGATCTTATCGGTTGCCACGGAGAAACTCCTTCCAGAAAGGATTTTTTACCGTCCGGCGGATATTAACCCTGGCTCACGTTCCCGTAGAGCCGAAACCGCCCTCTCCCCTAGCGCTCTCGGCTATAGAATCCACGGGTTGGAAATCCGCCTTCGCACAGGGGCTAAGCACCAATTGGGCGATCCTGTCCCCATTTTCTATTTTGACCGCCTCTGAACCGAGATTTACAAGGATTACCCTTATCTCGCCCCGGTAGTCGGAATCTATTGTGCCAGGGCTGTTGAGGCAGGTCAAACCCTTTTCCAGGGCGAGGCCCGAGCGAGGCCTAACCTGGGCTTCGTAGCCCTCGGGTATCTGGATGCGCAGCCCGGTCGGAACGGCCCGCCGCTCCATCGGCTTTAGCCAGATGGCTTCATCCAGGCGGGCCTTAAGATCGGCGCCCGCCGAACCGGAAGTCTTGTACTCCGGCAGTCGGGCGCCTTCACCGAGCAATGTCGGTATTTTTACGGCCATCAGCGTCTGCGGAAGGAATCCCTGCGGTCGTCCGGGCGGCGGGAATCCCTGTCCCGATCCCTGGGGCCCCTGTCCCTCGGCCTGTCGTCCCTGCTCGAGGGAGGAAGCTGGCCATTCTCGTCCAGCGCTGCTACCATGGCCAGGTTCAACCTGCCCATGTGGTCGATCTCCATGAGCTTGACCTTGACCACGTCCCCTTCCTTCACGACGTCGGTGACGCGCTCCACTCTTTCCTTGGCGAGCTTGGAGATATGGACCAGGCCTTCCTTGCCTGGCATTATCTCCACGAAGGCGCCGAACTCCATGATGCGCTTGACCGGTCCTTCGTAGATCCTGCCCACCTCGGGCTCCTCAACGAGGCTCAAGACCGCGTCCCTGGCGTCGTAGGCGGACTTCTGGTTCTTGCCGTAGATGGTGACGTTGCCTTCCTCGTCCACGTTGATCTGGACGTCGAATTTCTCGCACATGCCCTTGATGTTCTTGCCCGCCGGCCCGATGACGGCGCCGATTTTTTCCTGGTCCACTCTGGCGGTGACTACTTTGGGGGCGTACTCGGAGATGTCGCCGGCGGGGGTGGCCAAGGTGCCCTCCATTATTCCGAGGATGTGGAGCCTGCCCCTCCGGGCCTGTTCCAGCGCCTTGGTCAGGATCTCGGTGCTCACGCTGGAGATCTTGATGTCCATCTGGAAGCCGGTGATGCCGTCCTTCGTGCCAGCGACCTTGAAGTCCATGTCGCCCAGGTGGTCCTCGTCGCCGAGGATGTCGGAAAGTACGGCGAAGCGCTTTTCGTCGGTGATGAGCCCCATGGCTATGCCCGCGACGGGTTTTTTAAGGGGAACGCCTGCCTGCATGAGGGAAAGCGAGGACGCGCAGACCGTAGCCATGGAGGAGGAACCGTTGGATTCCAGGACCTCGGACACCACACGGATGGTATAGGGGAATTTTTCCTTGGGCGGGAGCATGGCTTCGATAGCCCGGCGGGCCAGGCTGCCGTGGCCTATTTCGCGCCGTCCGGTGCCCAGGCGGCCCACTTCGCCAACCGAGTAGGGGGGGAAGTTGTAGTGCAGCATGAAGCGCTCGCGCCTATCGCCTTCGATATCGTCGAAGATCTGTTCGTCGAATACCGTGCCCAAGGTGGTGATGCCCAAAGCCTGGGTCTCGCCCCTGGTGAAGAGGGCTGAGCCGTGGGTCCTGGGAAGAATGCCCACCTCGCAGGTGATGGGCCTTATGTCCTCGAGACCGCGGCCATCCACCCTCAGTCCCTTGTCCAGAATCCCGTCTCTCAGGATGTGATACTGCAGGTCCTCCATGAGGGCCGAAAAGAGCCGTTTCTGCGTCTCGTCGGCGAGCTGCTCGGCAAAGGCGGCCTCGGTCTCGGCGATGGCCGCCCTGACCGCTTGGCCGCGCTCCTGCTTGATCTTGGTGAAGAGAGCCTTCGAAAGGCGCTCGTAGGCGAAGCCGCGGATGGCTTCTTCGTTTTCCAGCTTCACCCTCAAGGGCGCCAGCGGAAGCTTTTCCTTGCCCGCCAGTCGCCTCAGTTCCTCGATTGCGCCGCAGATGTCCGCAATGGGCTGCCTCGCGCATTCGATGGCGCCTATCATCTCGGCTTCGGTCGCTTCCTTGGAACCGCCCTCGACCATGGTGATCCCGGCCTTGGTTCCGGCTACCACGATCTCCAGGCTCGCCGCCTCGCTTTGCTCGAAGCTGGGGTTGACTAGGTATTTTCCGTCCACCAGGGCTACCCTAACCGCGGCGATAGGGCCCGCGAAGGGTATGTCTGATATGTGGACGGCTGCGCTGGCGGCGTTGACCGCCACGATGTCCGGGGGATTGACCTGATCGGTGGAGATGACGGTAGGTACCACCTGGATCTCCCTGCCGAAGGATTTGTCGAAGAGGGGGCGCATAGGCCTGTCGATGATCCTGGAAATCAGGATTTCCTTGTCCTTGGGCCTGGTCTCCCGCTTGATGAAGCCGCCAGGGATCTTGCCCGCAGCGTAGTATTTTTCGTTGTACTCCACGGTGAGGGGGACGAAGTCAAGGCCCTCGGTGACCTTGTCTGAACAGCAGGCGGTGGCGATGACCGCCGAGCCGCCGTAGGTGGCGAAGACCGCCCCGCCGGCCTGCTTGGCCATGCGGCCTGTTTCGAGTACCAGGGTTTCCTGGCCTATTTTACAGCTTACTGAATGTACCATTGTTTTTCCTTGTTTCTTGTTCAGGCGGCGCTCCAGCTCCCGAATCTTAAAGGGTCGCCGAAGCCCGCCGGCAAATGGGAAAAGGCCCGTGCGCGCACTGCGGCCGGGCCTCGATCACCACCTGCTTCGTTCATCACTTCCTGATCTGAAGCTTTTCGACCAGGGCTCTGTATCCTTCCAGGTCAGTTCTCTGCAGATATTTCAGGAGCTTGCGCCTCTGTCCTACCATCTTTAAAAGACCCCTGCGGGAATTGGTGTCCTTCTTGTTTACCTTGGCATGCTCGGTGAGATCCAGGATCCTCCTGGTCAGCAGGGCTATCTGAGTCTCCACAGCCCCGGTGTTTTTCTCGTTCTTGCCGTATTCGAGCACGATCTGGGCCTTGTCCTCTTTGGTCAATGCCATCTTCTTATTTCTCCTTACACTCTCGTGATACCATTGTTATGATGGCGGCGCGTCCTGAGCCGCGACCGGCCTTATCTTCAAGCCTGATCAGCCCCTCAACGATTGAAGCCTCCAGGCAGTCGGACTTCCTATCGGGATCCAGGCAGAATTCATACCGGCCATCAGGAGGCAGGAGGCTCTCCTGTCTTGGGCGGAGGATAAGGCCTGCCTTTCCTTCCCTCGCCTTCGATTCGTCTTCATTCAAGCCAGGGATCTCCGCCTCGAACTCATACTCGATCTCGTAAGGCCTGCCGAGCATATCCGAGGCTTCGGTCAGCCTTCCTTCCAGGATCGCGTTGCGAATCCGGGTGGAACTGATCGGGTGACCTGAATAAAGTACCGGTTCCGCCACCGCGGCTTCGATTCCCAAACCGCCGCACAGCTCCGCCAGCAGGGCGGCGTTCGTATCCATTTTGTAGCCGCACTTAAAGTTCGGTCCGACAGTGAGAAAGCCCACCTGAGCCTTCTTCAGCAAACCTAGGAATTCCGCGCCTGAAAGTGTACCGAAATCCGCGGAAAAGTCAATCAGTACGCAGATATCCAAGCCTTCGGACTCCAGGATATGGAGTTTTTTCTCGAGGCTGAAAATGCTTCCTTTGAAAGAATTTGGGCGGAGGATCCGCTTGGGATTTTCCCGAAAGGTGATGACACAGCTCTCCATGGAGGGGGTTTTTGACTTAACGAGGCTTAGCAGGCGCTGGTGCCCGCGATGGACTCCGTCGAAAACCCCGACCGAGGCGGCGACAGGTTTGCCGGGACCGGTGTTGATGAATTCATCCCAGTCGAGAATCCTCACCTTACTCGTCCTCCCCTCGCGGACTTAATACGGGACCGTAACTCAGCTTGCCCTGGCTGTTTCTCACGATGCCGCAAAATTTCGAATCCGGACCGAAAACGGCCAGATCCTTGTCCATTCGGGCAGAACCGCTTAGCTTGGACAACAGAGGGCCGAATCCATTGCTGAATAGGGGGATCTGCCCCTTTTCGAGCTTAAGGATCCCTAGGCCGAGCGCCGAAGCTGCGTCCGGATTTAAGGTGTTAAGGGAAAAATCCTTGCCCTCCTCGACCTGGCCGACGGAGAAGGGACCGACCTGCGTCCTGCGCAGGGAACTCACGTAGGCGCAGGTTCCGCAGGCCCGGGCGATATCCCTGGCCAGCGCCCTGACATAGGTGCCCGATGAGCAGTGGATCCTGAACTCCCCTTTTCCACTGGCTTCGTCATAGGCCTCGAGCTCCAGGGCGTAAATGGTCACGGGGCGAGCCTTGAGCTCGAAATCCCTGCCTTTCAGGGCAAGGTCCGAGGCGCGCTGTCCGTCGACATGGAGGGCAGAGTATCTCGGCGGCACCTGTTCTATCGGGCCGGTAAAGCGGGCGAGCGACTTTCTGATAAGGGCTTCATCGGGGATGGGTCCCCGGGCATCCTCTCTCCCTACGGGATCGAGGGTATCAGTGCTACTGCCGAACTGGAAGCTCGCCTGGTAAACTTTGTCGAGCCCTAAAAACCAGGGGGCTAGCCTGCTATATTGCCCTACCAGGACGATGAGGAGCCCGGTGGCGAAAGAGTCGAGGGTGCCCGAGTGTCCGACCTTTGAGTCGGGATATTTTTTGCGGACAGCCTTAAGGGCGGCGAACGAGGTCACCTGGGCCGGTTTGTCGAAGAGGAGATATCCTATCGCGTTCATCGCCCGAGCAGATCCTTGATCTTGCCCACCATTTCGAATCCTTCCTTGATCCCCAGGTCGGGAATGAAGTGAAGAATCGGGGTGAGTCTTAGGCGAACCTTTTTTCCTATCCGGGATTGAACGAAGCCGGCCGCGCTCTCCAGTCCCTGGACCGCCGAGTCAAGAGCGGTTTTTTCGCTCTCCAGGCAGCTCACCCATACCTTGGCATGGGAGCCGTCCCTGTTGACTTCCACCCTGGAGATGGATATGAGACTATCCACCCGGGGATCCTTGATTTCGCCCGAGACGATGAGAGCGGAGATTTCCTCCCTCAGGAGCTCCTCAAGTCGGCTACGCCTTATCTGATCCATTGTCCTCAGGCTTCCCCAGGGTTCTGGCGACCTCTACGGTCTCGTAGATTTCCAGCAAGTCCCCTTCTTTTAGATCGTTGCAGTTTTCGATGCCAATGCCGCATTCGTAGCCGGCAACGACTTCCCTGGCATCGTCCTTGAAGCGCTTGAGAGAGCTAATCTTGCCCTGGAATATTTCGATATCCTCTCGAATCACCCGTACCTGGCAGTGCCTGCGAACGGCGCCTTCGAGCATGTAGCAGCCGGCCACGATGCCCACCTTGGGCACGCGGAAGATGTTGCGGACCTCGGCCTTGCCGATCTCCTGTTCCTTGAGCTCCGGCGACAGAAGTCCTTCCATGGCTTTTTGTATGTCTTCCTGGGCGCGATAAATAATATTGTACTTGCGGATGTCTACTTTTTCTCTATCGGCCAGCATCTTGGCAGAGGCGATCGGCCGTACGTTGAAGCCTATTATTATTGCTTCCGAGGCCGAGGCCATCATGACGTCGTCGTCGGAGATGGCGCCCGCGGCGGCGCGAAGGACGTTGAGGCGTATCTCCTTGGTGGAGAGCTTCTCCAGCATGCCCTTGAGGGCTTCCACCGATCCCTGGACGTCTCCCTTGATGATAACCTTGAGTTCCTGCACTTCCCCGGCGGAGATGGTCTCGTAGAGGTTGTCGAGGGTAACCTTCTTGACGTTCTTTCCTTCCTCGTACTTCTTGAGCTCCTGCCGCTTATCCGATATCGCCCTGGCGTATTTTTCCTCGTCCACCACTTCGAAGGGGTCGCCGGCGTTGGGAAGACCCTCGAAGCCGAGGACTTCCACCGGTGTGGAGGGGCCAGCCTCTTCCACCCTGTTGCCCTTGTCGTCGAACATGGCCCTGACCCTTCCGGGGTAGATGCCGGCTACGAAGGAGTCGCCGATGCGCAGGGTACCTTTGTCCACGATTATGGTAGCCACTATGCCCCGGCCCTGGTCGATCCGGGACTCGATGATCTTGGCCTCGGCCAGGCACTTGTAGCTGGCATGGAGCTCGAGGATCTCTGCCTGGAGCAGGATCGCGTCCAGCAGCTCGGGAATGCCCTTTTTCTGCAGGGCTGACACCTCGCAGAACTGGGTGGTGCCGCCCCACTCCTCGGGGATGAGCCCGAGCTCGGAGAGCTGGGTTTTCACCCTGTCCGGGTTGGACTCAGGCAAATCGATTTTGTTCACCGCCACTATGATGGGGACTTCGGCGGCCTTGGCGTGGTCGATGGCTTCCTTGGTCTGGGGCATGACACCTTCCACGGCGCTCACCACGAGGACCACTATGTCGGTGACCTGGGAGCCCCTGGCGCGCATCTTGGTGAATGCGGCGTGGCCCGGGGTGTCCAGGAAGGTGATCCTCCCCCTTCCCGTCTCCACCTGATAGGCGCCGATATGCTGGGTTATGCCGCCATACTCGCTGGAGACTACGTCGGTTTTGCGTATCGCGTCCAGGAGCTTGGTCTTTCCGTGGTCGACGTGACCCATCACCGTTACGATCGGCGCCCTGGGCCTGAAATCGTCGGGATTTTCCGCGGCCTTCTCGATGACGGTCTCGTCGTAGAGGCTGACGATCTTGACCTCGCAGTTGTATTCGCTGGCGAG
>CAYVOD010000042.1:5640-16625 GCA_964453055.1 uncultured Treponema sp. | reverse complement strand
ACGACATTGATCACCAAGCCCGCCGCGACGGCGAAGAGGATCCTCTTCAACATCTTGCGGCCTTCGGATCGCTGCGATTCGGTCTTGCCAGGCTTAGAAGTCATATTGGAAATATACAGTTACCTATGCTAATCTTGGCAAGGGGAGGGAATAAGGTGGGTATAATGAGAAGTAGAGCCGGCAACAGGACAAGGCGTTCTCCGAAAATGGCATTCCTGGGGTTTTTCGCGCTTACCCTAGCGCTGCCCCTGGCGGCTCAAGGCTTGGAATTCCGTTTCAACGGCGTGCGCTTCAATAACGCGATTCTCGGCTTCCTCCCCGTTCCCGTCGGCGCCGACATCGAATTCAGCCTTCCCCTGGATGATAGCGGGCTTTCCTATAGCCTCAGGCTGGCCGGCGGCTACGAGGACCGGCTGATTCTCAGGGACGACGCAGATGGCAGCCCTCTGGCCAAACCGGCGTCCTTCGATGCCGCGCATTGGTTCTACTGGCCTAACGTCCAGGTGGATATGGGATTCCTCTATGACCTTAATCCGGGGAACCGCGGGCCGGAGGCGGAAATTTTCGCTTTGGCCAGAGGCCGCTACGAGAGCAACTCGCCCGGCTTGGGCACGGCGGTTTTCCCCGACGCTTCGGAGCTTTTGGCCCTTTCCTTCCTGGGGGGGCTGGAAATATCCACGGTCGAGAATAGCGTGCGTCGGCAGCTCGACGGGTATTCTGGCGAAATCTCGATGGAGTGGGCTCCCAAGGTCCTGGGTTTCAAGGGCGGCAGCGACTTTTTCCGGATCTCGGCCAACTTGGCGGGCTATCTGCCCCTTTTCAGCCTCGGAGAGGATGAGATCAAGGCGGTTTCAGCCTACTTAGGGGCATTCGCGACCGCTGATTCCGTCTGGGGCGATCATATTCCACTGTACGCGCTCACCAGCTTCGGCGGCAGATACCTCCGCAGCGGGCTCGGGACTTCGGTGAGAGGGTTCCAGCCCTGGGGCTACGAGACCGCCGTCAAGGCCGCCGCCTCGCTGGAGCTCAGGCTCGTGGGGCCAGGACTCTTCGGCATGGCCAACCTCAGGCCCATGACCTATCTCTTCGCCGACGCGGGAGTATTCTCGAGGTTGTACGCCAGTCCCGGCGCGGAGAAGGACGGCTTTCTCGCCTCGGGGGGAGGGGCGGTCGCCCTCAATATTCTCGATTTCGCCTATCTAGGGCTGCGGGCCGGGCTGAAATACGCCGAAGCCGATCCTCTTCACGACACGGTCTATTTTACGGACAAGGAAAGGTTTTTCTGGGATGTCACCTTCCTGTTGCACTTTTAAAATTAAAAAAATGTAAAAATTGTTAAAAAAGTCTCGATATTTTTAGTTTTATATATTGTCAAATATTTATATGTAGTTGTAGTATTCCTCCTCGTGGAGCCTGGGCTTCAGGCTCAAGAATCAATAGGAGGAGTACGTATGAACCGTAAACTCATCGCGTTTCTTTTCGTCTTCGCGGCGCTTGGCGGCCTGGTCTTCGCCCAGACCGCGACCAAGTATTTCGTGGCCCATCAGGGTGGTTACGTGGGCGCGGCGACCGTGACGGTCGACCATAGCGGCAAGGTTGTTTCCGCCGATCTGGAAGAGTGGCAGGGACCGGGCGGATGGGCCGGGAATAACTCTCCCGACGGCAAATCGATAGTGGACGGCGCGGTGGTGCGCGTTCCGGACCCCTTCGCCAACCTCGGCAGCAAGGATCCCGAGGTTAAGGGGTATATGTTCTACATCTACAACCAGGCCTCCGGCGGACCCGGCGTCTGGTCGCAGTTCACCCCCGGAGCCAACGGCTTTAGCAGGCCCGCCCGCCAGTACGAGCGCGACTTCGAAGGACTCATGTCCAATCCGATCAGGGCCGAAGCCTATGTGAAGGCCGCCAGGGAAGACAAGCTGGTCAACGTGAAGATCGACGGACTCAAGGTCACCGTGGGCAAGACGGCCTCCGAGACCGTTCACTACGGCAACATGAACAAGGCCGATAAGAACTCCGTGTATATGCCGCTCACCAAGGATTCCATCGGATATCGCTACAACTATAAGGCTATGCTAGACTTCTTCACCGCCAGGCCCACGGCCAAGTTCGCCGACGCCACCCTCAAGAAGGCCAAGGTTACCCTGGTCGAGGACAAGAGCGTGGACGCCAGCGCCAAGGTCGCCGAATACACCGCCGCCGAGGACTCGGTCTACGTAGTCGCCGACGTCGTCACCGGCGCCACCTATTCCGATTTCCAGCACTATTCCCTCGAACTCCAGACCGCCTACATGATGGCTATCGCCAACATGATGGTGCAGTTCTAAGACGGAAGCGAAAAAAACTCAATTTCGATGTTCCGCGGCATGAACGAGCGCGGGACTAAAAAAAAAGGCTGCCGGGGATGTTCCCTGGCGGCCTTTTTCATGCCGGCAGTGGGACTTGAACCCACACGCCCTCGCGAGCAGCAGATTTTGAGTCTACCGTGTATGCCATTTCACCATGCCGGCGATTCCTGATCCTTGTACTATATCCGCCCAACCTCGTCAATACAGGCTGTTTTGGTTTCCGGGGCCGGATAGACGGCCAGGGGCGAATTTATGCTTGCGACCGAGACGCCCGGCGTATACTATGACAACGATAAAGCATAAATATTCAACGCGGAAGCCGCGGAGGAACAAGTGCCCGAATCCATACTGTCATGGGGCCTGGAGGTGGTGAGGGGCGTTCAGGATGCCCTGGGACCGGGGATGCGCGGAGTGATGGGGATCGTCACTTTTTTCGGCTCCGAGGGTTTCGTGCTGGCCATGCTGCCCCTCATTTACTGGTGCGTGAACCGGGAAGCCGGGGCGCGGATAGGCGTGGCGATTCTTTTTTCGGCCTTTCTCAACCTGTGGGCAAAGGAACTTTTTCGCCAGCCTCGACCCTACGATCTGGAACCCTCCCTCGGCCTGGCCAGGGAATCGAGTTACGGCTTGCCTTCGGGCCATTCTCAGACGAGTCTCGTTTTCTGGGGGGCTGCGCTATCGATTCTGCCCAGGCTGGTCGGACTGCTCGCCTTCATCCTGATCCCCCTTCTCGTCGGCATTTCTCGCCTCTATCTGGGGGTGCATTTTCCCACGGACGTCCTGGGCGGCTGGGCGCTTGGCGCGCTGATCCTGGGCTTCTACTTCGGGCTGGGGGCGAAAATCGAGGGGCTTCTTCACCGCTGGAACCTGCGGGCGCGGCTCATCCTCATTTCCGTCCTCACCCTCGGCATGAATCTCCTCATGCCCGAGGATACGAGAATGGCGGGCGCCTTCTTCGGCGGCGCGGCGGGATTCGCCTTGGCCAGCCGGTTTCTGCGTTTTTCCGCGCAAGGACCCATGGGCAAGAAGGTTCTGCGCTATGCGCTGGGCTTGGCGAGCCTGCTCGCGGTCTATGGGCTTCCCAAGCTGCTGATCAGGGATCAGGAGCTTTCGCAGCAAGCCCTTGTGCGCTTTGTCCGCTATGGAATCGTGGGGATCTGGGCCGCGTTCGGGGCTCCCTGGTGTTTCTTCAAGCTCGGCTTGGTGAAGCTGGAACCGCCTCGGAGGCTGGCGGGCGAAAATGCTCCGGGCGACTAAGGGCGCTTAGTCGCGGCAAAGGACAGACCTGGTCTGGCCGCCTCCGGCCGGGTTAAAAGACTGTTTCAGCCAGCTTGTAGCTTTTATTCGTAAGGCTGAAGATCGATTCCGCGCCCGGGCTCAGGTAGACATTCCGCTTGTCGTCGATGAAGATCGCCCGGATTTCGGGCAGGCTTTTCACGAGCTTCATGCCGTTCTCGAGGCCGAGGGCGAATACCGAGGTGGAGAGGGCGTCGGCGTCTATGCTCGAGGCGGCGATTATCGTCACCGAAACCAGGCCTCTGTCGGCAGGGTAGCCGGTTCTCGTATCCAGGATGTGATGGTAGCGGACGCCGTTTTCGATGAAAAAGCGTTCATAGATTCCAGAGGTCACCACGGTCATAGCCTTGCCGCTCACCAGGCCGATGTAGTCCCCCCTGTCCGAGGCCGGATCCTGGACGCCGACTCTCCAGGGGGAGCCATCTTTTTTCTGGCCATAGACCAGGACATTGCCGCCCAGGTCGACTACGGCGGCTTTTACCTTGTGGGAAGCCAGGATTTTCGTGATTTCGTCCGCCGCGTAGCCTTTGGCGATCGCTCCAAGGTCGAGGCCCATGCCGGATTTTCGCAGGAAAACCGTTTTTTTGCCCGCGTCCAGCTCAATGTCCTTGAAATTTATAAGGGCGAGCCTGTCCTTGATATCCTTGGCGGAGGGAACCTTCGCGTAATCCGTGCCGATGTTCCAAAGCTTGACCAAGGGGCCAACGCTGGGATCGAAGACGCCGCCGGTGAGACGGGCGTATTCAAGCGCTTTCTGGATGACGTAGAAGCTGTCGTCGGATACTTCGACCGGGGCTTTGCCCGCGGCCAGGTTGATCGCGGCGATTTGCGTGTCCTCACGGTTGGCGCTCATCCGGTCTTCGATCTGGGAGAGGCGGTTGAATACAGCCTGGAGGGTGTTGTTCGATCCCCCTTCGATGAGGCGGACGGAACAGACGGTTCCCAGGACGAAATCGCTGCGCGATACCTCGCCCTGGACTCTCGGGCTGCAGGCCGAAAAAAGGATGATCGCGCAAAATACCGAAAATATTCGCTTCACTACAGGTTCCTCGTCATGGTGTTTTGTTCTTCGTAGCGTCTCGTTCAGCCGCCTAGCTCTCTGCCGATCGTCGTGGCTTCCCCGTGGCCGGGGAAGACCTTCGTCTCAGGGGGAAGCGCTGAAAGCGCCTGAAGGCTTTCCCGCAGGGCCCGGTAATCGGAATCCGTTCCGTCCGTCCTTCCCATCCCATCCCTGAAAAGGGTGTCGCCCGATATAAGCGCCGAGTCCCGGGAGCTGTAGAGACAGATGGAACCGGCGCTGTGGCCCGGGGTGTGGAGCACGCTGAAATACGTGCCCGGAATCGCGTCGCCCGCCTTAAGGAGAATATCCGGCTCGGGCAGGGCTTTCCAGGCGTAACGGAAATACGACAGAGCATTGAGGCCTTCGAAAAGGTTTCTGTTCGTGGCTTCTCCGGCCGCCCCGAGGTACGGGGCGTCCAGGCCGTGTATGGCGATAAGCGGCAATTCGCCTTGCCATCGGGCGAGCAGTTTCGGCAATCCCGAGCTGTGGTCCAGGTGGCCGTGGGTCAATACTATGTAACGAGGCGATATGCCGCCGGACTGCAAAAAATCCAGGATTCGCTGGGCCTCGTCGCCCGGATCGACGATAAAGGCTGTATCGCCGGACTGCACTATGTAGACATTCTCGCCCAGGGGGCCGACCTGGAGAGTATCAAGCCGAAAGTTCACCCCTCGCTGTCCTTGGGGGCCTCCCCCTTCTTTTTCGCCGGCTTTATCTCCAAGGGCCTGTCTTTAATGCTGATGCCCTCGCAGGCGCCCACGATCTTGTCGGCCTCGGCCTCAGGCACATCGATGAAAGAATAATTGTCGAAGAGATGGACCCTGCCCAGATTTTCCTGGGGAAGCTGTGTTTTCTCCGCTATGAGGTCGCGCAGCTCCTGGGGTCGAAGTCGCTGTCGCTTGCCCATGGAGACGAAGAGGGGGACCATGCCCTCGGGCCTCGGCTTGGGGGTCGCCGGGCCGGGACCCTTGGGTTTCGCCTCTCCTTGCCCGCGCGACGCATCGTCTTGCCCGCGCGCGGCTTCTTCCTTCTTTTGAGCGAGTTCTTCCCTTCTGCGAGCCCTGGCCTCCTGCCTGCATGCCGGATTGGGAACTTGGGGCTTTTCCTGGGGCCTGGCCTTGGCGCTCGCCTTGCTGCCCTGCCCGCCGGACATGCCCGCGGCCCGCAAGATAAGAATCGCGGCGGCGTAGGAGCGCAGGTGGAGGGGGATATGTTTTCGGAAAAAGGACCTGACCTGATTGAGCATGACGGGGTCGGAGGGGGACGATAGCTCGGCGCGTATGCCGTCGAGGAAGGCGATGAGGGCTTCCTCAGGTAGTTTGTTCGGCGCTGAATCGGTTGGCACGAAATTCTCCTTGCAGAATGAAGAAAAGTTGTCCTATTGTGCAATAAAGTAGGATTTGGGACAAGCGGCCGCGAAGCTCCCTCGATTCGTACGGATAGCCTACGGTGGCGGCCATAGGGTACAATGAAACAATGATCGCCGATTCCTTTCCGGTCTGCCTTTGTTTGACGGGCAAGACCCTGGCAGCGAACCTCGCCGCCCTGGACGAGCATAGACCCTATGTCGATCTCGTGGAGCTCAGGGCTGATTGCCTGGATCCATCGGAAAAATTCTTGATCCGCTCGTTCCCCGAAAAAGCGGGCCTGCCCTGCATCCTGGCGGTGAGGCGGAAAAGCGACGGCGGCTGTTTCGTGGACGGCGAAGGGGTGAGGCTGGTCATGATAGCCAAGGCGCTTTCCTTCGCCAGCTCTGACGCCAGGGCCAATTTCGCTTACGCCGAACTGGAAAGCGACTTTCATATGACAACCATCGAAGACGCCTGCCGCACCTTCGGCACCAGGATAATCCGTTCGGCCTATTACACCCAAGGATTGCCGAAGGATCTGGACGCGGCCTACGAGGCGCTGATCCAGGAAGATGACGAAATTCCCAAGCTGGTCGCGACCCCGGGAAGCGCGGCCGAACTATCCAGGCTGGCGGCCTGGGCTTCGGGGCTGGAGAAGCGAGACCGGCTCATTATCGGCATAGGCGACTACGGATTCCCCAGCAGGGCGCTGGCCGCCAGGATGGGCTCCCTCTTCAGCTATACCAGCCTGGGCAGCGCCGACATGCCCCTGGCCGCCCCCGGACAGACCAGTCCCGAAAGCTTCGTGGAGACGTACAGGGGCAAGGATACCGGGGTGGATTCGGAACTCTACGCATTGCTGGGCGATAGGAGCATATTGAGCTCGCTTTCGCCAGCCTTGCATAACGGCGCCTTCAGAAGCCTTAAAAAGGACGCTCTCCTGGTGCCCATGCCCTCGGAAACCATCGAGGAAGCCTTGGAAAACCTCGGGCTCTTCAACGCCAAGGGCGCGGCCATCACCGTGCCGCATAAAGAGGCTGTCCTGCCTTACCTGAGCTTCCAGTCCACCGATGTCCAGCGCATCGGCGCCTGCAATACCCTGGTCGCTCGCCAGGAGGGCTGGGCGGGCTACAACACCGACGCCGACGGTTTCGAGCGCAGCGTCCTCGAATTCCTGGGCAGGGAGGATTTCAGGGGGATGAAGGTCACCCTGATCGGAGCCGGCGGAGCGGCTAAATCCGTTGCCCTGTCCCTGTTCCGCAAGGGAGCCGAATGCGTCGTGCTCAACCGGACCATTTCCACGGCCCGGGCGCTGGCGAGGAAATACGGTTTCATATGGGGTCCGCTGGACGACAGGGCTATAGAAGTGGTCACCCGCTATTCGGACCTCATAGTCCAGGCCACGAGCCTGGGCATGAAGGGGGGCATCGACGGCGATCCCCTGGAATTCTACGAATTCGACGGCCACGAAGAAGTCTACGATCTAATTTACAAACCTTCGAAAACCGCCTTCCTCGCCCGGGCGGAGGAAGCGGGCTGCAAGACGGCCAATGGGTATACCATGCTGCGCTACCAGGCGGCGGGGCAGTACAAGCTCTGGATGGGCGAGCTTCCTCCCGCCGGCCATTATTAAAGAGGAATATCGATGTCTAAATCAGCCTTCGCGGCTATCGTGGGACGGCCTTCGTCGGGCAAGTCCACCTTGCTCAACGCGCTCTGCGGAGCAAAGGTATCCATAGTCTCCCCCGTGCCCCAGACCACCAGGAACACCGTTCGGGGAATCGTCAACAGGCCTGAGGGCCAGATCGTATTCCTGGACACGCCGGGATTCCATATCTCGGGGAAAAAGCTCAACCTCAAGCTGCGGGATCTGGTGACCCGCGCCCTGGCCGACGCCGATCTCGTGGTCTACCTCATCGACGCGACCAGGGAGCCGGGTCCGGAGGAAGAGGCGATGGCGGCGGCCTTGAAGGGTTGCGGCCGGCCGCTGGTAGCGGCGCTCAATAAAATCGACCACGCCGAAGCCCTGCCCGGGAGGGCCGAGAAATTCGTAGCCCAGCGGCTACCCGAGGCGCGGTTCCTTAAAATCTCCGGCCTGGCGGGCAAGGGTTTGGACGAGCTCATGAACTTATTGATCAGCCTCGCCCCCGAAGGCCCGGCCTGGTATCCCGAAGAATACTATACCGATCAGGAGCCAGTTTTCCGGATCGCCGAAATCGTCAGGGAAAAAATCCTTCGCCACGCCAGGCAGGAGTTGCCCCACGCGGTCTTCGTCGATTATACCGATTCGCGCAAGCTGGGAGACGGGAGCCTGGAGGCTTCCTACGATATCGTCGTCGAGAGGCCGAGCCAGAAGGGTATTCTCATCGGCAAGGCCGGGTCGATGATCCAGAAAATCCGCGAGGAGGCCGAGGCCGACCTGGCGGATCTCTTCGATTATCCTATCCGTCTTCGCTTGCAGGTGCGCGTCGATCCGGATTGGCGTCACGACGAGAAAAAGCTGGAGAGGCTGATTTTCTGATATTTTAGCTTTTCGGAAGCGGCTTCCCGGGGAGGCTTCTCAGGAACAGCAGACTTTTTTGCTGCGCTCCGCCACCGCTTCGAAACCGTCGCCGAGGCATTGGCCCAGGGCTTCTCCCGCCTTGGGGAAGACCGCCAGGTCAAGGACTTCCCGCTCTTCCTTGCGGAAATCGGACAAAACGTAGGACGCTACGTCGGGGTGATCCGGCCTGCCGATTCCGAATCTCAGCCGGGCGAAATCCCTGGTGCCCAGGTGCTTTTCCATCGAGCGAAGCCCGTTATGGCCTCCAAGGCCGCCGGAAAACTTGAAGCCGAAGCAGCCGAAGGCCATTTCAAGCTCGTCGTGGACGGCCAGCACCTCGGATGCTTCGATCCGATAGAAGCGGCAGAGCTCGGCTATGCTTTCGCCCGAGTTGTTCATGTAGGTCTCGGGTTTCAGGAACCAGATTCTTCCGTTCGCCGTCTCAAGGCTCGCCGTCTTGCCCTTGAAAGCCCTGGTCCAGCGGAGATCCCGGGCCAGCTCGAGGGAATCGAGAAAGAGCCAGGCGACGTTGTGGCGATTGCCGGCATATTCCCGGCCGTAATTTCCCAAAAACGCGTAGAGTTTGATCATTCGTTTTCCTAAAAGATGGCGAGATTTTACTATATACCAAGGGAAGGGGAGTAAAGAAGGACCCGCGGCCCGGCTTGCGAAGGCCGCCACCGCCCGGCCGCTCATTGTCCCGGATCAGGTACTTCACTATACTAAGGCCTCCTATGGAACGCACAACCTACATTATCGGCCATAAGAATCCCGACACCGATTCGGTGGTCGCCGCGGCGTCCTACGCCGCCCTGAAGAGGGCTCTCGGCCTCGAAGGGGCGGTGGCGGCCCGGGCCGGGGCGGTCAACCCCCAGACCGAGTACATTTTCCATCGTTTCGGCCTTGCGCTGCCAGAGTTCCTGCCCGACCTGGTGCCCAAGGTGGGATACTATCTCGGCGCCGCCCCGACCTGCGTCCACGAGATGACGCCGCTCTGGGAAGCGCTGTCCGCCATGGAAAAATCCGGCCGCCAAGTCCTTCCCATAGTCGACTCCCAGGGCAAATACAGGGCGATGCTCCATTATGGAGCCTTCGCCCAGAACATACTGGCCAAGATCAATCCCCACCGGAAGGCCGTGGTCCCCACCTCGCTTTCCCATCTTATCGATACGATAAAAGCCCAGCCCTTCGTGGTATTCGACAAGGAGACGGTCTTCAACGCCCGCATGGTGGTAGCCGCCCTCAGCACGGCCAAGTTCGCCGACTACATCCGCGCCGAACCAGCCGACAACAAGATCGTCCTGGTCGGAGACAGGGAAGAAGCCCAGCGCATCGCCGTCGAGGCTGGCGCCAAGGTAGTCGTCATCACCAACGGCGTCCTGCCGTCCAGGGAAATCAAGGAACTGGCCGAAGCCAGGGGCGTTTCGCTTTTGAGCTCTCCCTACGACACCTCCTCCACGTCGCTCCTGGTGCTCTATTCCGCGCCGGTGATCACCGTGGCGGACGAAAGCATCGCCGCCTTGAGCCCCAGGGACTGGATCAAGACGGCCAAGCAAGCCATCGCCGCCTCGCCCAGCCGCTCGGTGCCCGTCGTCGACGACGAAGGCAGGGTCATAGGTCTTTTTTCCGAAGGCGATCTCATAAAGGAAGCCAATATCGACGTGATCATGGTGGATCACAACGAATTCTCCCAGGCGGTGGAAGGCATCGATCACTACAGAATCCTGGAAGTCATAGACCATCACAGACTCGGTTCATTTTCCACTCCCTATCCGATAACCTTCATCAACAAGGTGGTGGGATCGACCAGCACCATCGTCGCCTCGATGTACAGGGAAACCCGGACGCCTCTCTCAAAGGCAATGGCCTCGGTCCTGCTGTGCGGAATACTTTCGGACACGCTGGTGCTCAAGTCCGCGACCGCAACCGACCTGGACAAGGAAACAGCCGAATACCTGGCCACTATAACCGATCTCTCGATTGAAGAACTCGGTCACGATATCATGGCTTCGGCTTCAGAGGCGGCCAGGCTTCCCGTGGACAAAATGGTCAGGGTGGATCGCAAGGAATACGAATCGGAGGGTAAGAAACTCTCTGTCAGCCAGATCGAACTGATGAGCACCCTGCAGATCATGGAAAGGGCGCAGGAAATTCTCCAGGGCTTGGCAGGCCTGAGGGCCGAAACCGGCAGTTACCTGGCGGCTCTCATGGCCACGGATATCAGCAAGCTGGAGAGCATTCTCTTCATGGCCGCCGACGACAGTCTTTATCCTTATGTGAACTTTCCCTCTTCGCAGAAAGGCATTTACCTCCTGAAAGACATGCTTTCCAGGAAAAAACAGCTCATGCCCGCTCTCTTCGAAATGGTGGAAAAAGCCCAGGAACGCTGA
>CAYVOD010000042.1:0-5540 GCA_964453055.1 uncultured Treponema sp. | reverse complement strand
GCCCCAGAGGCCAGGAAGGGCAGGGCGATGAAGTTGCCTATCATGCCCCCGATGCTGGAGAGGAAGAATACGAGCAGGATGTGCGTCACCCTGTTGCCGTAAAATCCCTTTATGCTTGTCACGTCCTCGGTAAGCCGCTCGAAGTCCTGGACCCGGGGCTTGCGCAGGTAGGCCTCCGCCACGCCGGCGAACAAGCCGATGCCCACAAGAGGGTTGAGGGTCGCGATGGGCGCCAAGAGGAAAGACACGGCGATCGTGCCGGGGTGGGCGAGGCAAAGCGCCGAGCCAAATGCCGCCAGGGTGCCGTTAAGCAAAACCCAGCGCCACATCAGGTCAAGGCTAGCCTGAGTCCCGGAACGAAAAAAACCGATAACGATGAGCGCGACGATGAGAAGGGGAATTATCCACCCCGAGAGTTTTGAAAAGCCGTTTTTGGGCGGGACCACGTCGATCTCCGAGACATCGGGCCGTATCTCGCCCGAATCCAGCTTTTTGAGCCAACGCTCGATGCCCGCCATATGGCCCGCGCCGACCACGGCCACCACCTGCTCCTCCGGCGAAAGGAATATCTTGGAGGCCAAGTAGCGATCCCTTTCGTCGATGAGCACTTCCTTGACCGAGGGCAGGTATTCGGCCAGCTCGTTCATCATCTGCTCAAGCTCCGTCTTGTTCTTCAGCTGCTCGATCTCTTCCTCGGATAGCTTTTCGTTGCTGAACGCCGAGCTTATGAGACTCGCCAGAAGCTTGGACTTGTTCCAGAAGTTGGACCTTGCCCAGGCCCGCTTGAGGGTTATCTGAACGTCCCTGTCGCAGCAGGACCAGGGAATCCCCGCCGCCTCGGCGGCGTTGATGGCGGCGATCATCTCCTCGCCGGGCTTTACCCCTACTCCCGAGCCCATACGTTTCTGGAATCCCGAGAGCGCCAGGTTGGCCAAGAGGAAAAAGCCCTTTCCCTCTTTGAGCACCTTGCCGATGTCCAGGCTTTCCCAGCGGGAACCCTGGGTCATGGACTGATAACGGGTCTGGTCTATCTCCACGCAAACCCTTCCTGGTTTCTCCTCGGCGATGATCGACTCCACCTCGGCGACGCTGTCCCGGGAAATATGGGCGGTGCCTACCAGGATTATGGTGCGGGAGGATAGGGTGATTCTGTTGACCGTATTGGACATCGCGTTTCCTTTATGCTCAATCGAAAGGATAGTACTCTTCTTCCTTCCAGCCCGACAAGATAAGGCCTGAGCCTTTTTTCGTCATGGCGGAACGGACGAAAAGCTGGAGAAAGCTCCGGGCGAAGGATGAAGGATAGCCGGAGCGCAGGGCTGCCTCGGTTTCCGACGCGGCCTTGAGGATTCTCGCGCAATCTCCTTTGTTATAGCGGCCTAAGGCCGCCCTGAATTTGCGCTGCCCGGTCTTGGTGCCGATTTTTTCAGCCCTGAAAGCTTCTTCCAGTTCCATGCCCCGGTCGAGCCCGCGATGGAGCCGTTCTAAGGTCCTGAAGCTCCAGATCAAGGCCGCCATGATTTGGGACGATTCGCTCTGTCGATCCGACAAGAGGGCGTCCAGAACGCCCAAGGCCGAATCCAGCTCTCCCTGGACCATGCGGTCGAAAAGGCTGAAAGCGTCTTCCCGCCTGGAGCGGGAGAGGGCGGCCTCTATATCCTCCGGACTCAGCCGATGCTGGGCTGGAAAACAGGCAGCCAGAACCGTGCACGCCGCCTCCAAGGCCGCCGTCTCGTTCTCCACCAATTCCAGCACCGTCTCTATGGCTTCCTCGTCCGCCGAAAGCCTGTCCCTGGCCAGGCGGTCCCTTAGCCACTGCGGCTTTTCCGAATCCCGCAGCTCCCAGAAAATCTTCTTGCCCCTCGCGCCCACAGCCTCCTCCAGAGCCTTGGCCAGGCCGTAGGCTTCCGTGACCAAAAGCAGCACGGCGTCCTCCGCCGGGCTCCTGATATAGGCTATGAGGGCTTCCTGATCCTGCTTGGAGCTGAGCGCCTCAGCGTTTCGGTATTCTACGAGGCGACGGGGCGAGAAAAGGGAAGCGTTGCGCAGAAAGCCGACCAGGTGCTCCGGGGGTATATCCTGGGCGTAGAAGCGGCTGTACTCCGCCGCCTGGCCTTCCTTGGCGGCAAGGGTTTCGGCGATTTCCCGCACGAAGAGCTCGCGGCGCCCGATTTCAGGGCCTGCGAGAATATAGGCGGACAGAAGGGCTGGACTGGGCATGGGCTTCTTAATAGCTCCGGATGATAGCCTTGAGCTTGCCGAGAATCCGCACGTCCTGGGTGTAAATCGGAGCGTAGTCGGGATTTTCCGCTTGAAGCCTGATCCTGTTGTTTTCCTTGAAAAAGCGCTTCAACGTGGCCGAGTCCTCGATGAGGGCGGCGACGATCTCGCCGTTTTCCGCCACCTGCCGCTGCTCTATCACCGCCAGGTCGCCCGAATGGATGCCGGCGTCCCGCATGGAATCGCCCTTGACCCGAAGGGCGAAACAGCTTCCCCCTCGGCCGAACTCCGCGGGGATCCGCACCGAGCCGTTCCAGTTTTCCTCGGCGAAAACCGGGTAGCCCGCCGCGATATCGCCCAGGACAGGAACCTCGATCACCGAATCGTCGCTCTCACGCCTGGACACTATCTCGATCGCCCGGGAGCGGTTTTCCTGCAGCTTGATGACGCCCTTCTTCTCAAGGGCTTTTATGTGATCGTACGCGCCTTTTATGGAAATCGAAAACGCCTTGGCGGTCTCCCTCACCGTGGGAGGATAGGAATTCTTTTCGATGAAGCCGGTGAGGAAATCGAGAATTTCGCGCTGTCGCAAAGTAAGCTCTTTCATCGATATACTATCCTAATGTTAAGTATATTTCACCAAACCGGGTTCGGCGCAAGGGGAAGAATGAAATTTTTCGAATAAATATGAGAAATCGACCGCCTCCCGGCCCTCTCCGCGGACTGCGGTGCCGGAGATCGGCCTGCGAATCAGCCCAGTTCCTCGTTGAATCCGCTTTCGAAAAGGGCCTTTATCGCCTCGGCCGCCGCCGCCTCGTCGCTGCCGTCGGCGGTTATACGTATCTTGGAGCCGAAGCTCGCCGCCAGTGTGATGATGCCCATGATGGATTTGGCATTGATCTTGTTGCCGTTTTTTTCCAGGAAAATCCTCGAGGAGAATTTTATCGCCGTCTGGGCGATCATGGCCGAAGGTCTGGCATGTATGCCCGCCCTGTTCCGGATAGTCGTTTCAAGCTCTACCATTGTTCACTCCGCTAAGAATCAGTAATCGTCCCTGGAAAAATAAAGGGTGCGGGCATTCTCGCTTTCGAGCCAGCGCATGATGTTTTGGTTGAATTCCTTCGCGGAATGATACCCCATTTTCTTGAGCCTTTCGTTCATGGAAGCGGTTTCGACGATGATCGGGATGTTGCGCCCCGGTTTTACCGGAATCTCCAGCATGGGAACCTTCACGCCCAAGATATCGGTGGTAAGCTCGTCCATGCCGATCCTGTCGTAGACCTTGTCTGGGTTCCAGTCCTCCAGCTGGCAGACCAGCTGTATCTGCTTCTTGTCCCGGATGGCGCCCACCCCGTACAAATGGGTGATGTTGATGATGCCGAGCCCGCGGATCTCCATGTGGTGGCCGATGACCTTGTTGGCGCCCTGGCCCATCAAGATCGAGCCGTTCACGCAGCGGATCTCCACCACGTCGTCCGCCACCAGGCGGTGCCCCCGCTCGATCAGCTCCAAGGCGGTCTCGCTCTTGCCCACCCCCGAGTCGCCGACCAGAAGGATGCCGATGCCGAAAACCTCCACCAGGACTCCGTGCATGGTCGTTTTCGGGGCGAAAATGTCCGAAAGCACGCGCAGCACCCTGCCGGAAAATTCGTTGGAATTGAGGCTCGTCACCAGGACAGGGCAGCCGGCCTTTTCCGCGGCCTTCGAAAAGCTTTCGGAGGGATTGAGCGAGCTCGTGAAGATACAGCAGGGAATATCGTAGGAAAAAAGTGTTTCCACCGAGCCGTGCGAGTCCTCGGCGTCGAGCTTGGACAGGTAGGCGTATTCGCCTCGGCCGAAGACCTGAAGCCGATTCCAGGCGAAGGATTCATAAAAGCCCGCCAGCGCCAGGCCGGGCCTGTTGAGGTCTGGAACGGTTATCTGCCTGCCCAAGCCGGCCCTGCCGGCCACGCAGGTCAGGTCCAGGGCATTCTGCTCCTTGAGTTCCAGAGAAAGCAGGTCGAGTACGGTAAAGCCCTTGGGCTCGTTTCCTATCACGAAGAGCAGTGTACAATGAAAGGGCGCTCTGGTAAATCGGCGGAGCCGGGACTTAGAGCCCGCGTCAGCGGTGGGCGATGCCTGGGGCGGGGCCGCCGGGGCGCCCCGGCGGCCCCGCCCCAGGCTAACCTGTCCCCAAGAGCGGGTCAGCCCCTGTCGCGCTCCGCGTCGGCGAATTTTTTCCGGGTGGCCAGGAAGTAAAGCAGCGCGAAGAGCGAGAGGGCGATCAGGGCGAGAAAGGATCTTTCCAAGCCAAAGGACCCGGCGAGCCAGGTGACCAGTTTGGTGATTCCCATGCCACCCATGCCTCCGAGCATCGAGAGGATTCCCAATGCGAGGCCAGTGACATCCTTCGGCAATAGATGGCTCGCCAGTGCTATGAGGCTGGGCATGAGGCCGGAGCAAGCCAGGCCCGAGAGGGCTAGGAGGGCGACCGATACGATCCCCCTAGTGAGCCAGCCGCTTGCGAGAAAGAGTACCAGCAGAAAAAGCAAAAACGATACGATCGTCGTTATTCGAATTCTCGAAATCAAGGTACTGACGACGACGCGGCCCGCGCCTTGAAGAACGAAAAAGATGGCGAGGACAAGGCTGGCCGAGGGGACGGGGAGTCCGCGGACGTTGCTTAAAAAGAGTACCAGCAGGTAAATCGTTCCAAACTGGGCGCCTATTGCTAAGGTGTAGGAGAGCAAGACCGAAAGAAAAGGCTTGTTGCGGAACATTTTTTTGTAGTTGACAAATAGATTTTTAAGCACCTCGGGGCTGAAGCTCGACGAGGGCGCGCCGGCCTTGGTGAAGCTAAAGAGAATTCCGATCAAGAGGGCAAGGGAGCCCAGAACCTGGAATACCCTGTTCCATTTGAAACCTGCCGCCACAAAGCCGCTCACCATAAGGGAGGCGAGCACCGAACCTATGGCGAAGCAGAGGTGGAGAAGGTTGAGGTATTTACCCCGCTGTTCGGGAAAGAGCTGGACAATCATGGTGTTGGCGCCGATGAAGAAGAGGCCGCCGCCGATGCCTATGAGGGTTAAGAGTGTCAGGGCAGTTGAAAAGCTGCCGAAGGTTCCCAGTGTGAGGGTGCAGAGCCCGTAGAGGAATCCGCCCAGGGCGAGAACCCGGCTTTTGCCGAAAAAGTCGATGAGGAATCCGCCGAAAAAGCAAAAGAAGGCGTAGCTCAGCTGGTAATAGGTAGTAACCGATCCGACCTTGCTTATGTCTACGCCAAAAAACTTCTGAATAGGCGGAAGGCTGGCTCCTATGGTGGAGATAAGGGCTCCGAGCAG
>CAYVOD010000041.1:0-16928 GCA_964453055.1 uncultured Treponema sp. | reverse complement strand
GGCGGCGCCCGCAGCCAGGCCGGGGGCGAGATCACGCAAATAGCTCGCGAAGCCCCGGGAATCCCCGAGGGCTGAAAGCAAGGTTCTGGCCGAATAGGCGAGGCTCAGGGGACTCAAAATTCCCGAGGAACCGTAGAGTATGCTCGCCCTGAGCCCGTCCCGGGCGGATTCGGCAGAGGAACTCGCCGAGGCCAGGTCCCTGGCGAAGTCCAAATCCGAAGGCAACCCGCCGCGGGTTCTTTCTCCCGAGGAGGCGTCTCGGAAAGCCGCCGGGTCTTCCTTGGTCCGCAAGGCTCCTGTCGAGGCCAGATCGGAGACCGCCGCCGACATGACCGTAGGCAGCTGATACAAGGCGCTAGGTTTTCCGCTCAAGGACCAGGCGGAGAATTCGGAGTAACTGGCTTGCAGATAGGCCGGCGCGTCCCTGGCCGACAGGCCAAAGGCGACGACTTGTTTCCGCGGAAAGAAGAGGGAGCCGAATAGCCTCCCGGAGACTTTCACCTCCAAGTCTTGGGAGGCGAAGCCTTCGTGCTCGATTCTGAGGGTATAGCTTCCGGCGGGAAAGAAAATGCTTTGGGCGCTACTTCCCTTGTAATCGTCCCCGCTGAAGACAGCCGAGGGTTCGGGTTGCCCCTTGAAGTCAAGGTAGCTTCCGTATCTGTTGATACCCGGGAGCACGAGAAGAAGAAAAAGCGCGAGCAGCAGGACCAGGGCATAGGCAAGAGGAAGGTAAACCCGGACAGGAATACCAGCCAGGGGAGCTAGCTGAACCTTGGCGCCATCGATATCCGCCTGGGTGATCTTCTTCTCTTCCTTCATTGGCGAAAGGGTATAGGATGGGTCCGGACCTTGTCAACGCGGTATGAACATGGTACTTTCCAAGCAATGAAGACAGAGTCCCCCGCTCAGACCGATTTTATCCTCAGGCTTCAGGGCTTTACCGAAGCCCTTCTTACCCGCCGCCTCAAGCGCCGTCTCAAGGAGAAGATGAAGCAACAGCGGCGAAACGTCTTCCTGGATTGGCTCTTCGCGATTTTATGGGCGGCCTCAGTCGTCCTGGTCATCAACCAGTATTTTTTCCAGAACTACAGGATTCCTTCGGAGTCCATGGAAAAAAGCCTCCTCATCGGGGACATGATTTTCGTGAACAAGCTCTCCTTCGGTCCCGAACTCCTCCCCGGGGTAGCCAAGCTCAACAGCCCCGTCAAGCCCCAGCGCGGTCAGATAATCGTCTTTGAAAACCCTAGCTACCTCTCCCGAGGTCCGGCTTTCACTATTCTACAGCAGTTCATCTACATGCTAAGCCTCACCCTCGTGGACATAGACAGGGACGCGAACGGCGAACAAAGGGTTCATTACCTCATCAAGCGAGCCGTAGGTTTCGAGGGGGATCGCCTTCGCATAAAACGCGGAGAGGTTTCCATACGACCGCAGGGGGCTTCTTCCTGGTTCGAGGAAGAGGAGCTCATGCGGCAGCTAGGATTACCATATCGAGCCGTACGGATAGTCGACCAAAAGAGTTACGAACTGATCGAAGCGGTGGGGAAGGCTTCGGCGCTTGGAGAAGCTGGCTTGCCCTCCGACGCCTCCCTGACATCCGCCCAGGCCTCCTACGCGTACAGGGATGCATTTGGATATGATATGGAGCGGGTGCGTCAGCTCAGGGCGATCAACCCTTCGGATCCCCGAGTTGCGGCCATGGACAGGCGCTACAGCCTGGGCTGGTATATAGCCAAGGGGAGGATTTTCCCCATGGGAGACAACAGGGACAATTCCAGGGACGCCAGGTATTTCGGCCCGGTGAGCGTGAGCAGGGTGCTGGGCAGGGCGTTGTTCATCTATTGGCCTTTCAAGCGGGCGGGGCGCATCCGCTAAAGGTCTTTTACCAGGACCTAGGTCCTGCATGTCGCGGCTGGGGAGGGTGCGAGGGTGGCTTTTTTCTCCCGACATAGATCCTACACCGAAAAGGTTCTCGCCAAACGACAAAGGCGAAAGATCCTCGGCAGAATCCTGCTTTTTCTCCTTATTATTGCAGTGATAAGGACATTTTTCGTCCAATCCTATACGATCCGCGCTAAAAACATGGAGCCTCTCATCGCCAAAGGGGACAGCGTACTCGTCTTTCCGCTACCCTTCGGCGCTCGCACATGGTTCGGCAAGACTCCAGCGCTGAGCGATATCAAGCGCGGCGAACTGCTGGTCGTCGACCCTGACCCAATTTCCGGACCGGGGCGCTTTTTCTTGATCTGGGACAGCGTCGCCCGATTTTTCAGCCTTCAGCGCTACTCTCCCTTGGCCCGACGTTATGGAGCCGCCTCGACCAGCCCTGGCGTCTACAGGGTTGTCGGCTTGCCTGGTGATAGAATTAGGCGCAGCCAATCCACCTACGAGATCAAGACGGGAAGCGGGGGCGCCTTCCTGCCCGAGCAGTCCCTGGCCGAGGCTCCCTACGAGCTTCGAAACGCCGCATCGCCGGAGGAGGCCCGGAAGATAGAAGGCTTCTACGAAATGATCGAACTCGGGCCGGGTGAGTATTTCGTCGAAGGCGACAACAGGGAATTTTTCAGCGGTTCATCACTCTGGGGACCGGTGGGCATCGATCGGGTTTCCGGTCGTGCCGTCCTGGTATTTTGGCCTTTAAAGCATTTCCGCATACTATGACCCTTCCGGAGCTGGCAGGCAGGTCGGATCTTTTCGAAGCTCCCGAATCGCTCTATATTCATATTCCCTTTTGCTCATCCCGCTGCGGTTATTGCGATTTCCACTCCTTCGCCGAAGGGCGGGGGGCTAGGGAAGGCGGAGCTTATGTCCAGGCGCTGCTGTCCCGGGCAGATGCGCTGAAAAAGAGTATGGCGAAGCCTCTAAAAACCCTTTACGTAGGAGGCGGCACGCCCACGGCGCTTCCGACGGATGAATTTCGCCGGCTCCTTGAGGGGCTTTTTCAGTTTTTCGGTTCCTCGCTTAGCGAATGGACCGTCGAGGCCAACCCCGAGTCGCTTTCCCGGGAGAAGTTGGCCGTAATGATCGATGCGGGCGTCAACAGGCTCAGCATAGGAATCCAGAGCATGGACGAGAGTGAACTCGAAATCTTGGGACGAAACGCCAGAAGGGTTGATAACGAAAAAGTCCTAGACCTGGCGCGGCGTTCGAGCTTGGACATATCGGCCGATCTTATAGCGGGCGTCCCCGGTCAGACGGAAAAAACGCTTGTGTCTTCCCTGCATGTCCTCCTGGACTCGGGAGTAGATCATGTGTCCCTCTACGACCTAAGCATCGAAGCCGGGACGGTCCTGGAGAAAAAGCTGCGCCAGGGGGTATTGCTGCTTCCGGAGGAAGATCGAAGCTACGAAGCCCGAAAAGCCGCCGAGGGAGTTCTCAAGGCCGCGGGGTACTCGCGATATGAGGTCTCCAATTTCTGCCGCCCCGGCAAGGAATCAAGACATAATTCCGCGTACTGGGCCATGGCTTCCTATATAGGCATCGGCAGCGGGGCGGTCTCGAGCCTCATGGTAACCGAGGATGCCGACCCTTCATCGATCAAAGCCTTGGCGGGCGATGGGTCGACAGGATCCCCGGCCTGCCTGAGGATTGAGGAAGGTAAGGGTTTATCCGCCTATTTCTCGGACCCGGACGCGGCTGCATCTCTTGCCTGGATCGATGAAAAGGATTCGGCTTTCGAGCTTGTCATGATGGGGCTGCGTACGAGCCGCGGCGTGGAGCTCCGGCGTTTCAAGCGGCGTTACGGAAAGGATCTCCTTGCTTTTCTCGCGCCAGTCCTGGAAAAATGGAAGAATAGGGTCATTTCCGGAGAGGAATTCTTGAGGCTCGACGATGAGGGCCTCGATCTTCTGAATCCGATACTGCTGGACGTCCTGGGAATGTTCGAAAGTCCTTGAAAAAGGGGCGGGGAGTACAGAATGGCTGGATTTGACTATATCGCGGCAGCTTCGGCGCTGCACGATGAGACCGGAATCGACCGGATAATGGAGGAGTATGAGCCTCTGCTCAGCCGCGCCGGCGGGCGTCGGCGATCCCGGGACTACAGGCCGGAAAAAGGTAATCTTCCTTTTTATTTCATCCTTACAGGGGGCACCGAAGCTTTCGTTCTGGAGAATCTGGAAAGCTTGGCGAACCTCGGCGTGGATGATGAGTCAGGGAAAAAGCCTCCCCTGGTGCTCATAGCCCATGGAAAACACAACTCCCTGCCGGCGGCGCTCGAGATCGCGGCCTGGGCGGGACAGGAAGGAAGGACGGCCCAGATCATACAGCTTGCCGGCGCCGATGACGCTACCGGCCTCGCCGAATTGGCAGCGGCCGCAAAAGTCGCGGACAGCCTGTCGGGGATGAGAAAGAGCAGGATTGGGCTCGTGGGCGAGCCTTCCTCCTGGCTGATCGCCTCCAGGCAATCCGCTAAAGCGACGAAAGAGAGCTGGGGGGCCGCTATCGTCCCGATTCCCTTCGAGCGCTTGACTAAGGCGATGGAAACCCGAGGGAGGCGGGAAAAAGCCGTCCTCCCCGAGAAATTCATCAGCGGCGCTTCGTTCCGCACTGAGGCTTCGGATGAGGATCTAGAAAAATCCCAGGCGGTATTCGAAGCTCTAAAATCCTTGGCAGAAGGTGAAAAACTGGATGCCCTCAGCCTCCGCTGCTTCGACCTTTTGTCTCTCAACGGTTCAACGGGCTGCTTCGCCTTGGCAAAATTGGCCGCCGAAGGCATAGACTCGGGCTGCGAAGGCGACGTTCCCTCGGTTATCGCGCTCCGCTGGGTGCGTATTTTAACCGGCAGGGCAGGGTGGATGGCCAATCCTTCGGTGATACGGAAGGCCGAGGGCGGCAGGGGCAGAATACTCTTGGCCCACTGCACCGTTCCCCTCTCCCTGGTCCCTCGCTACGGCATCAGGAGTCATTTCGAATCGGGCAAGGGAGCGGCGATCTGCGGCAGTCTGCCCAAGGGGCCTGTAACCTTGCTGCGCATCGGCGGCGCCGGGCTCGACCAGGTGTGGGCGGCCGAAGGAGAGCTCGTCGAAAGCCCGGCGATGGAAGGCCTGTGCAGGACTCAAGCGCATATAGAGTTGTCGAACGGCGATATCGATGCCCTGCTCGACACCCCCCTGGGTAACCATCTGGTGATGGCTCCGGGAAGCTGGGCCGGACTGATAGATCGCTACATCCGCTGGGCGGGCTTGAAAAGGGTTTATACGAAGAAATCGTAGCTAGTCTTCAGGCTTTCTGCATAACCTTCCCTGAGCCCCAGGTTGAATTTTTTCTCCGTGCCCAGCGTGCTGGGCGGGCCATGGCCCGGAAACACCAGGCTATCTTCAGGGTAATGCTCCAGTTTCTGGTTCAGCCGTTCGTAGAGGGCTTTCGCGTTGAAAGACGAGGTAGTCTTGCCTATGATGCCAGCGTGGAAGGCGTCGCCGGTAAACAGCCAGCCGTTGATATCGTAGACGATTGAATCCTGGGAGTGTCCGGGCACGGCGATCGCCCTGATTGTGAAATTCGCTTCCTGGAAGAGCTGCTGATCCTGCACTTTCCTGCAGGCGATGTTGAAGAGCTTGGCGTTCGAAGCGTAGACGACAGGGTCGTAGATCCGCATGAGGGTCTTGAGCCCCCGGCAATGATGGCTGTGGCTGTGGGTGATCAGTGCGGCCTTCAGCGAATAGGCTTTGTTTTCGATTTGATCGATCATCGTGGTAGTCACCTCGCCAGGATCGACCACGAGAGCTTCCATGCTTTCCTCGTTGCAGACGACATAGCCGTTGGAAAAACCGTAGATAGAGTAATGCTGGTAAATTTTCATAAATAGAGGTGCTCCAGATCCTTGATCGCCTCGGCGATGTTGGAGCCGTTGGTCGATACGGCTTCGGAGCGGTCGGGGATGAAGAAGACCCGCTTGAAATCGCAGTCGTCGAAACGACTGTGCTCGATCTGGGCGAGGATGAATCGGGAATCGTAGAGGTTGGAGCTGGAGAAGGTGCTCTCCCTTATGCGGCTTCCGTCGAAGTTGACATGGATCAGCTCTGAGTTCTCGAAGCTGCAGTCGAAGATATTCGTGTCCCCCAGCGAGCAAAAGTCCATGTCCACTCCCGAAAAATCGCAGCAGTCGATGGATGCGGTGTCGAAGAAACAGAGTCTGAAGGATGCTCCGGTGAATAGGACATGGGAGAGGGTTGCATGCCGGAATCGGCAGCCCACAAAGCGCATCCGGGAGAAATCCACGCCGCCGAGATAGATGTCGCTGAAATCGATATTTATGGCGCTGCCTTCGGCCCCCAGCCGGTCAACCAGTTGTTTGACCGCCGCCTCGGGGGATGGCGAGTGCTCCCTGCAGAAGGGAGATGCGGCGAAAGCTAGGTTGGGACAGGCATCGGCGGAGCAGGAGACTTTCCTGTACATGGCCATAGGCTACACCATCGAACCGGGAGGGACAAGGTCCACGCTTGAAAGGCTCTCCAGTCGGGGTATAGAATGCGTTTATGTGCGCTAAATGTGGCAAGGCTCTGCCTCGGGGAATCCGAGTCGGTTTCAGAGACGTATGCGCCTCTTGCGAAGCCGAGCTCCACACCTGCGAAATGTGCCGCTTTTATAAGCCCGGGGCTCATTACGACTGTTCCGAGACGGTGGAGTATCAGGTGACCGACAAGGGAAGGGCGAACTTCTGCGAATGGTTTTCCATAGATTTCGATTTCGCCGATCGAGCAGGAAAGGGCGGAAGACCCAAACCTTCGCCCGAATCGGCCAAGGCCGTTTTCGACCAGCTTTTTAAGCCATGAATCAAAGCGCTGAAGAAAAAGTCCTGGTATTTCTAGATTCAGGGGTCGGAGGTTTGCCCTATCTTAGGCAAACCCGCGGACATATTCCTTGCGCGAGGCTCCACTATATAGCCGACGACGCCGGATTTCCCTACGGGACCAAGTCGGTCCGGGAAGTAGAAGACATCCTCCTGGACAGAACCAAGCGTCTGCGAGCTTTACTGATGCCCGACTACCTGGTGATCGCTTGCAATACCGCGAGCCAGATAGCCCTGAAAACCCTCCGCGCCGCCCACCCCGACCTCCCGATCATCGGCACCGTGCCGGCGGTGAAGCCTGCAGCAGAGCAAAGCCCCACGGGATGCATCGGCATCATGGCGACCCAACGGGCGGTCGCCGATCCCTACCTGGACGATCTCATCGCCCGCTATGCTTCCGAGGCTCGGGTTATAAAGCTTCCCGCCCAGGATTTAGTGAGCTTCGTGGAGCATCGTTACCTGGAATCCAGCGCCGAGGAAAGGCGGAGGGCCGTCGAACCCTACGTGAGGAGGCTCATCCAGGAGGGAGCGGATCGGATCGTATTGGCCTGCACCCATTTTCTCCACGTTCAGGAAGATATAGCCGCCTGCGCGGAGGCCCTCGGCGCCAGCGGGCTCAAAATAGTCGATTCCCTGGAAGGCGTCGCTCGAAGGGTGGAGCAGCTTTTAGGGCCAAGGGCGTCCAGCGACTGCAAGCTGGAAGCTCAGGGTCAGCCCGGTCGCTTCCTCCTTACAGGGGAACCTCCCTTCGATCCTCTTTACTCGGTTTGGGCCGAACGCTTCGGCCTTCTGCCGCCGGAACAGCTTTGATGACCCAGTCTGCGAATAGCGTCCAAGAGGCCAGAGGGTGAAAGCGAGGGTGCTTTTTTCCTCCAATAACCTGGCGATGACGCTTTGCGAGGATGGGAGGGAGCGGCTTTGTTCGCTCAAGGGTAAGAGAATCAAGACCCTGGGCGACAGCTACAATAGTCTCGCAGCCGGGGACGAGGTTGAGGTCGAGGAGGCGGGCCCAGGGCGGGGCATGATCACGAGTCTCAGCCCCAGGCGCAACAGCTTCGGCCGCTACAACGAAAAGGGCAGGGCGGAACAGGCTATAGCCGCCAATATCGATAGAGTGGTCTGCGTCACTTCGCCGAGGCTTCCGCCTTTCAGACCGCGTTTCATAGACCGGCTGGCCGTCCTCTCCGAACGGGCCGGTTCGCCCTTCGTGATACTTATGAACAAGGCCGATCTCGGTCTCGATCCTCGGGTTGAAGAACGCCTGGAGAATTACGAAAAATTGGGCTATCGGGTCCTTCGCAGTTCCGTCGCAAAGGGAGAAGGGCTGAGCGCCTTCGCCGCCCTCCTCCAGGTCGGCACCACAGTGCTGGCGGGCCAATCGGGAGTCGGCAAATCCAGCATCCTTAACGCCCTCCTGCCCGGACTGGACAGAAAAACCGGCGAGGTGTCGGAAAAATATAATCGCGGCAAGCATACCACAACCCTGGCGACGATGATCGTGACGCCGATGGGATATTCCATAATCGACACGCCGGGCATCCGCAGGCTCGCCTTGCGGAGCATCCCCCCGGACGAACTGGTATTCTGCTTTCCCGAGATGGCCCCCCTGGTAAGCGACTGCGCCTTGGGCGCCCGCTGCAGCCATGTGGACGAGGAGGGCTGCGCCGTCCGGGAAGCCCTTGATCGTTCGCAGATCCATCCCGATCGCTACGAAAGCTATATCCGCATTAGGGAAGAGCTGGACCTGCCTGAGGAGTGGAAAAAGGACGGGCCGCGGGATCCGAGCCGCAGGATCAGGAACATCGACGGAATCAGGGGCAGGAAGATTCGGCATAACGGTTCGACCGAACTCGACGAGGACGATTTTCACTATTAGAAGTTGACGGACTTTTAAATTGGCTTTACAGGATGCCTTATGTTTTTGAGCGATGAGCATAGCCTTTCCCTCCTGGATTTTCCCCGCATCAGGGACGATCTCGCCTCGTACTGTTATTCCGAAGAGGGGAGACGGCTTGTTCAGGCCTCTCTTCCCACGGACAGCGAGGAGGAGCTGCGGGCCTTCGCCATCGACCTTGAAAACCTCTGCGCTCACCTTGAATCCCACTCAGCCCCCGAATTCTCCTTTCCCTCGATCGAAGCGGCCTTGGGTCGATTGGCCAGGGCCGGCAGCAGCCTTGAGGCGGAAGAACTCCTCTGCTTGGGGCTTTGGAGCAAGAATTTCGAGACCCTGGTCTCCTTTCTGTCCAAGGTCGCCTGGGATGGAAAGAGAGATTCATGTTCTGCCCGGGACTCGGAAGCCGAAGAAGGGGAACAGTCAGACTCCGGGGGGTTCGATCCTGGTCGCCTGGCCGAGGCTTGGGCCGCCGACTCGGCCGCCGAACTGATCGAGGCTTCGCCGATGATTCATGATGTATACAAAATCATATTCGGTGTCATAAGCCCTGAAGGCGAGCTGAGGGAACTGCCTGAGCTTAAAAGAATTAGCGATGCTATCGGTAGAAAGAACAGGGAGCTGCTCAAGCTGGCGGCAACCTATGGCAGGGACCCTGAACTGCGCTCGGCCCTCCAGTCGGAGGAACCCACCCAGCGGGACGGAAGGACCGTCCTGGCGGTACGGGCGAATTTCAAAGGGAGGGTCCGGGGCATAGTCCACGAGGTGTCGGCGACTGGGCAGACCCTTTTCATAGAACCCGAAGCCCTGGTGGAGAGGAACAACGAGCTTGTGAAGCTCGACGCCCGGCTCAAGGCGGAGATATTGCGCATTTTCAGGGAGACTTCTGATTCCCTAAGGCCGTTTTTTTCTGCGCTTTGCATGGCCAGAAGATCTCTGGCTTACCTGGACCAACGCCTGGCCAGGGCTCTCATGGCTTTCCGGGAAGGGCTCGTTTCAGCCGAACTTAACGATCATGGACTGACGCTTTGGAAGGCTCGCCATCCCCTTTTGGGGAAAAGGGCGGTTCCTATCGATGTGGATCTCCCCGAGAACACGAGGATGCTTATCATAACTGGTCCCAATACCGGCGGAAAAACCGTCACTCTCAAGACCATCGGGCTTCTAGCCCTGATGCGCCAGTTCGGGTTGCGGCTCCCCTTCGCCCAGGGGAGCTCCTTGCCGATCTTCGACGCCGTCCTCGTGGATATAGGGGACGAACAGTCCATAGACCAGTCCCTTTCCACTTTTTCGGGCCACATGAAGGTGATAGCGGGGATAGCGGCCAAGGCGTGCTCGAAAAGCCTCATTTTATTGGACGAGCTGGGGGCGGGAACCGATCCAGAGGAAGGCTGCGCCCTGGCCATGGGACTGCTCGATCATTTTATCGACCTGGGCGCCCTGACCATCGTCACCACCCATCATGGAATTCTCAAGAATTATGGCTATACCAAGGAGGGCTGCCTCAACGCGTCGATGGAGTTTGATTCGACTCGCCTGGCCCCTACTTATCGTATAGTCATGGGCATACCGGGCCAGAGCAGGGCGTTGGAAATCGCTGCCCAGGTCGGGTTGCCCGAAAATATCGTCAGCGCGGCCCGGAAGTATCTGGACGAGGAACGAAGCGATATAGGCGAGCTGGTGAAAAGCCTTAGCGAAAAGCAGCGGGCTATCGAACGGCTCGAGCGGGAACAGCGCATGAGGATCCAGGCCACCGTCGAAGACAGAAGAAAGCTGGACCTGGCTGCCCTGCAGGTGCGGCAGAAGGAGCAGGAGCTCCGGCGCCGTGGCGTGGCGGAACTTGGCAGCCTTCTCAAGGAGAGCAGGAAAACCCTGGAAAACCTGGTAAGGGAGCTGCGGGAGTCCAAAGGAGGGCAGGAAAGCATCAAAGAGGCCAAGAAATTCCTCGCCCAGCTCGCCGAGTCGGTCGAGAGCCAGGCGGCGGCACTTCGCAGGGAAGAAGAAGCGATCCAGGATTCCCGGGAGCAAGAGTCGCCGGAAAGTCGGGGCATCGCCGAGGGGGACGAGGTGCTTTACGGCAGGAACCGCCGCAGAGCCAGGGCGGTTCGCCAGGCCGCGCCGGGGCAATGGCTTATAGAGCTGGGCTCCCTCCGCCTGACGGTTCCGTCCTCCGAGCTCTCACCCGCCAGTAAAAAAGCCGAATCAGTCCCGAGCTATGATGTCGAATTGGCCCCAAGCGAAGGCGGCGAAGCGCCGAGAGCCAAGTTCGAGCTGGATCTGCGCGGATTCCGCCTCCAGGAAGCCCTCGAGGCGGTGGAGCGGCAGATCGATGCCGCCAGCCTCCAAGGGCTGAAGCAGTTTTCCATATTACACGGCACCGGCGAAGGCGTTTTGGGAAAGGGCATCCACGAGTATCTGCGCGGCCAGGCCGGGGTGGAGGATTATTACTTCGCCCGGCCGGAGGAAGGCGGATACGGGAAGACCCAGGTCAGGTTGAAATGAGCCGCGCCGCGGTTCGCAAATCACGTTATGTAGAGGCGGCGGGACAAACCCGAGAGCGCGCCCGGGGCCGCCCCGAGGCCCCGGGCGGCTCACGTAGTTGACAGCAAAAATGCTAGCGTGCTATCGTTTTGCGTCATTTGCGTATAGTCGGAAAGAAGGAGAATAAGCATGTCCGGTCACAGTAAATGGGCGACCATAAAGCACAAGAAGGGAGCTGCCGACGCCAAGCGCGGTCAGATGTTCACCAAGCTCATCAAGGAAATTTCCATAGCCGCAAGGATGGGCGGAGGAGATCCCGACGGCAATCCCAGGCTCAGGACGGCGGTTCTCAAGGCAAGGGCCGCGAACATGCCCAAGGACAACGTCGACCGGGCCATTAAGAAGGGCACAGGTGAGCTGGAGGGCTCGACCTACGAGGAACTGACCTACGAAGCCTACGCTCCCGGAGGCGGCGCCCTCCTCATCGAGGTGCTGACGGACAACAAGAACAGGGCGGCGGCGGAAATCCGCAACCTCCTCACCCGTTCCGGCGCCAACCTGGGAACCTCTGGCTCCGTCTCCTACCTCTTCAAGCGCAAGGGCATCCTCTCCTACGACGGGGAAGCCTACAGCGAGGACCAGATCATGGAAGCGGCCCTCGACGCCGGCGCCGACGACGTACAGAACGAGGAAGGAACCCTGGTGGTCTACACGGACCCGAACGATTTCGAGGTTGTCCTCAACGCCATGAACGCCAAGAAATTCGAGACCCTGGGCGCCGAGATCTCGATGGTTCCCGACGTCTATCTCGACGTGGACGCCGACACGGCCGGCAAGGTGCAGAAACTCATCGAGAGGCTCGAGGAAAACGAAGACGTCCAGAATGTCTACCACAACGTGGAGCTTCCGGAAAGCGAAGAATAGGGAATGAACCGCCCGGCCAAGGCTGGCGCCGAGACCCTGATCGTCGGCATCGATCCGGGATTAGCCTCACTTGGCTACGGAGTCATCGCCCTGGGCCGGGGAGGGAAGCTTCGGCATGTCTGCCACGGCTGCATCCGCACCGCTTCTTCGGACCCGTCGGAGCTGAGGCTCCAGCAGATTTACTCGGGAATCCAGGAAATCCTCGCGACCTACAATCCTGCGTACGGGGGAATCGAGGATCTCTACTTCTTCAGGAACGTCACTTCGGCCCTCCCCGTAGCCGAAGCCAGGGGAATCATCAAGCTAGCCTTTCATCAGGCCTCCGTTCCCCTGGCGGAGTTCACCCCCAACGCGATAAAAAAAGCGGTCACCGGCACTGCCAGGGCGGAAAAAGGCCAGGTCCAGGAAATGGTGAGGATACTTTTAGGCCTCGAAGAGGCGCCTAAGCCGGACCACGCGGCCGACGCCCTGGCAGCGGCTGTCTGCAGGGCGCATTTCGAAGGCCCCGCGGGGCTTTCCGCGATCCAGAGCCCATCCGCTCTGGCCTAGCGGGCTCTCCAGCTGATATACTGTCCCCGATGCTCAACAGAATATTGGGAAAACTCAGCGGTCGCTCAGCCGACTCGCTCTATGTGCTGACCGGGGGCGTGGAATGGGATATTTCCGTGCCCGCCCGGACTCTCGCTCTCTTCGGGCCCGTGGGCGGCGAGGTGGAAGTCTTCGTATGGCTCCATCATTGGGACGAAGGCATGAGGCTCTTCGGCTTTCCCACCGAGGCGGAGCGGAGCCTGTTCCTCGATCTCACCAAGGTGGAGGGCATAGGACCCAAGCAGGCCCTGAAAATCCTCTCCGGCATTTCTCCCCAGGATCTCAAGCTCGCCCTGGACTCAGGGGACCTGGCGGCGTTAAGGCAAATTCCCGGCGTGGGACCCAAGCTGGGGCAGAAGATGGTCCTTGCCTTAAAGGGCAAGCTGGTGGATGTGGACAGCTCTGGAAGCGGCGGGCTTCCCGCCTCCCCCTGGGATGACCTGGTCAGCGCCCTGGTCGACATGGGCTTCGACAGGAGGGCGGCGGAGAAGGCTGTCCGGAGCAAGGCCGCTTCCATCTCTCCAGGCTTGGGCAAGGAAGGGGAAGCCGAACTCTTCAGGCAAGCTCTCCTCGAACTCTCCTCCGGAGGGGCACAATGATGCGCGGCAAGGAATCTGCCAGAGAAAACGCCAGGAAAAACGGCACCATGGACCCCTACTTCGATCCGGGGGAGGACGAGAGGGAAGCCTCCCTGCGTCCTCACGTGCTGTCGGAATTCCAGGGCCAAGCCCGGATAAAGGAAAACCTTTCCATATTTATCAAGGCCGCCAGGGAGCGGGAAGAAGCCCTGGACCATCTCTTTTTGATGGGACCCCCCGGCCTGGGCAAGACGACCCTGGCCTTGGTGGTTTCCTCAGAAATGGGAGCCGATTTCAAGCCCACCAGCGCCCCGGCCCTGGACAAACCCAAGGACCTGGCGGGAATTCTCACCACCTTGCGGCCTGGTTCCGTCTTTTTCATCGACGAGATACACAGACTCAAGCCTGCGATCGAGGAAATGCTCTATATCGCCATGGAGGACTTCGAGCTGGACTGGATCATCGGTCAGGGACCGGCGGCCAGGACGGTCAGGGTTCCCGTGCCGCCCTTCACCCTGATCGGCGCCACGACCAAGGCGGGCATGGTCTCCGCCCCCCTGGCCAGCCGTTTCGGCATATCGCTTCGCTTCGACTACTACAGCCCCGAGGAGCTCGAGCTGGTGATCAGGAGGTCCGCCGCCATCCTGGACATTGAAATACGGAAGGACGCGGTCAGCCGCCTCGCTTCCACTTCCAGGGGGACTCCTCGAATAGCCAACAGGCTATTGCGCAGGATGCGCGATTTCGCCCAAGTGGCGGGCAAGGATTCGGTGGACATCGAGGTGGTCGAGGAAGGCCTGTCGAGGCTGGAGGTGGATACACTCGGGCTTGAGCGGCTGGATCGGGAGATTCTCAAGGCTATCATACTCAAGTACTCCGGCGGGCCTGTCGGCGCCGAGACACTGGCGATCACCGTCGGCGAGGGCGTGGACAGCCTGGAGGATTATTACGAACCCTTCCTGATCCAGGCCGGATTGATAGCCCGGACGCCCCGGGGCAGGATAGCGACACCTCAGGCCTACAAGCACCTAGGAATGGAGTACAGCGTTGAGAACGGAAGACTTCAATTTTGAACTGCCCCCGGAACTCATAGCCCAATACCCGGCCGAAAAGCGAGGCAGCTCCAGGCTCCTGGTCCTGGACCGGGCCACCGGCCGGCGCAGCCATGCGATGATAGCCGACCTGCCCGCTTTTATCGAACCGGGCAGCCTCATGGTCTTCAACGATTCGAAGGTGAGGAAGGCCAGGCTTTTCGGCATCGCCTCGGATACTGGGGCTAAGGTGGAATTTCTTCTCCTCCACCCCGCCGGTGAAAGCTTGAACGGCGAGGCGTCGTCGAGAACTTGGACGGCCATGACCAGCAAGGCCAGGAAACAGAGGGAAGGTAGGCGCTTCACGTTTCCAGGAGAGCTCGGGGGAAGGATCGGCGCGGACCTGCCTTCAGGCGAAAAGATAATTGATTTCGACAGGGAAGTGGACGACGAATACCTGGAGCGAAACGGCCATATGCCCCTTCCTCCCTATATCAGGAGGGATGACGACGAGCGGGACGCTGAGCGCTACCAGACCGTTTACGCCAGGGTCATCGGTTCTGCCGCCTCCCCAACGGCGGGGCTTCACTTCACACCGGAAATTCTGGACGAGCTTTCCAGTGCCGGCGTGGGGATGGAATGGCTCACCCTCCATGTAGGCCTGGGAACCTTCCTCCCGGTGCGGGTCGATACTATCGAGGAACACAAGATGCACAGGGAGTGGTACTCGGTTCCCGCGCGCACCGCCGAGGCGGTCGGCAGGGCGAAGCAAGAAGGGCGGAAGGTGATCGCCGTGGGGACCACCAGCGCCAGGACCCTGGAGTCGGCCTGGACAGGCTCATCTCTTCGCCCCGGTTCGGCAAGCACCGATATCTTCATACATCCCGGCCGGGCCTTCAGTGTGGTAGATCAGCTTTTCACCAATTTCCATACGCCTAAATCGACGCTGCTGATGCTCGTCTCCGCCTTCGCGGGAAGGGAGCTCATCCTCGAAACCTATCGCGAGGCTATCAGTGAGGGTTATAGGTTTTTCAGCTACGGCGACGCCATGCTGATCCGTTGATACCTGATTTTCCGAGCGATCTGGTTTCCCGGGTTTCGCCCGAAAAGTTTCGGCCTCAGGCGATCGCGAGTCCGGTATAGTTTTCGATGATCGAGAGCACCTCGCGACGCACTTGGTCGATGGGGTTTTCAGCGTTTACTGTCTCGATATTCCAGCCAAGGTCTTTCTTTTTAGCGATAATTCCCTCATAGGCCGCGTCAACCAGCTTCTGTATGTGCGATTTTTCATAAATCTCCAGCGTGCTTCTCGAAGAAAGCCTTTGCAGGGACAGTTCCGGATCGATCTTGAAGAATATGGTCAGCCCGGGGGCCGGGAAGCGGGCATTAAGGTATTCGGGCAGTTCCCTTCCGCAGGTGCTGCCTTGGTAGGCGAGGCTTGAGAGGGCGTATCGGTCGCAGACCACGATTTTGCCCAATTCCAGGGCTTCGACGATTCCGTCCTTGCCGTAAAGATGCTGGTGACGATCGCTGGCGAAAAGATAGGCTACCGTTCCCGGATCGGCATCCAGCTCGCCCCGGAGGATTTTTCTTATAAGTTGCCCTTCGGGCCTGCCTGTCGGCTCCGCCGTGATCATATGAGCCAAGCCTCTTTCTTCGAGGGACGCTTCTATGAAGCGCATCTGGGTGCTCGTGCCCGAACCGTCGATGCCTTCGAGAACGATGAAGTTTTTTAGGGTGAAATCGGTGTCCTGGGGCTGCATGATGTGTTAGTATATATCGCCTGAGCTTCTATTTCTACGCAGGGATCGGTTGATGGCACGGAAAAGCGCTCGATGGATACTCCCCCTACTCATTGCCCTCAGCTTGGCGGGGATTTTGAGCCTCCTGGCACTCCCGAAAATGCGCGGCCTCGTGGAATCGAAGCTGGAATCGACGGTTTTCTCCCTCCAGGAAAACATCTTCCAGCGGACCGGTCTCCGGCTCGGCTACTCCTACGCATCGGTAGCCCTGCCCTTCAGGGTCAGCTTCCACGGCGTAGAAGTTTTCAGAGAGACTCGCTCCGAGAGCACTATCCTCCGGCGCAAGCTGCTCTCCGCCTCCGAGATCCGGCTCAGGCTTGATCCTTGGGCGGCGATTTTCGGTTCCCCCGCCGAGCTGCTCAGGCATGCGGAGATAGGGGATCTCGATATGGATCTCCGATTCCCCGACGATCAAGATACCATCACGAAGCTAGCCGCTCTCCTTCCCTCGGGCGCAGCCGGCGGACTGCCCAACCTGGTGATCGATATTACCGGCGTCTCCGCATCGCTCAGTCTGCCGGAGGCCCGTCATATTTCCGCGTCTCTTTCATCCTTCCAGCTTTCGACGCTCTCGGGGGCGCCTGAGGCGGTAATTCCCACCGCGCTGGCGTTTTTAGCCGATCCCGGCCTGGGCGAAGACGAGCTTTTTATCCAGGCGACTATGCTCAAAGCCAGTTATCAAGCCGATCTCAGCCGCCTTTCCGCCTCCGCCGAAGTAGCCGCGCGCTTAGGCGAAATTCAGCTTGCAGGCCAATCCCTGGCCCTTGAATCCTCGCCCAAAGAACTTAAAGCGCGGGTGGTGGGCGAAGGGTATGAGGCGACGGTGGGGTATGGGTATGGGAG
>CAYVOD010000040.1:0-17087 GCA_964453055.1 uncultured Treponema sp. | reverse complement strand
TAAAGCCTCCCCTCATGAACAATAAGGCCACAATCTCCCTGGCGGTTATCATGGAAAAGACAGCCACGGGAACCGTGACAAGACTTAGGGTCTTGAGCGTCTGCCCCAACCGGGCCGAATACCGCTTCCATTCGTGCGCCTTAACCGCGTCCGCCAGCTCCGGCAGGAGCACGGTGCCAGCCGAGACCGCGAAGACGCCAAGTATAAGCTCCTGCAGCCTGATCGAAAACTGGAGGCTGGAGGCGACCCCGACGCCTGCCCTGGACGCGAAGGCCGTGGACACCAGGTCGTTGATCTGGTACGCGGCCATCCCGAGAATGGTCGGCGCTATCAGCACGAAGACTTTTTTCATGCCTGGATTGGCGAAAGCCCGTCGCGGACTGACGAAGCCGAAGCGCATCCCCGCCTTGAGCAGGGCCGGTAGCTGGCAGGCCGCCTGCGCGAAGCCGCCGGCCACCACGCCAATCGCCATGGCCCTGGCTGGGTTAGCCGTCCAGCGGGACACGAGCATGGGCACGGCTATGAAGCAAAGGTTGAACAAGATAGGCGCCAATCCCGAAGGGGCGAAAATTCCGTAGGAATTGAGCATGCCCTGGAAGAGGGCGGCGATGGAAACCAATCCCAGGTAGGGAAACATGATCCTGGTGAGGATCGCCGTCTCCCCGGGGTCCGAGCCGAAGGCGAGGACTATCCAGGAGCTCGTCGCCATGCCCGCAGCCACGACGGCGCCCACCAGGATGACCAGCACCGTCAGGCTCGACGAGAGGAATTCCCTGGTCTCCTCCTCCTTCCCCTCGTGGAGATAGGTCTTGAAGGTGGGAATGAAGGCCACCGAGATGGAATTCTCGGCGAAAAGCCTCCGCATGAAGTTGGGGATCATGAAGGAGACTGAAAATGCGTCCGAGAGTCCCCCCGTTCCCAGGAAGGCCGCCTTGGTCATCTCCCGCACCAGGCCGAGGATTCTGGAGATCATCGTCAGCGCGGAGAGCATTCCCGCGTTGCGGACCATCCGCTTTTCGTCAGCGTCGCCCATCCCTGCCCTTCGAGAATTCCCCGAGCAGCGACAGCAGCGTATCGATATGTTCCTTTTTTATCCAGTAATGAGTTACGAAACGACATAGCCCGCCCTCGGGAAGACTTATCCGAATGCCCTCGGCCTTGAGCTTCTCGGACAGTTTTTCCGGATCCACCCACTCCGGCAGGCGGAAGAACACCATGTTGATCTCCACCGAAGCCGGATCCAGGCTGAACCCGGGCAGAGCCGCCAGCCCCGCGGCCAGGTACCGTGCGTTCTCGTGATCCTCGCCCAGCCGGCGTGTCATGTCCTTGAGGGCGATAAGCCCGGCGGCCGCCAGAATGCCAGCCTGGCGCATTCCTCCTCCCATCACCTTGCGCTTGCGCCTGGCGCGATCGATGAAACTCTTGGGACCTGCGAGGATCGAACCCACCGGCGCGCATAGTCCTTTCGAAAGGCAGAACATCACCGAATCCACCTGGTTCGCCAACTCCGCCGCGGGCAGGCCAAGGCTGGCGGCCGCGTTGAATATCCTCGCCCCGTCAAGGTGAATCGGTATCCTATGAGATCGCGCCAAGGCGGAGACTTCCTTCATGTAGGCGAGCTTCGGCACCCTGCCCGAAGAATGGGCGTTCTCCAGGCAAATAAGGGAAGTAGGGGGAAAATGAATATCGTTGCCCCGTATCAGCGATTCGATTTTTTCCGCAGGAAGCAGGCCGTCGGGGGCGTCCACGGTGCGGGTCTGCACCGAAGCTATTACCGAAGCCGCGCCGGCCTCGTGCTGAATGATATGGCATTGTTCGCCCAGGATCACCTCGCTCCCCCGGGGACACCAGCTCAGCAGTGCCAACTGGTTGCCGAAGGTGCCCGAGGGCACGAAAAGCGCCGCTTCCTTCCCCACCATGGAAGCGGCCAGGGCTTCCATCTCGTTGATGGTGGGATCGTCGCCGTAGACATCGTCGCCCACCGGGGCTTTCGCCATCGCCTCGCGCATTTCCGCGGTCGGCCAGGTGACCGTATCGCTTCTGAAATCAATGTAATCCATGCTGACCATCCTTCGCGTCCATCAGGATAGCCGCTCGGGCGTTTCATAGCAAGGCAGGCCCCCTCGCTGGCCGCGGCGAGAGGGTTCCTCGGCCGGCTTTTCACTCCCCTCCCCCGCGTAGTATATCAGTGCCCATGAAAATCGACCTCATAGCCCTGGATCTCGACGACACACTCCTCGATTCCAGCCTGAACATCTCCGAGGGCAACCGCCGGGCCATCGTGGCCGCCGAGAACGCCGGCATAGAAATAGTGCTCGCCACCGGAAGAAATTACGCCGGTGTAAAAAAATTCATTCCCCTTCTCGACCTCCGCAGAAAAGGCAATTACCTGGTCTGCTCCAACGGAGCCGAATTGCTCGAAGCGGCGACAGGCGCCACCGTCGAGCGGCTTATGCTGTCGCCGGAGTTTTGCCGCGATGCTTCGGCGTTCATCGATTCCGAAGACCTTCCTTGGCAAGTTTATATGGAGGGAAAGATTTTCTGCAGCAGGATAAACGACTGGGCTCTCATGGATGAGAAAATAACAGGCCAGCCCCTTTCCCAAGCCGGGCATAGAGACGAACTCTTCAAAGACGGCCAGGTCAAGTTCGTCGTTCCCGGCGAGCCTGAGCGTATCGCCGAACTCTACAAAAAGGCCTCCTCGCTTTTCAAGGGAAAGGCCGAGGTCGTAACCTCCAAGCCGTATTTTATGGAAATACTTCCCCTAGGAGCCGACAAAGGCTCGGCTCTGCGCAGACTCACCGAAAAGCTGGGAATTCCCATGGAGCGGGTGATGGCGATAGGGGATGCCATGAACGACCTGACCATGATCCGGGAGGCAGGCTGGGGCTGCGCCCCCTCTAACGCTTTGGAGATCATAAAAGCGAACGCGCGCCATGTCTCGAAAAAAAGTCACGACGAGGACGCTGTTGCCGACATTATCTACGCTATCGCCCTGGGGATTGATCCTGCGAACGAGATAGCCGATCTAGAAATAGCATGAGATTTTGCTGAAGACCCGCGAAAAACTCGATTTGCATGCTCGCTGCCGCTTCGCCTACGTAGCGGTAATGCCAGCTCTCCCAGACATAGCCCGTCAACTCCTCCATTCCTTTGGGATATGAAAGGGAAAAGCCGAACCGTCCGGCGTTCTTCTCCAGCCAGCGGCCAGCCTTCGTTTCGGCGAAATCGTCGGTGATGGATCCGAAGTCGATGGCGGTGCCCAGCTGATGCTGGCTGGTCCCGGGAGCCGCCGATACCCGGGAAGCCTCCGACGCCCCCATCTGGGCGACGTTTCGGGCGTACAGGTTTTTTTGATACTCGTAGTTCCTGAAGGCCGAAGAAACTAAAAGCGTCAGGCCCTCGGCCGCCGCGGCCCCGCTCATGACCTTCAACGCCTCGAACGCGGGCTTTCTGAGCCTGTGTCCCGCCCTGGAAAGAGCCAAGCCCGAGCCGTCCAAAACGATCAAGTCCTCAGGCTCGTAATCGGAAGGCAAGGCCCTGGCCTTGTCGACCCGCTTCAGCAAAAACGGATCGGCTTTCATCTCCATTAGGACAGCGTCAACCAAATCGAGAAACCTGCCCTTTGCCCCATCGATCTTGGAAATAGCCGCGGCGGCGGCGGCAGGACTCAGTCCCGAGTCTAAAATCAGGGCTTTCAGCTCCTTGAGCCTCCGGTCCTCGGCGCTCTGGCAGCCTGCCATAAGCAACCCGAAGCAAAGAAAGGCGGCGGCGAAGAATCGATGTTTCATCGTTCCCTAGTATATAAACTGAAGGCTCCTCTGGGAATCGCCCTATTGCTCCCTGGGGCCTTCTGCTAGTATGGTCGCCAAGGAAGGTCCCTCCATGACCCAAACGCAATACACAATCTTCGACGCGCTGCGGAAGGATTTCGCCTCCTACGTTGAAGCCCTGAGCCGGCGCAGCCCCTGGCTTAAGAACCTCCAGGACGAACTTAGGCGACAGTTGGGGTATACCGATTACGAAGTGGAAACCCCGATCGTCTACAACAGGGCGCTGGACGACATAGGCCCCCGTGACGCCCCGCTTTTCATCATCGTCGCGGACAATCCCGGGAAAAATGAGCAAAAAGCCGCCAATCAGCGTTACCTGATAGGACAGTCGGGCAAGCTCGCCAAGGGCTGGTTCTCCGCGGAACTGGGCCTTGATTTCTACAAATCCTGCGTCATCATAAACAAAACCCCCATCCATACCCCAAAGACCGCGGAATTGCGCCTCCTGCGCAAGCTCGCCCGCTCGCGCTCGGCTGGGAGTCCCACGAAGACAGGACCGGAAATGGAACTGGACGTTCTCTTGGACGAAAGCCAGCGCTATATGGCCGCGCTGGCCTTCAAGCTGCATAAAGCCCTGGGCTCGGTCCTCTGGGTTTCGGGCTACGGCGAGCTGAGTGCTGGAAAACTCTTTTCTACCTGGGCGGAGGAATCGAAAAAGCTCTATTCGGGCGCCGATTCAGGCCTGAGAGAGAAATTCTGGGTCTTCAAGCATTTCTCCATGAACCAGTTCGCCATCGAGTACAAAAAATCTGCCGCGGCGCCGGACGATCCGATGTCCCGTCTCGCATCGGTCGGCAAGGCTAATCGATCCCGAATCCTGGGCTGGTAGGGAGAATCATCTAGCTCCGGCTGCCTACAGTCCCAAAACCTCGGCCAACCAGTCGCCCATTTTTTGCAGGGCCTTTTCCGAGAAGCTTTCCTGTATTTGGGAATACTCGTCGGGCAAGCCCGTCTTGGCCTCCTGGAACAAATGGTTGAGACCCGGCAGCTCCGCTATGCTGAATCGCGTATTGCCGGCATCGGCGAGGGCTTTCCGAATAGCCTCGAGATTCTCTGCGGATGGCACCTGGAGATCCTTGGTACCGTTCATCGCGAGTACGGGAAGGGTCAGGCCGCGCAGGTACGGCCGGGGATCCAGGACAAGAAATGTCCTGAGCCAGGGCGACAGAAGCTGCTCTGCCACCATGGCCGCGTCCTGCTTCGCCTTAGCCTTCATGGCATCGTCAGCGCCCGCGGGCAGGAAAGACAGATAGGCCGCGATCAGCTTTTCCCTGAGCTCTTCCGGCCGATCCGGGCGCTTGGCCACGTCGTAAAGCGCCCGGTTGACGCGATTCGCGCTCTGGATGGCTTCAGGGCCTATACCGTAAGCCTCGGCTATGGCGGCCTGCTGCTGAAACAGAAGCTCTTCGCCGGAAACTCCAGGTCCTGCCAATAGCACGATAAATTCCAGTTCGGGCATCTTCGAGGCCACCATGGGAGCTATGAGCCCGCCCTCGCTATGCCCGATAATGCCCAACCTCTCAGGATCGATTCCTGGATAGGTCTTTAAATATTCCAAAGCGGCCTGAGCGTCCGCAGCGAAGTCCAGCGTGGTCGCCGCGGCGAAGTTTCCCTGGGATTCACCTACCCCGCGGTCGTCCAGCCTGAGCGCGGCGATGCCTCGTCGGGCCAGGTAATCGGCGATAACCCAAAAAGGTTTGTGTCCGTAAATCGTTTCATCCCTGTCCTGGGCTCCCGAGCCAGTCACCAAGAGGGCGGCGGGAAACGGCCCCTGTCCTTTCGGCAGCGTCAGCGTGCCTGCCAGCAAAGTCCCGTCGTCTCCCGCGACGCTAAGATCCCTGCTGAGATAGGGGAAGGGCGGCTTTGGTTCCTGTGGCCGGGTCCACGAAGCCGAATCCTCCTGCCCTATTGCCGCCTCGCTTTCCTTAGCCTCGGGAGAAGCCTCGCGCAGCGAAGCGGGGTCCTCCCCGGCGACGCTGCCAGCATCCTTCCGGGCGGTTTCAGGTTTCTCGCCCCGGCTTCCTTCCTTAAGGCGCAGGGTTAGGGGAAAACTACCCCCGCCCTGCTTCCAGAAACCCTCTATGCTGCCGGCGGCGGCATCCAGCCTGCCATCGTAGGAGCCGCCGACCGCGGCCACGGTGAGGACGAGCCTGCCTCCTTCGAATGAAACAGCCGCGACGGGTATTCCCCGTACCCCTTGGTCGGGGCTGTCCATGGTCGCCGCAAGCGCTCCTTCATCGTTTATGCCGATCTTGTAAACCAGCCTCAGCGAAGCCGACCCCACCGATAGGCTTCCTTCCCACGTTCCGGAAACAAGCCAGGGATCCGACGTTTCCCCGCCGGTTCCTTCGGCGCAAATCGGGATGACGTTGAGCAAGGAAAAAACGACAATCGCCAGGAGGTTTCCCGCGACATGCGGCCTGTCTCTCCGCGAGGGTTTCCGTGAACCGCCGATGCCCTTCGTTGCCCTATTGCAATAAAATATTCCTTCCGACATTTTATCAGTATACCATCTAAACAGGCCGCAATGACAGAAGCATTTCCTCGTCGGCCCGCATTGACCACCCTTAATCTCTCGAATACCCTTTCCCCATGCGCAAACACGATTTCTCGGGCGAAACCGTATGGATCACGGGAGCCTCCTCCGGTCTCGGCCGCTCCCTCGCGCTGGAATTGGGCAGTCTAGGAGCCCGGCTCGTTCTTTCGGGCCGAGACGAGGAAGCGCTTTCCTCGGTAGCCCGGGCTGTGGGTGAAGCTCGGGTGCTTCCTTTCGACCTCGAAGACCGAAAAGCGTGCGAAAATGCCGCAAGCCAGGTTTTAAAAGAGTTCGGAGCGCCTGACTTGGTCGTCCTCAACGCGGGAATCAGCCAACGTTCCCTTTTTCGCGAGACTTCTGAAGAAGTCTTCAACAGAATAATGCGGATCAACTTCGTCTCCTCGGTGGAAATAACGAGAGCGGTGCTGCCCTCCATGCTGAGGCGCGGCCGCGGAGCGATACTCTGCGTTTCTAGCCTGGCAGGGCTCATGGGAGTTCCGCTCCGGAGCGCATATTCAGCATCGAAACACGCGTTGGCCGGCTTCTTCGCCTCCTTGCGGACCGAGCTCGAGGGCACCGGGCTAACCGTCCATATCGCATATCCAGGCTTCGTGAACACGATGATATCGCGCAACGCCCTTGAGGGCGACGGCTCAAGGCACGAAGCCCTGGATCCCGCCCAGGAGCATGGCATGGATCCCGCCCTGGCCGCGCGGCACATAATAAAGAAAATGGAGAAGGGCATGCTGGACATAAGGATCGCGACAGATGCCAAGGCGCGCCTGGCGCTTTTCCTGTCTCGGCATTTCCCCTCCCTGGCCGCCAAGGCGCTCTCCGGGTATAAAGAACTCAGGGGACGCGACGCTGCCTCCTAAGCCTGCGCCTTGCGCGCCTAGGTCCGTCGATATATTTTCAAAATAAGAAATATGCCTTTAACGCATCCGGAGGAACAATGCTCTGCCGCAGAGGACCTGTACCCTTACCCCTACCCCCAAAACCGGAAAATCCCTCGGTGCTCGTCATAGGGGCCGGGCTCTCCGGTCTCACCGCCGCCGCCCTTCTGGCGCGGCGCGGACTGGCTGTCAGCGTCCTGGAACAGCAGGACCGGCCGGGCGGCGCTGCCTCGGCTTTCCGCAGGGGTGAAATAACCTATGATTCCGGCGCCGCCATGATGTTCGGCTTCGGAGAAACCGGCTTCAACCCCCATAACTGGCTGATGACTGAACTGGAACAACCGATCGAAATGTACAGGCACAGCTCGATGTACAGACTTTATTATGGCAAAGAGCCCGTGACTTTTTATTCAGACATGAAAGCCTATATCGACCAGCTGTGCCGGCTTTTCCCCCAGGCGGGCCGGGAGATTGAAGCCTTTTACGCCCACATCGGGGCGCTTTACCAAAAAACTATCGCTCCCGTCACCGTTTTTGAGGCGCCGGGAGATATGCCTTTTGACGAATTGCGGAAAAACGCGAGCTCCGGGATCTTAGCCCAGTTAAAAATGATCAAGCTACTTTTCACCAGCGCCGATTCCATGATGAAACCATTTATCTCCGACCCCCGGGTGCGTTGTTTTTTCGACAAGCTCACCTCGACCTACTGTTACACGACGGTCAAGGAAACACCGGCCATCCTGGCCGCCACGATGTTCGTCGACAATCATGTGGGAGGAGCGTATTACCCCGCCGGTTCCGCGATGGCCCTCGCCGCCCGGCTGGAAAAAGCCGTTGAGGAAAAAGGCGGTCGTTTCCTCTACAAAACCAAGGCAGTGAAAATCCTCGGCGACAAGGAAAAAATAACGGGAGTCCTTACCGACAAGGGCGAAGCTTTAAGCGCGGACATAGTCCTTTTCTGCGGCTCCTTGAGGAGCTTCGCAAAAACCATGGATCCCGACGGCCTGTTGCCTCGTCGTTGGAAAAAACGCGTGCTCGATTACGAAATGACCATGCCCAGCTTCGTCGTCTATGGTCGCGTAGACCGCTCGGTTCTCCCGCCTGACTGTCTGCCGGTACAAATGTTCGTGGACAATCTCGAAGCCCTGGACGAAGCTGACGTCACTCTTTATCTGCCTTCCCTGGAGGATCCCAGCCTCGCTCCCGCCGATCAATCCACCTTCCTCATCATCGGCCCCTCCCTGCGCGACTGGCCGGAGCCGGGCTCGCCCTCCTATGGCAAAGAAAACTACCGGCGCGCCAAGAAAGAGGAAGCCCGCCGTATGATCGATCTCGTGGAGCGTCGCATTCCAGGCTTCGCCGCCGCGATCCGAGGGAGCTTCGAGGCCAGCCCCAGCACTATCTGGCGATATCTGGGCAAGGACGGAGGATCGGTGGCGGGACCGAAACAGAAAATGGGACAGCACATCCTGTTCCGGCAGCACTCAAAGGGTCCTCGGAAAGGCTTGTTCTTCGCCGGGGAGTCCACGATCATGGGTACAGGCACGCCCGCGGTGACCGTGTCCGGGATCTCCGCGGCCAACCGCATACTTCGAAGCCTCGAGCTCCCGGCCTTTAGCTCCTCCAAAACCCCTGCCGGATCCCTGGTGAAAATAATACCCGCAGGTACCAGAGGCAACGTTCCTGCTGGCGAAAGAGCCCTAGAAGCTTCCCGCTGCCGCTGGTGCGAAAATCCGGCCTGTGCCGCGGCTTGTCCCGCTGACTTCGATATTCCAGGCATACTCCGCAGACTAGAACATGGCAACAAGGTCGGGGCGATTGCGAGACTAAACCTTTTTCCAAAGGCCTGTTCTTTTTGCATTGACGCGGCACAAGCTTCGAACGAACCCTGTCCCTGCGAGTCCGCCTGCGTTAGAAGAAATGAGGTTTCTGGCTCGGTGAAAATCTCGGCGATACTGAACAGCCTCGACGGGGAGTCTCGCGATACCGCTCAGCATCAAGCCTAGGCCTGATGCTGCCCGAGGCGCTCGAGGATTAGCCTGGCGCTCAGGGCGCCTACCTGCATAGGTCGAATGCGGCTCAGCGCGCCTTCGGCTTCAGCCTCAAATACACCTGCTTGCCCGAATCGGTGGGGCTCGCCCTCTCGTCTATCTCGAAGAGCCCCGAAGCCTTTATCAAGTCGCCCAGCTTGCGGAATCCATAGTTTCTGGGGTCGAACTCCGGCTGCCTGTTGGCGATATAGGTGCCGACGGCGCCCAGGTACGCCCACCCGAACTCGTCCGCGGCGTCCTCCACCGCGCTCTGCAAGAGCGCCCGCATGCGGCGATCGGTCTTGATATCGCTCTGGCTGCGGGTAGCGCTTTCCTTTTCGCTTCGCGACGCGCTTTCTTTTTCCTCTTCCTCGTCCTCGCGCAAAATTTCCGTATAGATAAACTTGTCACATGCAGCCACAAAGGGCTTCGGCGTCTTTCGCTGGCCGAAGCCGAGCACCATCTTCCCGTCCTCCCTCAGCCTGGCAGCCAGCCTGGTGAAGTCCGAATCGCTGGAGACTATGCAGAACCCGTCCAGGTTTTCGGTGTAGAGAAGATCCATGGCGTCGATGATCATGGCGCTGTCGGTGGAATTTTTCCCTGAGGTGTAGGAGAACTGTTGGACGGGCTGGACAGCGAACTCCAGCAGCTTGTCCTTCCAGGAACGCAAATTGGTATTAGTCCAATCCCCGTAAATTCGTTTCACGCTGGCCACGCCGTACTTGGCTATTTCCGCCAGAAGACCTTCGATGATCCTCGCCTGGGTGTTGTCGGCGTCTATGAGTACCGCCAGCTTGAGCTGGCTCTGTTCACGTTTCACTTCATCGCTCCTCGTCATGCCGCGCATGTTCATTCCCCTCCCGCCGGCCGAAATCAAGGCAGAAGAAGGATCTGCACATCGCAGACATTGGTTCCCGTGGGTCCGGTCTTCAGAAGACCTCCCAGGGCTTCGAAAAAAGCATAAGAATCATTGTCGGCTAAAAAGCTTTCCGGCTCCAAGCCGAGGGACCTGGCCTTGCCGAGCATCGAAGCTTCGGCGAAAGCGCCTGCCGCGTCGGTGGGACCATCGGCCCCGTCGGTTCCGGCGGAGAGGAAGACCAAGTCCGGATCCAGCGTCTTGGAATCCTTCAAGGCGCAGAGGAAGGCCAGGGCCATCTCCTGGTTTCTCCCTCCCCTCCCCCCGCCCCGGAGCGTCACCGTGGTCTCTCCCCCGGCGAGAATGCATGCCGGCCTTTCCAGCGGGATGCCGTGGCGATCCACATCCACCGCCATTGCCGAGAAGAGCCTGGCTATCTCCCGAGCCTCTCCCTCCAGCCTCGAACTAAGCACGAGACAGGTGTAACCCCGCTTGAGTGCTTCGTCCCTGGCTCCCTTCAGCGCGAGGAGGTTGTTGCCCAGGATGAAGCTTCGGGCCTTCTCGAAAACAGGAGAGCCGGGTTTGGGCGTATCTGGCTTCCCGCCTTCGAGCCCCTCTTCGATAAGCCTCCGGGCCCGGGCCGGGATAGTCTCCCAGAGCCCCCGTCGCCGCAGAATGCCTTCGGCATCTTCCCAGGTGGAGGTATCGGGCACAGTCGGACCGGAAGCTATCGCCTCCAAATCGTCTCCCATCACGTCCGAGAGCACTAGCGATATCAGTGTGCTGGGGAAGAAGGCTTCGGCCAGCCTCCCACCCTTTATGCCCGAAAGGTGCTTCCTGACCGCGTTCATCTCCTCTATCCTGGCTCCGCTCCCCAACAGAAGCTTTGTCGTCCCCGCCTTGTCCTCCAGGCTCAAGTCTTCGGCGGGCAAACTCAAGAGAGCCGAGCCCCCTCCGGAAATCAGCACCAGCGCAAGGGTAGGCTCCCCCGCCGATTCCCAGCCCCTCGCCTTGGCGGCCAAGGCCATCGCTTCCCTGCCCGCTTCGACCGACCTGGAATCCGGAACCGGATGGGAAGCCTCGGCCAATCGCAGGCGCTTCAAGGATTTGCCGCCGATTGACTTGGTCACCACGAACCCGTCATCGATGCGATCGCCCAGCATCGTCTCCAATGATACGGCCATTTCCCCCGAAGCCTTGCCCATTCCCAGCACGAGGATATGATGGAAAGCCCCCAGGTCCAGGCTGTATTGACCGCGGTCGTGGAGAATCCTAAGCTGGTTACCCTCCCTCGACAGGCGTTGCTCCAGCAGCCGGCCAGGATTCACCTCGTCCAAAGCGCGCGCGAAGATAGCCTGAGCGTCCTCCCTGATGTCGCCCATCAGCGTCCTCCCCTCTTTCCCAATTTTCTCCTGGCTACCTCGACGTTCCTGGCGGCATGGATGTTCCTGGAGGCCTTGAAAGCCCGCTCGAAGAGCTCCAATGCCTTATCGGGCTTTCCGAGATTCTCCAGGTAGACGATTCCCGCGTTGTTCAGCGCCGGCCAGTTGCTCGGATCGAGGGCCGCCGAGCGCAGAAACGCTTCGATCGCCTTTTCGGCTTCGCCTCCAGCCTTAAGCCTATTGGCCTCGTCGAAAACCTTCATGGATTCCCTGCTGGCGGCGAAGCTTTTTTCATCCTTGCATATGGCCAATCTCATGTCGATCATGGGTCGCAGGGCTTCCGCGCTGCCTCCGCTGGCCGATTCGGCTTCTTCCAGCGCGAGGCGATACCGTTTTTCCGCTTCCTTGCGTTTTCCCCTGGCGTAGGCTATGTCGGCGAGCGCCGCATGCCTATGGAACGACTTCCCGTAACGCTTCTCTTCCCGCAGAAGATAGGCTTCGGCTCCCTCCGCGTCTCCCTTGGCCATGAGGATGAGCCCCAGGTTTCTGAGCACGCTCATTGAGTTGGGTTCTTTTTGTTCGAGTTTTCTGAAGTAGCCTTCGGCCTTGTCGTAATTTCCCGCCGCGAAGGCGCTCAAGCCGAGGCGCTCCCAGAAGGGCGCGAGAATACTTTGCATCGACGGCATTTTCCCACGAAAACGGTCTATCTGTATAGTGCGAAGTCAATCGGCGAAGGCGAGCCTGCATGCGATTGCCAGGTGATCCGAATACCCCGAAGCTCCCGTCCAGGCCAAGGGAGAACCCGATTCATCCAGCAACCTCGGATCGTTCCCCACGTAAAAGGATCCGAATTCAAGCCCTCTTCCGTCAGCGAAACCGGGTCCCAGCAAAAATCCGTCCAGCCTCTCCTCGTCTCCCTTGTACACGTAGCTGTATCCGCCCTGTCCGGCCCAGGGAGAGTAGAGAACCAACCTCCCCTTCTCGAGCCTCGCCGCGGCAACCGAATTCGTCACCATCAGCGATTCTTCGAACCAATCCGCCGCCAGCTCTCCGTAGCGGCCGTCCAAAACCCCGGCCGGCTCGGGCATCAACGCGGTAGGGTAGCGTCTGCCCACGCGTTCGAACTCGTCCGGCGATTCGTTGAAATCGCCGCAAGCTATCATGAGGGATTCGGGGCTCGCGGCCGCCAGCTCCGCCATTCTCGCGTTCAGCAAACCCGCGGCGGCCCGGCGCGCCGCCTCCGTCGCCGCCTCCCCCTCCCTCCTCGACTTCCAATGACAAACGAAAACGCTCAACCGACTGGAAGCGCCCTCGGCGCCCAGCTCCAGCTCCGCCTCCAAAATATCCCTGCAGGGTCCGTATCCGCCTGCGTCCACGAGGCTGTGCGTCCTCGCCCCCACGATGGGGTAGGCGGAGAGGATCGCGCAGCGGACGGGCGAGGAAGCCGGGCCGCCGCAGGCTGTCCACCGATAATCGGCTTTTTTTAGCGGGCCTGAAGCTAGATCCTCCAAAACACCAAGCCCTTCGACCTCCACCAGGCAGAGGATATCAGGAAACTTTTCCTCGCTTCCTAAGCAGCTAAGAGCCTCGGCGAGATTTTCCAGCCTTTTACGATAAAGCTCGGCGTTCCACTTCCCCGAATCGAGACTGAATTCAGGATATTCCAGCCCATCGTCCTTGGCGTCGAAGAGATTGTGGACGTTATAGGATGCGATCGTCAGGGAACCAGGGGGATCCTCTTTCCACGGAAGGCTGCAGCGGAAACCGCAGAGACAAATGAAAGCGAAGGCTACCGTAATCCGCCTGCGCATGCCTCGACTCCTCGGGGCCTCCATAAGCGAGGAAAGCCCTCGAGAAGGTCTACGCCGCCAAACCTCCCGCCGGATTCAAGAAAAAGCCTTTCCCCGGTCTATGCGGGCAGCTCGTCCCTTCTGGCGATGATTTTTTCGATAAGGCCGTATGTCAAAGCCTCTTGGGCGTTCATCCAGTAATCCCTGTCCGTGTCCTTGGACACCCGGTCCAGGCTCTGGCCCGTCGCCTCGGCTATGATTTCGTTAAGCCTCGCCTTGGTTTTTTCGAGCTCCCGAGCGTGAATTTCTATATCAGAAGCAACGCCCTGTATGCCCGAAAGCGGCTGATGAATCAAGTACGAAGAATTAGGCAGGCCGTAGCGGCGCTCCCTTGGCACGGCCAAGAGAATCAACGCCGCCGCGCTGGCGATAAGCCCCATCCCAACGATGCGCACAGGAGCCTTCACGAAGCGGATCATGTCGAAGATGGAGAAACCAGCGTAGACATCCCCTCCGGGCGAGTCGACGAGGATCGTTATGGGATCGGAAGATTGGCTCTCGAGCAGGAGCAAGTGCCGGATCACTTTTTCGGACAAATCTTTGTCTACCTCTCCAGTAAGCAGGATGGTGCGAGTCTTTAGAAAGCGCTCCGAAAGCGCGTCCTCCGGCCTGGGCGGGGTCTTTTTCTCTTCCTCCGGCTCTTCGTCGAAATAGATGGGCAATACTGGGTTCATATTCACTCCGGTTTTGTTGCTTTCGCCTTAAGATACTCTTTTTCCACCGGCAATGACAACGGCGAGCTTGCCCCGCGTCCTTTGTTATATTAGATTTTTCATATCTTTATTCACGAGGTTGTCCATGCTGAAGCGAAATTCCTTTGTTCCCTTTCTCATCCTGGTAGTTTTATTCAGCCTAGGCGCGCCCGCGTTCGGGGCATCCAAGGCCTGGTATGCGCAGCGCCTTGCCAAGCTAGGATTCTACGTGTTCGACAACGCTTTCACCCAACCCGACTTCAGAGTCACGGACCTCGCGGGAGCCCAGAAAAGCCGATACTCCCTCAAAGGCAAGGTAGTGCTTCTAAACTTTTGGGCTACCTGGTGCCCCCCCTGCAAGGAAGAAATCCCCAGCATCGAAGCCCTCTCCAAGGCTATGAAAGGGAAAAACTTCGAAGTCTTCGCGGTGAGCCTCGGCGAAGATCCCCAAACTGTCAAAAGCTTCGTCAACGATCAAAAAATCGGCTACCCGGTATATCTGGATCCTCGCAACACTCTGGCGGGGAACTATGCTTCCCAAGGCATCCCCACAACCTATATCCTGGACAAGGAAGGCAAGTTTATCGCAGGAATGGTGGGAAGCTATGATTATACCAATCCCGAATTCATCGCATTGATGGACGAGCTGGCGCGCCGATGAATTCCCCCGGCCTGCTTTCCGCGGCCTTCGCGGGGCTCCTCTCCTTTCTCTCCCCCTGCGTCCTCCCCCTTATTCCCGCCTATCTTTCGTTTGTTTCCGGCTCAAGCGTAACGGCGCTATCCAAGGGAGAGGATAGGGCGAGACTCTTCGGCCGCAGCCTCGCCTTTTCGGCGGGCTTCACCCTTGCTTTTACCGTCCTTGGCATTATTTTCTCTGGCTCGGCCATGTTCGTGGGCGGCAACAGGGCATCCCACTACATCGGCATCATCGGTGGCATCATCGTGATCGTGCTCGGGATTAATATGCTCTTCGATTTCCTGAAATTCTTGAGCGCCGATTCCCGGCTCATCGTCAAAATGTCCGGAAGCAAGACCAAAGGCCTTTCCGGCTCCTTCGTCCTCGGTCTGGCCTTCGCGGCGGGCTGGTCGCCCTGCATAGGACCGATCCTCGCCTCCATCCTCCTTTTGGCAAGCCGGGAGGGAGATGTCGGCAAGGCCGCCGTCCTTCTTCTCTCCTATTCCCTCGGTTTTGCCCTCCCCTTTTTGGCCTCCGGGCTCTTTTTCGAAAAGCTCAAGCCTCTTCTTTCCTTTTTGACCAGGAAAGGAAAGACGGTGAGGACGATCTCCGGCATCGTGCTTATCGTTTTAGGCCTCGCCATGGCACTTGGAAGCCTGGGATCGATCAACGCTTTCGCCGCCCGGCTAGGCTACGGCCTCGAGGATTTCATCCAGGCCTCGCCTCTGGCGGTAACCCTTCTTGGCGCCAGCCTCTGGATCATCGTCGCGGCCCTTCTCCTCTGGCCCTTTATCTTCACCCCCCCCTTCCGGGCATCATCCCAAAACCCGCCCGAATCTAAGAGCCAAAGGCTTTTCAGGAAAGGGTGGAGCCGACTCATCCCGGCCATTGCGGCCCTGGCCTTGGCTGGCGCCGAGCTTGCCGGCATATTCTCGATACTTGAGCTCTTAGTCGACTGGCTCAGCTTTTCAGGGATATAGTGAGGCCAAGCGACGGCATGCCCAATGCCCTTCTCCGGACATGCCCATCCATGCCTGGGCGCGCAAAAAAAGAGGCCGCCTCAAGTATCTTGGGCGGCCTCTTCAGCGACAAGCGTTGGGAAACTACATTTTCAAACCGGCGGACAAGTCCCTTCCCTTGCTCTTGTTCGTCGCGTACACGATCGCGAACACCACGATGAGCAGAATCACCGAGAGCGCGCTCGCCTCCCCCATCTTTCCGTCCGCCACCGCCCCGTAGATTTGGATCGGCACGGTCCTCGTCCTGGCTCCATACAGAAGTATCGTCGTGCTCAACTCCTGCAGGAGGGTTGAAAACGTGAGGATCGAGCCCGAGATTATCCCGGGCAGGATGAGCGGTACGCTCACCCGCCGGAATGTGTAGATCCAATGGGCACCAGCTATGGTGGAAGCCTCCTCCAGCGAAGGGTTGAGCTGGGTCAGGCTGGCCGCCACGGATCGGTACACGTAGGGGGTCCTGCGCACCATATAGGCGATGATGATGATCGTATAGGTGCCGCCCAGGGGGATGGCGCTTTTACCCGAAAAAGCGGACAGGAGCGCCACCGAGACGACCGTGCCGGGAAGGATGAAGGGAGCCATGACCGCCATATCCAGAATGCCTGCCCCCTTAGGCTTTCGCCGTTCGGTGATATAGGCGATGATGCTTCCCAGAACCGCGGTGAGCAGGGTCGCGATCGTCGAAAGGTACAGGGAATTGAGCAGTTCCTTGGGCGAATTCTTGGGAATCTTGCTGAAGTTCGCCAGCGTAAGACCTTCTGGCAGGAGTCCCTGCCATTTTTCGAAGAATGACATCACGATAATCACGATCTGGGGCGCCAGGGATACCAGCAACACCACCAGGCAGTAGAGGAAGGCGATCGCCCTGACGAGCGGGTGACTATGCTGCTGGATCTCCACGTGGGAGGCCGATATCGTCTCGTACTCCCTGCGGCTCACCACGTATTTCTGGAACCAGAGCACCGCGCCTGTTATAAGGACGTTCACCACCGCTATGGAGGAAGCGCCGTTCAGGTCCCAGAAGCCGTTTACCCTGAAATAGATCAAGGTCGGCAGGACATACTGATCCCCGCCGATGATGGCGGGAATGCCGAAGTTGCCTATGGAGCGAATGAAAACCAGGAGCGCCGCCGCCCCTATGCTGGGAATCACCAGCGGAAAGGTGATCGTCCTCAAGACCCGCCAGCGGCTCGCGCCCATGAGCATTCCCGCGTCCTCAAGCAGGGCGTTGGCCGACGAAAAGGCGCCGTGGCTTAAAAGGAAGACGAAGGGATAATAGGTCAGGCTCATGCAGAAAATCATGCCGAACATGCCGTAGAT
>CAYVOD010000039.1:9479-17124 GCA_964453055.1 uncultured Treponema sp. | reverse complement strand
AGCGTCACGGACTTCGGGACGGGCGGATTCGAACCGCCGATCTTCTGCTCCCAAAGCAGACGCCTTAGCCCCTAGGCTACGTCCCGTACGGTCAGGGCTACGCTAGACTATAAAAGAGGCAAGTGTCAATATAATCAGGCTGTTGACAGCTGCCAATTATCATTTATAATACACGAGTTTCCTTATACAAAAAATTAAGGATCCACCATATTTTCAACCCTGCAAGGAGTCAATATGTCGTTCGCCACCGACCAGATCAGGAACATCGCCATAGCCGGCCATGGGAGTACCGGCAAGACAACATTGCTAGAACACATTCTCTTTCAGGGCGGCTCGATAGCCAAACCGGAAACGATAGAATCCGGCAAGACCGTGAGCGATTATAACGAAGAAGAAATCGCCAGAAAAATTTCTGTCAAATCCACCTTGACTCACTGCATGCTCGGAGAAAAGAAGATAAACTTCATCGACACCCCGGGATCCTCTGATTTTGTCGGCGAAGTCATTCTCGCCTTCCGCGCCTGTGAAAGCGCCCTCATGCTCATCGACGCAAGGACAGGCGTTCAGATTGAGACCATCAAGCTCTGGAGGAACCTGGATTCCCGTAAAAAACCCAGGATGGCCTTCGTGACCCGCATGGACGAGGAGCGCGCGTCTTATGCTTCCGCCCTTGCGGACATTAAAGAAAAATTCAAGATCAACGCTGTTCCCGTCACGATTCCCATGGGAGAAGGTTCTGCATTCAACGGCGTCATCGACGTAATTAACCGCAAAGCCTACTTGAAGCCGGCTTCCGGCGAAGCGAAGGAAGCCGCAACTGAAGTGCCAGCCGAATTCAGCGATGCGGTTGAGACTGCCAGGATGCAGCTTTTTGAAGCCGCGGCAGAGGGCGATGATGAATTAATGGAAAAATATCTGCTTGAAGGAGAACTTGGTCAGGAAGATATGTTGAAGGGTTTGAAAGAGGCCCTGGCGACCGCCAAGATTGTTCCGGCGTTCGCCGGTTCCGGAGTGAAAAACTCGGGCACCGCCGCCCTTCTGGATTTTATCGTCGCCCTTGCCCCTTCCCCACTATCCTTGGCTCCGGAAAACGTGAAGGATGCGGACGGAAACGATGTCGAAGTAAGCGTCGATCCTGCCAAGCCCGCTACTGCCATCGTCATCAAGACCCAGATCGACCAGTTCTCGGGCAGGCTATCCTTTGTCAAGGTAATCACCGGAACCTTGGCCGCAGATCTGGAAATCGTCAACGTGAGGGACGGCAAGAAGGAAAAGCTCTCTAAGCTCTATACCGCCCAGGGCAAGAAGATCGTCGACAGCGCAAATCTCTGCGCCGGCGATATCGGCATAATCGCCAAGTCCGCCAGCCTAAAGACCAACGACACGATCTCGGCTATGGAAAAACCCTTCGCCTTTATCCCCTTGAAGCTGCCCACTCCCGTCCACCTTATCGCCATCTCGGCTACTAACAAGAAGGAAGAGGACAAGCTCAACGAACTGCTCTACAAGGCTGCCGAAGAGGATCTGACATTCCAGGTGGCTTATAACACCGAGACCAAGGAAACAGTCATCGCGGGCATGGGCGAGCTCCAGATCAACATGATCCTGGAGAAGATCAAGAACCAGGCTAAAATATTGGCGGAAACCCGGATACCCCGGGTGGCCTACCGCGAGACGATAACCAAGAAATCAGGCGCCGAGTATACCCACAAGAAGCAGACCGGCGGGCATGGCCAGTACGCAAGGGTTGTCTTCGAGGTCGAACCTCTGGAACGCGGCGCAGGTTATGAATTCGAAAACAAGCTTTTCGGCCAGTCAGTATCCCGCGGATTCCTGCCAGGCATCGAAAAAGGCATCAAGCAGGCCATGGAAAACGGAGTCGTGGCGGGTTACCCGGTCGTGGACGTAAAGACAGCCATCACAGACGGCAAGGAGCACCCCGTGGATTCGTCTGAAATGGCCTTCAAGCTCGCGTCCCGTGGTGCCTTCCGCGAGGCCACCAAGAACGCCAATCCCGTTCTTCTCGAGCCCATCATGACCCTCTCTGTCTTTGTGGAAGAGAAGAATCTGGGCGATGTCATGTCCGATCTTTCGGGCAGGCGGGGCCGCATTTCCGGCCAGAATCCCATCGGGGGAGGTATAATCCAGGTCGAGGCTCAGGCTCCCCAGGCCGAACTCCTGCGCTACGCCATAGACCTGCGGTCCATGACCTCCGGCACCGGCAGCTTCGAGGTGGAGTTCTCCCACTACTCACCCATCACCGGCAAGATCGCCGAAGATGTGATGAAAGCCGCGCAGGCCTTTAGGACCGCCGAGGCGGAAGAAGAGTAAGAGCCGATTTTTTCTTCATATAAAAAGGAGGGTCGGCAAAATATCGCCGACCCTCTTTTTGGAATTGGATTTTATCCATATACCTTTGCTGCAGCCTATACTAAGAACCTAAACCCCGTTTCCCCTTCCGCTGAGGTATTCGATTTCCTTTAGGAATTGATCGGCTGTCTCATATTTTCGGTAGACTGAAGCGAATCGAATGTATGCTACCTTATCGAGGATATAGAGTCGACGAAGTACCATGTCGCCTATAGCCTCGGTGGAAATCTCGTTGCTGGCCTTGGCCACCTGAGCCGCTTCATCTTCGATCTCATTAACCAGGTTTTCTATCGACATCTGGGAAATAGGTCGCTTTTCCAGGGCCCTGATGAGGCCCCGCTCGATCTTTATCCTTTCGAAGGGTTCCCTGCGCCCGTCTCTCTTTACCACCATGAGGGGTTTCTCCTCGATGCGCTCGTAGCTGGTGAAGCGCAGGCCGCAGGAAACGCACTCCCTGCGCCGCCTGATGGCTTCGCCGTTGGCGAGGCTTCGGGAGTCGATTACCTTGTCATCCAGGCTGCCGCAGTGGGGGCACTTCATTTTATTTGGTCTACCTCGGCTTTTTGGACAAAATGCTTCAGGAATTCGATAGGCAAGGGAAATACGATGGTCGAGTTCTTTTCAACCGCTATCTCCGAAAGAGTTTGCAGGTAGCGCAGTTGTATCGACGAAGGGGCTTGCGCCATTACCGTGGCGGCCTGGGCCAGTTTTTCCGAGGCTTGGAGTTCGCCTTCCGCCGCAATAACCTTTGCACGGCGCTCACGCTCGGCTTCGGCCTGCCTGGCCATGGCTCGTTTCATGGTCTCGGCCAGCTCCACGGCCTTTATTTCCACAGCCGTCACCTTAATGCCCCAGGGATCGGTGGCTACGTCCAAAAGCTCCCTTAGTATCTGGCCCAGTTCGGCCCTCTTGGCCAGCATCTCGTCCAATTCGTGCTGACCTAATACTGAACGTAGGATCGTTTGAGCCAAAAGGCTGGTGCTTTTCGTGTAATCGGCTACCTTGTTCACCGCCAGCGTGGGATCGAAGACATTGAAGTAGACAACGGCGTCCACTATTACAGGCACGTTATCCCTCGTAATCACTTCCTGCTTGGCCACGTCTATGGTGAAGGTTCTCATGTCCACTTTCCGCATCACGTCCAAGCCGAAGGGCAGAATGAGATTGAAGCCGGGATCTACTACCGCCATCATCCTTCCGAGGCGAAAGAGAACTCCCCTCTGATATTCGTTGATGATTCGCATCATAGGCACCATAATCAACACTGGCAGAGCGAATATCACCACGGTGATCGGCTCTTCCCAGCGAGCCAGGATGAGGCCGAGCGCAGCCCAGGCCGCGCCAAGCGCGATGAGAAGGAAGAACACAGGTTTCTGTTTCCTGGCTAGGGCTATAAGCGCAAAACCCAGCCACCAGAGACAGCCCACAATGAAAAGCGTGTAGAATATCGACATTGCGTGCCTCCTTTCTATACAATATAGCGACTCCTTTCTTTACTGTCACGTCGCGATTTCTTTATTTTATGGGAACGGAGGAATCTATGGCATTTTCAGACAACCTCAAATCCTTCCTCGAAAAAACCTTCGACGGATCCAAGGAATTCTTAAACAAGGCCGGAGCCCAGGCCCAGACTTGGAGCGAAATGGGCAGACTCAGGATCGAAATCCTGCGGCTGCGCCAAAAGGCACAGTCCTTGACTTCGCGCCTGGGAGCGAATGTTTATGAGCTCTTGGTAGAAAAAGGCGAACCTATGATCGGCTCCAGTTCGGAAGGGATCGAAGATCTGCTCAAGCAGCTCAAGACGATCGAGCGGGAAATCTCCGAGAAAGAATCCGCGTTTCGGCTTGCCGGCGGAAAGGATGCCGATCTGGACGGCGATGGCCGGCCGGGATGACCCTTACCCCCCAAGCCGTCCTCTTCGATCTAGACGGGACGTTAGCTGACACCATCGAGGATCTTGGCGGGGCATTTAATACGGTGCTCGCCTCACGAGGATATCCCACATTCCCGGTGGATAGTTATAAGGCCATGGTAGGAAACGGATTCCTCGCCCTCACCAAAAGGGCTCTGCCGCCCGAAGCGGCGGTTGATGAAAACCTAGTCAAAGCCATTAACGCGGAAGCCGAGGAGCTCTATTCCCAGCACTTTCTTGACCTTACCCAGCCCTTCCCGGGGATCCTCGAGCTACTGGAAGCCCTGAGCGAAAGAAAGGTGCTCCTGGCCGTGCTCTCCAATAAACCCGATAGGATGGTAAAGACAATCGTCGGTTCGTTGTTTCCTTCGACGCGTTTTTTCGCTGCCGACGGCAATAAACCCCAAATGCCCTATAAACCCGATCCGACCGCCGCCTTATCCATAGTCGCGCAAACAGGAATTCCCGCTCCCCAATGGTGCTTCGTGGGCGATTCTGGCGTCGATATGAAAACCGGACGGGCGGCGGGAATGCTTCCCATGGGAGCCGCCTGGGGCTATCGCTCGCGGGAAGAGCTCATGGCCGGAGGAGCCGCAGCCCTTCTGGAGAGCCCTTTGGACCTGCTGGCTTTCCTTTGATCCACGCGCGGATTTCATGCCCTGCGGCTTGCCGCGTCCTTTGTGTAAATAGATGGCATGAAACCCGCGTTTAACCCAATTCCTTGCAGCGCCGAAGGCCCCGCAGCTTGCCGCGAGGCCCTTGATTGCGCAAAACCGCGAGTTTATTTATACTCAATCTAGGCTCATCGATACTTTCGCTATAGCCAGGTTGGAAAGGAGTCTATCATGGAAAAAGCTGCCCTGATCGCCCGGGCTATGGAATACGCGGAGCTGGAAAAGGATTTTGTGTTCGCCCAGGAAGTGAAAGAACTCCTGGCTAGGGATGACGAAAAGGAACTGGAGGATCGTTTCTACCGGGATCTTGAGTTCGGAACCGGCGGATTGAGGGGCATAATTGGCGGTGGTTATAACAGGATGAATACCCTGGTGATCACCCGAGCCACCCAGGGCCTCTGCGACTATATCAAAACACAGTGTCCCGGCAAGGCTCTATCGGCCTGCGTCGCTCACGATTCCAGGCGCAGGTCAATCGACTTCGCGCTGGCGACAGCCCTGGTATTCGCCGCCAACGGAATAAAGGCTTATCTGTTTCCTTCGCTTCGCCCTACCCCCGAGCTATCCTTCGCGATCCGAAAACTTCGGGCCGATACCGGCGTCGTGGTCACCGCCAGCCACAATCCGCCACAGTATAACGGCTACAAGGCATACTGGAATGACGGATCCCAGGTGGTTCCGCCCCATGACGAGGGAATCATCGAAAGGGTACAGAAGGTTTCCGCCGTTGCTTTCATTTCGAAGGAGGAAGCCTTGGCCAAGGGACTCTTGGTCATGCTCGACGGCTCGGTGGACGATGCTTACGTGGAAATGGTCAAATCCAGACTCCTTCGCCCCCAACTCATCGCGAAGGCCGCCTCAACTGCAAAAATAGTCTATACACCACTTCATGGCACCGGCGCCATGCTGCTGGAACGAATCATGGGAGAACTCGGACTAAAGGTGCTTACGGTGCCGGAACAGAGGGAGCCGGATGGGGAATTCCCCACGGTTTCCTTTCCCAATCCCGAGGAACCGGCCGCCCTCAAGCTGGCGATCGAACTCGGCCGCAGGGAGAAGGCCGACGTGGTCATGGCCAACGACCCGGACGCCGACAGACTCGGAATAGCGGTACCCGACAACGTCGGCTCCTATGTCCTCGTGACCGGAAATCAACTCGGATCGCTCCACTTGGACTATATTCTCCATACGCTTTCCGAGCTGGGCCGCATGCCGCCCAAGCCTTACTGCATAAAGACTGTAGTGACCACGGACCTTCAGGCGGCGATAGCGAAAAAGTACGGCGTCGAATGCGTCGACTGCCTGACGGGATTCAAGTGGATAGCGGATCTCATGCGGCGATTCGAGGCCCAGGGCAAGGATTTTATATACGCAACCGAAGAGAGCTACGGCCACCTGATAGAACCTGAGGTACGGGACAAGGACGGCATCTCGGCCGCGGCTCTCACCGCAGAGATGACCCTATACTGGCGCGGCAGGGGTTTGAGCCTTCTGGACCGACTCGAACAGCTGTACCAAGAGTTCGGCTACCACGAGGAACGCGGCATAAGCAAATACTTTCAAGGCCCCGAGGGCATGAAGATAATGAGCGGCATCATGGAAGCCTACAGAGCCCGGCAGCCCATAGCCCTCGGCGGCATTCCCGTCGTGAGCGTTCGAGACATAAAGACAGGATTGGAGTGGGAAACCGGGAATCCCCGCGAAAAGAAGATCGATCTGCCCGAAAGCGACGTGCTCCAGTGGAGGCTCAGGGACGGTACCTTGGTCACGGTGCGCCCCTCCGGCACCGAGCCCAAGATCAAATTCTACATTCTCTGCAAAACCGATGCGGGCTCCGGGCTCGAGAAGGCAAAAGCCCAGACGACGGAAAAAATTAGAGCCATCGAAACGGACATACGGAAGGTCATAGGCTGACACGATGTCGTATCCCTCCGACGGCGCTCCGCTATGGTCCAAATTCCTCGCCAAGGGCGAATCAGGGCTTTTGGGTCAGGAGGAATTACGGAAAGCCGCACAAGCCTGGACCCTTCCACCAGGCGCCCAGCGGCTCGCTCCTCCCGACAACGCTCTGCCGGGCTGTCTGCTCCCCTACGACTGGGAAAGACGCAGCTACTGCTCGATCGATGTGGAAACCACCGGACTAGACTCCCGGCGAGACAGGGTGCTGGAGATTGGAATTCAGCTCTTCAGATTCGATGCCGAGGGAGCCCTCCTCCGGGAAGATTCCTGGTCTACTCTTATCAACCCGGCTATGTCCATTCCGGCTTCGTCCACCGATATCCATGGAATTACCGATCTGGAAGTATCCCAGGCTCCCTATTTCAGCCAGATCGTAGAGACCCTGAATCCTCTGCTCGCCTCGCGGGTGGCGGTAGCCCACAACGCCAGCTTCGACACGGGATTCATCGACGCCGAGTATGCCCGGCTCGGGCTTGTCAGCCCTTTTTCCGAGGTAGCGGACAGTCTTCTGCTGCTTCGTCAAGCAAACCCAAACCTTTTCTCCTACAGCCTCGGCAAGGCTGCCTTCGCGCTCGGCATCGAGCGCGGACGATCCCATAGGGCACTGGACGACGCGATAACCTGCATGATGCTTTTCGTACATGCTGCCAGGGCCTTGGCCGGGGTCTGCCCTTGATGCGGAGAAACCTGTGAAGTTCAGCATTCAGGCTTTTAACGCGCTCAGCCCTCC
>CAYVOD010000039.1:0-9379 GCA_964453055.1 uncultured Treponema sp. | reverse complement strand
TCCCTGGGCGGCAAGAACGCGAAAGCCCTCGGCGTCGCTTTAGTCGAAAAGACCATTCACGCGGGCAAAAACCCGGAGCGTCAGATCGCCTCAGTCCTTCCAAGCACTTCGGCCATCCTGGCCATGCTCGCCAGGGACAGGGATGTGGACGATTATCGAGAATACGCTGCCGAGGAAGGCCCCGCTGGCGATTACTACCAGAATGTCGTCGAGCTGGTGCCACAAATGAAGCCTCTTAGAGGCCTTTATGAAGCCCTTTTCGAAGGTTTCGCACAGGCCCTGGCTTCCGGCGGCAGGGTTGGCGATCCTGTCAAGGCTGCGGAGGAGGCAGCCGGCTATACAGGGGGCATTACCCTTCCCCGCCTATCCTCCAAACCCAGAGAATCCGAGTATGATTATTCCCACACCTTCGCTTTGGATATCTTCCTCCAAGACGTAGAGACAAATCCAATAACCGGCCTTGAGAAAGGTCCACTCCTTTTCTCTCTCACCGACTCGATAGTGTTGGGCACGAGTTCAGACTGGCGTGGCGGCGAAGAACTGTCCGAATACAATTCCGGAGGTATCACTCCCAAGGCGGGCAACGGCGTGATCCTCTACGCGCCCAGGCAGAGCAGATATTATCTTTACTTCCATCTCCACGATATAATGGTCCGTCCCGGCGCTTTGATTCCCGCTGGCTATCCCCTGGGACACGGGGGGAACACCGGAGTCAACGCCAGGAAGCCCGGCCATGGAGAGCATTTGCATTTGGAAATCTACGAAGCATCCCAAGCCAGGTTCCTGCGCAACTACGAAATAGCTGATATCGTCTTTTAAAGGTGGGGCGACGAATATGAGCGGCAGGGGAACGCCTTCGGTGATAATCGCCGGTGACATCGGCGGCACCAATACCAACCTGGCTCTTGTCCGAAAGACGGGCAAAAGATTCAACATCCTACTCTCCCTTCGATTTTCCACCAGGCAAGAGACTTCCCTGGCGAGGCCGATAGGAACCCTTCTCTTCCAGGCTCGAGAAAAGGGAATCGAGGAGGCTCCTGACATTTGCTGCATATCGGGCGCCGGCCCGGTGCGAGACGGGAAGATCAGACTTACCAACGCGCCCTGGGACATCAGCGCTTCGGAACTCGAGGAACGCTTCGGGCTCCCGGTGATTTTAATCAACGATTTCGGTGCGATTTCTTATGCCATTCCTCTCCTCGACCCCGACGATCCCGAAAAAATCGTTAAGCTGCCCCATTGCGACGGCAGCCTTCCATCGATTTCGAGGGAAGGACTGGCCTTGGTTGTCGGGGCCGGGACAGGCTTGGGCGTGGGTTTTCTCCTGAAACAAAAAAACGGCCGCTGCGTCGCCTTTCCTTCCGAGGGCGGGCATTCGGAGCTTAGCTGCTGGGACGATCTAAGTTACGCCTATCATCGCTGGCTTTCTGACAAGCTCTCCTACGCGCCGGGAGCCGAGTTGGCCGCTTCCGGCCAAGGAATCTCCTCGATATTTTCGTTTCTCGGCAGCTCGCGGTTCGATCCCGGGATGGCCGAATCCTATGCGTTGCCCTTTGCTTTAGGCTCGGAAAAAGGTCCTTCAATCGATGAGGCGATCCTGAAGCTTCAGGATGAGGAGAGGCCGGCGGAAATCGCAAAGTCGATCGGCAAAAGCCCTCGTTGTTATCTGACCATGGAACTTTTCGCCAGCTTTTACGCCGCCAAGGTTTCGGACCTGGCTTCGGTTTTCCTGCCCTCGGCGGGAATTTATCTGGCTGGAGGCATTTCCTCCAAGAATGAGGCCTTCCTTCTTGAAAATCACCGCTTCATGCGCGTTTTCGAGCGGAACTACTCACCCCACATGCGGAAATACCTGGCCGAGCTGCCTGTAATGTTGGTTCGGGACTATTCGATATCGCTCCTGGGAGCAGCCAACGCCGCCGTCCAGCTTGGGAGCGGCGCGGATGCAAAACATGCCTGAAACCCGGGGGACCGCAGGATTCCCTCGCATATCCGCCGCCCTGCGGGCGGACATGGAAAATAAGAACATCGATATCTCCTTGAGTCTCGAGACGCTCCAGGGGCTAAACGAGAGCCTGGCCGCCGGCGATAAGAATCCTGGGATACGCTCACTGCCTGCCCTGGACGATCCTCGGATCGTTCACCTGGAGGATAGCGATCGTGGAGGCGAGGATCCCTTGCTTTTCGTGGAGTTCGAGGCCGCGGCGGCCAGGCTCGCTGGCTTCGGCCTGAAACTTCACGAGGGTGTATCCCGGGAAAAAGCACGAGGCTCGAAGCATCTTGCGGCTTTTACGCGAGGGCAGCTTTCAGCCATAGGAAAGGCCATTCTTCCCCACACCGCCTACGGGGTTCTTAATGGCGGCTCAGCGACCAGTTACGCGGACGCGAAGAAAAACCTGAGCCTAGGCGAAGCGGTCTTCGATGCGGTGAAATATCCCTTCGAGCGCCTGGCTTCCAGGTGCCGCGGACGCCCCAAGGGCAGCGCCCCAGCCTTCATCAATCCTGATGGGAGCCCGGGGCCCTCCTTTCTCGAGCTTAAAATGCGCCAGCGCCTCCTGGCGGTCAAGAAATCCAGAAAGAAAGAGAGAAAAACACTTTTCAGCCCTGGGCCGGCCGGAGAGAAGGCCTACCGGCCGGCACAGCAAGAGGAAATAATCCCCCTCTACCAGATGACCAGCCCCGCGACCCACGAGATCCTGGAAGACGATTACCGGAGAGCGGAGGCATCGGACTATGTACGCCGCCTAGCTTCGATCCTGGACATTGAACCGGCGAAGTGGGAAAGCGGGGTCCAGCCGCTTATCTGCGCCTATACGCATTCTTCCGAAGGACAGCCTCGAAGAATTTTCGACCGCGCCTTCGGAAGGGAAAATACGAGTCTTCCTCTTCCGGGAGGCCATGGCCAGTGTTTCAAGGTTCTCAAGGATGTCTTCGTCCGGCTTCGGAGTCAGGGCATTCGTTACGCATACCTGGGAAACGTTGATAATCTCGGCTACACCATCGATACGGTCGAATTGGGGGTCTTGGCGCTTTCTGGAAGCCCCGCCGGCTTCGAGTTTTCCAGGCGAAGCTCCCTAGATCTAAAGGGCGGGGTTCTGGTGGAGGACGGGCTGGGCCGCTGGACAGTCGCCGACATCGGCCCAGCCATTTCGATCGAAGCGCTTCGGGACCTTGAGAAGGGAGCCGAATCAAGCCTCTTCAATTGCGCCACGGGCATTTTCGACCTCGAATACCTGGTTCCCAGGATAGACGAGATCGCTCGTCGCCTTCCGCTTCGGGTAAGCGATCAGGACAAGGATGTCGGCAGATATTCCCAAGTCGAGCAGGTAACCTGGGAGGTGATGGGGCTTCTCCCTGATTTCACCGTTTTTTCGGTAAAAAAAAGCGAACGTTTTCTCGCCGCCAAGCTTCTCATCGATACGCTGCTGACCAGCGGCCTAGGCTTGGACAATCCTCTCGTGCCCGAAAATGTCAGGAAGACCGCGGCCGGTCTGCATGAGGGCTTGGAGCGATTGCTCAGGGGGACCTACGAATTGGAGCTCTCGGACGGGCGCTGGATGCCTAAAGAGCTGCTCTAGGTTTCATTCTGTATGCTAGCGGCGCTAAACCCCAACGAGGGACCGCAGCCTGACCGGTATTCCGTGCATCACGCAGGAAACGCTTTCTTTGGTTCCCAGGGTCGAGGTGAGATAGTTAGCCGACCCTGGCACAGCCTTCCCCCTCTCGTCCCTGCACCAGCCGCCTTCGTAGATGGAAACCACGCCAGGCATGATGTCGGAACTCAGAGAGAGCCTTATGCGCGTCGAGCCGGAAGCGGATGACAGCTCGATTTCCTGCCCTTCGGCGAGCCCGAGCTTTGCGGCCTCCGCATCGTTCATGACGAGAAGGCTCTGAAGGATTTGCTCCGGCCTATAACCCCACTGGGAATGCACCCTCAGTCGCTCTTTCGGGCTTATGAGAAGGAAATCGAAGTAGCCGGAAGGGTTGGAACGCGGCAGCGCGGCCGATGGTCGAGATTGTTCGCCAGCGCCCAGACCGGCAGAATTGGCACGTGGTAGCCGTCCATCCTGGACTCCGCGATCCAGGCTCGCGAAGCCTTTCCACAGAGGGCTCTCCAGTTCGACCTTGCCCGATGCAGTCTTGAGAGGCCTGCCTACAGGATCGGCGGCAAAATCCTCTAGCCCGGAGCGCTCCTGTTCCAGACCTAAGTAAATACCCGATTTTTTAAAAGCTTCCACATCCCGGATCTCAGATTCAGCGATAAAACGGTGGATCCACTGGGACTCGGAGAGTCCCTCGGTAAACACATCCTCGCCTCCCATGAGCGAGGCGAGCTCTGAAAAAATGTCGTAATCAGAACGTTCCATCCCTTCCATGGGCAGTATCCGGGGCTTGTAGAGGAGATAGTTGCCTCCCCAGGGGATCCCGATGTCTTCCTTCTGCAGGGGCGATGCGGCGGGAAGCACCACGTCGCAGTATCGGGCGGTAGGGGTCATGAATAGCTCGTGGCAGACCGCGAAGTCCAGGGAATTGAACGCGCGGATATTTTTTTCAATATCCGCGCCCTGGTTGAGGAAATTCCCGCCCGCCGCATAGATCGCTCTGATTGTATTTTTAAGGGGTGGATACTCGCCAAGTATGGCGTCAGGCCAGCGGAGTACGGGAATCGAGGCTTCGCCCTCGGCAGGCGGCCCTTCAGAAAGACTTCCCACCTTGGGGCCGGGAAGCTTGTTGTTGATGGATCCCGTAGAACCTCCGGGAAGCCCGAAATTGCCGCTGGCCAGCTGAAGGGCCAGGCAGAGGCGCATCGCTTCCTCGCCGTTTTCTGTTCTCTGGATGGAATAGCCGGGAATGAGCATGACGGGCTTGGATGATATCCAACGCCGGCCCAGTTCTTCGATTTTCTTCGCGTCCACCCCGCAGATTTCCTGGGCCCATGCTGCGGTCTTCGGCTGTCCGTCGATACGTCCCAGGACGAAGGAAGCCAGAGCGTCGAATCCGGCGACCCGAGCATCGAGGTAGGATTTTTCTACCGCCCCGGATTGCAGAAAAAGATAGAGCAGGGCATACATCATGGCGCTGTCGGTGCCGGGCAGTATGGACATCCAATCGGCGCCCAGGATTCGGCTGGTGCTGGTGCGCCGCGGATCGATGCAGACGACCGGCACGCCGCTCTTCGAAGCCTGGACGAGCCTGGCCGGCAATTCGGCGCCCAGCCTCGCCTCGAGCGCGTTGGCTCCCCAAAGCACGATCAGCTTTGCCTTGGCCACCGTAGCCGGATCGAATCCCGATCGCGGATAATCGGACCCTAGCGATTTTTTCAATGCGTAGGCGGCCGCGTTGCTGGAATAATTTCCCTTCACCGAGCTGCAGCCGCCGGTAGCCCGCAAAAAGCGAAGCGTCAATTTTTCGGTGTTGTGCAAGCCACCGGTAGAGCCTGCGCTGGAAAGGCAGAGCACCGACGAGACGCCGTAGTCCGACCTGCAGGCCTGCAACTTTCGGGCAATAAGGTTAAGAGCGTCGTCCCAGCTGGTTTCGACAAACCCGCCGCTTCCCCGTGGACCTTTTCGTAACAAAGGTCTTTTAATCCGTTGAGGAGAATAGTGCTGGGCCGGCAGGGCGAAACCCTTAGGACAGCCCTTGAGGAAATCCCCAGCCCCCGGATTGTGGCTTATGCCGACGACTTTTCCGCCTTCGAGATGAGCGAGCAGCGGGCAGGCGTCTCCCCCGCAATCCCTGCCGCAAAACACCGGTAGCTTCATTATGCCCCGGGATTTTATCACAGCCCGAAGGCTATATCGATCACCTCTTCCATGCGCTCGACGGGGTGGAAACGAATCCCCTTCCTGACATGCTCTGGGATATCAGCAAGATCCTTTTCGTTAGCGGCCGGAATGATGATATCCTTTATCTTGTTTCTCCGGGCCGCGACGGTCTTTTCCTTGAGGCCGCCGATGGGCAGCACCTGCCCCGTGAGGGAAAGCTCACCAGTCATGGCCAGCCTGTCCTTTATCCGCTTCTTGATTACCAGGGAAAGAAGCGCCGTAGCCATGGTGATGCCGGCCGAGGGGCCGTCCTTGGGTGTCGCTCCCTCGGGAATATGCAGATGTATCTGCCTTCCCTCGAAAAAATCTGCCCCGACCCCGAAATCCTGGGCCGATATGCCCCTGACGAAGGTATAGGCGATGCTCGCGGACTCCTGCATGACCGAGCCCATCTGCCCGGTGATTTTGAATCCTTCCTTGCCGGGATTGGCCACGGCCTCGATGATGAGGGTGTCGCCGCCCATGGAAGTCCAGGCCAATCCCACTGCCATGCCTGGCTTGGAAGCCTTTTTTATGTCGTCGTCCCTGAACAAAGGATTGCCCAGGTACCTCTGCACCCCTGCCTTGTCCACGTTTATCTTTTTACGCTCACTGCCCTCGGGGGCCAAGACGATCGACTTGGCGACCTTCCGATGTATCTTGTCCAAGTACTTTTCGAAATTCCGCACCCCGGCTTCCCGGGCGTAGCTCTCGGCGATATAGAGCAGCGCGTCCCTGGTATAGCGCAGGTCGGTCTTTTTAAGCCCATTTTTGTCCAGGCTCTTGGGGATGAGATAATGCTTGGCGATCTCCAGCTTTTCGCTGTCGATATAGCCCGGGATCTGGATCACCTCCATGCGGTCGATCAACGGCCTGGGAACGGTATCCAGGGTATTGGCCGTGGTTATGAAGAAAATATTGGATATATCGAAGGGAAGATCGAGATAATGGTCGCGGAAGCTGAAATTCTGTTCCGGATCCAGCGCTTCCAGAAGGGCGCTGGATGGATCGCCCTGGTACGATGCGCCCATCTTGTCGATCTCGTCGATCATGAACACTGGGTCGCGGGATTTGCTTATCTTGAGCCCCTGGATGATCTTGCCCGGCAGGGCGCCCACGTAAGTTCTCCGATGCCCCTTTATCTCGGCCTCGTCCCTCATGCCGCCCACGCTGAAGCGGAAAAATTCCTTGCCCATCGCCCGGGCGATGGACCTGCCGACGCTGGTCTTCCCCACCCCGGGAGGGCCCACAAGGCAGAGAATCGAGCCTTTGGAATCTTTTTTAAGCTTGCGCACGGCCAGGTATTCCACGATCCTGTCCTTGACGTCGTGGAGCCCGTAATGGTCGCCCTCGAGTATGTCCTGGGCTTTTTTCATGTCGAAATCGCTGGAAAGCTCCTTTTTCCAGGGCAAGGATGAAATGAGATCGAGCCAGTTACGGGTGACTATGTACTCGCTGGACGAGGGATCCATGAGATTGAATTTCTCCAGCTCCTGCTCCACCTGCTCCTTGATCTCGCCCTCGAAGCCGAAGCTTTCGATCTTGCCCTTGAACTTCTGGTATTCCGAGCTTTTTGCGTCAGAAGGAAGGCCGAGTTCCTGTTTTATCGCCTTGAGCTCTTCCTTGAGAAAATACTCACGCTGGCTTTTTTCGATTTTCTCGTTTATCTCGGCTTGGACACGCTTCTGTATCCTCAAGAGCTCCTGTTCCTTCTTTATGAAGATGAGTACAAGCTCCATGCGTTCGTGGACGTCGGTGGTCTCGAGCACCCGCTGTTGCTCTTTCTTGTCTACGTTGAGGATCGAAGCGATAAAGTCCGCGATCTTGCCCGGATGGTCGATATTGATCATGTTGAGACGCATTTCCTCGGAGAAAAGCGGATTGTTTTCGGATATCTGCTTCATCTCGCCCAAGAGCGCCCTGGTGAGGGCCTTGATCTCGTCGGTATCGTCGTTCGTGTCGTCCAGATAGCTTGCCGCCACGTAGACCGGGGTTTCCTTGGTTAGAAATTTCTTTATCTTGAAACGCTTGAGGGTAGAAATGAATATATTGATGCCCCCGTCGGGCAAATTGATCCGCTTGACTATCTTGGCCGCTGTGCCTACCAAGTAGAGATTGGGTCCTTCCGAGGGTTCTTCCTCTTTGGCCAGCACCAAGCCCACCATCCCGTCGGCCGCCATGGCTTGCTCGACAATATGGATGTCCGGGGGGTTGGCTATCATAATGGGAGTGAAAATTCCTGGGAAAATAGGCCTGCCTATCAGGGATATGACCGGAAGCTTGGAAGGCAATATCTGGTCGATTGGGATGATATCGTTGTCGGGCATAGCTGCTCCTGTCGTTATTGTAATGGCGGAACACCCTAGCCGGATTATCGCATCACTTTGTTATCGCGTCATCCTGGATAATGAGCCGCCTCTTAGAATGTAATAAGATCCGTAAACGGCGCCAAGTGTTCACCTGGCTTTCGCCTAAGGCCGCATCCGCCCGGAAAGCAAAAGGGCGGCGTTCTCGTTCCCTCTTGCGAGGCAGCCGGCCGCCGCCTCGCCTTCCATGCGCGCGGCCAAGAAGCCCGCCGCGAAAGCGTCCCCGGCGCCGATATCGTCCTCTGGCCGGCATATCCGCGCCGCGGGTTCCTCGATCCAGCGCCCCTTTTCCAGCGCCGAAGCGCCATCCGCCCCGCGCTTGACTACCCATACAGTATCCGAGCCGGCGAAGAACTCGCCAGGGGCAGCCCTGCACAGAGCGCCCCATTCCGCCTCGTTCGCGAAGACGAAATCGCAGCGTCGTAGAGCGAATTCGACGATCTCAGCACCCCGCCGCATCGCGTTGAAGGGCGTCGAGACGTCCAGAGAAACGATCATGCCTGCGGCTATCGCCCTAGACGCGATATTGTCGAGCCAGGCCGGATTGTCTATGAGCAAGCCGTCGATATGCAGGATACTGCCTTCGACGAAGAGTTTTTCAGGAATGTCGAAGCGGCGTATATCCCTGGCTGCGGCTGGGGAGGCGACTATTTTCTTGCCCCCGGGAGTGTCGAAACGGCAGAATCGACCCGTCGGTTTGTCGGATTCGAACAGGATCGGCTCGATGCCGGCCTGCCCGCTTTCCTGGTTCGGCAAGGTCCCGCTGAGCTCTTGCCTTAGCAAAGCGGCGCCATCGTCCCTTCCGACGCAACCTACGAGGTTGGCGGGAAGCCCCAGTCGAGCCCAAGCTTTGACGGCATTGGCCGAGCCGCCGCCCGAGCGCCATCGGGACAAGCTTTTTTTGTCCCGACTCAGGGACCTAACGATTTCGGCCATTGTGGCCGGATCGACATGGGTATGGGATGGAAATGGTTCGATCAGCGAGGCTGCATCCCCGTAAGCCTGACCTATATAATCCAGTAGAACATGCCCGACGGCGACCAAGCCCATGCCGTGTAAACTCATCTGTATTGACCCTCGTTGTCAAGTGTGCTATTTTCTTGACGCTTTGGCGCGACGCGCCGAAGCGTGTTCAGGGCGCTTGGCTCAGTTGGTCAGAGCGGCTGGTTTACACCCAGTAGGTCGGGGGTTCGAGCCCCTCAGCGCCCA
>CAYVOD010000038.1:0-17155 GCA_964453055.1 uncultured Treponema sp. | reverse complement strand
CGCTGCGCAGGCTTACTGCGAATGGCTCTCCTCTCTTTCAGGCGCGTACCGGTTGGGGCTGCCCAGCGAGGCCATGTGGGAAGCCGCGGCGCGATCCGGGCTCGCGGACGGGGCAGGCGAAGGCAAGCCGGCGGGGGTTTGGTCCGACGGCAGGCGCGGCGGCCCGGATCGCGCCGGCAGCGCCGGACTGGACAAATCCGGCCTAGCCGACCTCTTCGGCAACGTCTGGGAGTGGAGCGCGGACAGCTACCGGCCCTATCCCGCCTTCGCGGCGGACAGGCTCCAGAGCTCGGAGCGATCGGTCCGGGGCGGCTCGTGGGCCAACAAGCCTGGCACCATCGGCCTTTACTCCCGAGGCGGGTTCGAACCGGCCCGATGCAGCCCTTACCTGGGCTTCAGGCCAGCGCTGCTGAATCCATGAGCATTCCCGAGCACGTAAAAGTTCTCTCCCTCAACCGGAGGGCGCGCTTCGACTACAGCGTCGAAGAAAGCATGGAATGCGGCATCGAACTGAAAGGGAGCGAGGTCAAGTCCATCAAGGAGGGCCGCTTTTCCTTTCCCGATTCCTATGCCGAGCTCAAGGAATCCCAGATCTGGCTTAAAAACTTTCATGTCAACGAGTATGTTTACTCCTCGGTGTTCGGCCACGACCCGGACAGGCCTAAGCGCCTGCTCCTGCACAGGCAGGAGATCAAGCGCATCGACCGCCGGGTACGGGAAAAAGGCTACACCCTCATCCCCCTCTCGGTTTACCTGAAAACAGGACTGGTCAAGATCGAGTTGGGGGTCTGCAAGGGCAAGAAAGCCTATGACAAGCGCTCCGCCATTAAGGAAAGGGATCTGGACCGGGAGATCCGCAGGGACTTCAAGTCCAGGCAGTGGTAGCCCATGAGAATCACCGGAGGAGCGTATTGCGGCCGCACCATCGAGCTTCCCGATTCCAGCATGGAAATCAGGCCGGCCATGGACCGGATGAGGGAATCGGTTTTCGCGATACTAGGAGACCTTACGGGCTTGTCCTTCCTGGATCTCTTTTCAGGCTCGGGCATCATTGCGCTGGAAGCGGCTTCCCGGGGCGCCTATCCTGTGACATGCGTGGAGCGGGACAGGACGAAATTCCCCACCCTTCTCAGGAACGTATCGATATCCGAAAAGCATATCGAATGCAAGGCACAGCCCGCCGAACTCTTCCTGGCCAGGAACCGTGAAGGCTTCGATTTGGTTTTTCTGGACCCGCCCTTTCCCTATTCGTACAGGCTTGACCTGCTTAAGCTCCTCTCGAAAAAAGAAAGCCTCCTGGCCGGAGGCCTTCTCCTCATCCATTTTCCAAGGGAAGACAGGCTGCCGGATAAAGTCGATAGGCTGCTACTCGAGGACGAGCGCAGGTACGGCCGGTCTATCGTTCGTTTTTACCGAAAAGACAAGTCCTTGGATTGACTCAAGTTTTTTCCCCATCAGCCTTGCTTTTCGACCATATATATCATATAGTTTATTAACATACAGAAAGCATTTCGAAATAGGATAAGGTAAAAACGTACATTATCATAAAATACGCTTTCTGATGCGAGGATAAAAAATATGGCTCAAGATCTAAGTCCCACCGAGAACGAAGATGTTTTTAATGCGGCCGAAGCCCTGGAAAACGAGACAAGCGAGGCGAACGAAATATCCGAAGCCTCGAAAAAAGGTTATCAACTGCTTAAGGAAAATCGTTTCGACGAGGCTGTGGAATGCTTCGCCCAAATTCTGGAAAAAGACAAGGAAAACAATTACGCCCTGGTGGGCTTGGGCGATGCGGCGAGAAAACGCGGCGCCTTCCGTGAAGCTGCCGATCACTACCGGCGCTGCCTGGTATTCCATCCTGGCAATTCCTACGCCCTCTTTGGGCTGGCCGATTGCTACAAAGCTCTCAACCAATACCATAAGGCTATCGAAATCTGGGAACAGTATCTCCTGCACGACAACACGAATATCACCGTGCTGACCAGGGTGGCCGATGCCTACAGGAAGGTTCATGATTTCAGGAAATCCAAGGCTGTCTACCAGCGAGTCCTGGAGATGGAGACGGACAATCATTACGCCCTCATAGGCCTGGGGCACCTTCATTACGATTTCAAAGAATACAAGGAAGCCCTTGTCTATTGGCAGCGCATGGTCGAACTTCAGGGCGACAAGGTCGATATCAGGGTGCTGACCTCAATAGGCAATTGTTACCGCAAACTCAAGCAGTTCGACCGGGGCATCCCCTATTTCGAAAAGGCCCTGGAAAGGGAACCCGACAACTTCTACGCGCTCTTCGGCATCGCGGACTGCTACAGGGGAGTAGGCAAGCAGGGCAGCTCCCTTACCTACTGGAACAAGATCCTCGAAAAGGATCCCCGGAACAAGGTAATTCTCACCAGGGCCGGCGACGCATACCGCAACCTCGGGGATTTCGACAAGGCTACCAAATACTACGAAGACGCCCTCAATATCGAATTCGATGTCTACGCTATTCTGGGCTTGGCCGTCATCGCCAGGATCCAGGGCAAATGGGAAGGAGCCATTACCTCCCTCCGCATGCTCATCCAGAACGACCCCAAGAACTATCGAATTTACCTCGAGCTGGCCCAGTGCTATATCGCCGCAGGACAACGGCAGCAGGCGGTCGAGGTGCTCACCGAGTTCACCAAGCTGGGCATCAAGAATCCCTTCATCAACGAAGCGTTGGTAAAGCTCGGGGCGAAAGCCTAAGCAGGCATAAGCGCGTATGGATGAATCCTTGGGCGCTGGTTCTCGCTTGCCGGTGTTTCTTTCAGGCATGGACTCCCGGGAGATCGCCCAAGCCTGCGGCCTGGAGGAATCCTACAGGGCCAAGCAGCTGTATTCCTGGATCGTGAAGGGAGCCTCCAGTTTCGAAGCCATGTCCAACCTCCCCCAGGAACTTCGCTCCCTCCTTGAGCAGCGATTCGGCGGCCTGCGTTCCTCCGGCGTGAGTTCGGCCCTGGAGGACGAGGATGGCTCCCTCAAGCTCCAGATCAGGCTCAGGGACGGGGCGGCGGTGGAATGCGTCCTCCTGGAGGATATAGAAGGCAGAAAGACAGCCTGCCTTTCCTCCCAGGTGGGTTGCCCCATGGGCTGCCAATTCTGCCGCACAGGCAGCCTCGGCTTCCTGCGAGACCTGGGCCCCGACGAAATTATGGAGCAATTCTACTTTCTCAAGGAAAGGCGGGGTTTTATCTCGAACGTGGTCTTCATGGGCATGGGAGAACCGCTGCTCAATCTACGGGCGGTGCGAAAGGCGGTAGCCCTCCTCTCGGATCCGGAAGGTGTCGGCATGTCGCTGCGGAAAATCACCATTTCCACCAGCGGCATCGTTCCGGGCATTCTCGACCTTGCCGAGCACGGACCTAAGCTGCGGCTCGCCGTATCTCTCACCACCGCCGACGAGGACTTGCGCACCGAACTAATGCCGGTGAACAAACGCTGGGATTTGTCTGCGCTGAAAGCCGCCTTGCTGGAATATCAGGCGAAGACCAGGGAAAGGATCACCCTGGAACTAGTGCTCCTGGGCGACAGGAACGCAGACCGGGAGAGCGCCGAAAAACTGCTGCGCTGGATCGGCCCGCTGAAGGCCCAGGTCAATATCATCCCCTGGAACAGCGTTCCGGGACTCCCCTTCAAGGAACCAACCAAGACTCAGCTCAAGGATTTCTCCGACTATCTAGCTTCCCGCGGGGTGGTCTGCGTGCAGCGCATGCATCGCGGCCGCGGCGTCATGGGAGCCTGCGGGCAGCTCGGCGACACCCTCAGGGCCGATCGTTAGCCAGCTTTCCCTGCAAGCGCCTGATTCTCCTTTCCAATCTTTCTTTCCCGGTCCGCGAAAGCCTGAGACTTCCTGCTCCTGCAAGCCTTTCCGCCTCCTTGGCTTGCAGCAGCGCCCTCTTCGGATCTTTTTCCACATGCTCGAAACATTTCGCCATTTCTATGCAGACAGGGAAACTCCTGCCCTCGAGCCTGCGCAGAACCTCCCTGCAGCCCTCATAATCCCTGGATCTTCTATACAGCCTCGCCAGCAGGGCTAAAGCCTCCTCGTCGCCGTAGTCCCCGGCTGAGTACAGCAATTCCAAGGCCTTGTCCTTTCTTCCCAAAAACAAGTATTCCCTGCCCAGCGCCACGGGATCGGCCCTGAATTCTCTCCAGCGCGGACCGGAGATCGAGAACAGGCCTTCCAGGATCAGAAAAAGCCTCGCCAGGCTACGGACATCCAGACTGTTGTGCTCGGCTATCTTCTCCATCAAGGACAAGGATTCTGCCGTTCTCTTCTCCGACTTTATAAAATCCAGCCATAACCTCGGGATGAGGAAACCGGGCACGTCGTCTTGCCTGGACAAATCGAGGATGGAGTCCTCCAGCGACTGGAGGGAGCATGATCCGATGGGTTTCTTCCAGATTCGACGGCTCAGGCGAAGTGCGTCGATATGGAAAAAGTCCGGGATTTTCAATCCGTTGAGGACGCAGCGAGTCCGCAGCAGGGGCAGATCGAAGCTGGCTCCATTGAAGCTGACTAAGTTCGGCCTTAGCGAGAGCAGCCCTATCAGGCGCTCGAGGAAGATCCTTTCCCCGGGGAAATCGTCGATGAAAAGCTGATGGATGTGCAGGGCCTGGTCGCTGAAATATCCCACCGCAGCGAGAAAGGCAAGAGTGCCGGAGCCGCCCGAAAGCCCGGTGGTCTCCAGATCGAAAAACGAAAGCTCGGCGAAGGCTATCGGGACTTCAGGGCGGGCTTGCCTCGGCATGCCTAAGCGCTGCCCTTCCGCCCCGGCGGCCGTGCTTTCCGCGTCCGGCCTTCGCCTGGCCAGGAAAGGCAGGGAATCGAAGTTATCCTTCTCTTCTTCGTCCAGGCGGAGCGAGGTAACGAGGGTCCGCTCGAAGAGGCTCCCCTCGACCCTGCGCCAGCCCGGGATGAAGGATCGGTCGTCCGAGGAATTCTCCGCCCTTTCCGCCCTCAGCGTACTGCCCCCAGCGTCCTGGCCAGGCATGATCGTGGTCTTGAGCCTGGCCAGCCTTCCCTTGATGCTTGCCAATCCCTACTCCCCGCCCTAGGCGCCGCAGCGCCGCAGAAATTGAAGGGTCAGTGACTTGGAATCTTTTGCTCCGGAATCAGGCCCTCCTTGTCCCGGCAGATCAGGACCAATGCAGGAGGGGCAGCCTTCCTTGCAGGGGCAGGCGGCCAAGCGCTCGAGCGCCGCGCCGAAGAGAGGCTTTATTTTTTCGGCCAGGGCTTCGGACAGGCCGGTGCCGCCGGGATACTTGTCGTAGAGATGGATGGCCGGCAGTAAGTAATGGGGATCCCTGACCCGTTCTGAGACTCCCAGGTCCCTCGGGTCGCAGAGGATGAAGGCGGGCGCGAGGTCGCGGATTAGCCTCGCCGCTCCTACCAGCACGGCTGCGGCGGTGGCCGGACCTAAAGTCTGGAGGAAGGCCCCCGACTCGCTCTCGGGGGAGAATATCAAGGTCAGAGCCCTGGTCTGGATCTCCTCTGAAGGGAGGGAAATCTCGCCGAAGCCCACGTTTTCATGACTGTGATACCGCAGTTTCTTGTATTTTTCAGCCTGGCTTCTCACCAGCACGTCGCCAAGCACCGAGGAGAAACCCTTCGAATCGGCCTGGGCCGACCTGAGGTCCTCGGTCAGCACCTTCAGGTCAGTCTTGACCACAGCGTCGGTCCAGTAATCGACATCCTTCCGCTCAACGCGGCAGACCTTGTTCTCGATATCCAGCTTCTTGACCATGTACTGGGTCCCTAGGTGAATGTAAACGGCGTTGTCGAAGATCAGTTCCTTGGCGCTGGGCCTGTCCATTTCGCCTATCACCCTCGAGCCGCCTCCGGTTTCGTCCACTATCACGACATTGTCGGCCAGGGCCGAGCGGAGCGAGATTTTCTCGCTGGGGTAGCCTTCGTCCGCCCAGTACCAGCGGCCGCCGGTGCGCCGCAGGGTTCCCCCCTCTTCCAGCATGCCGAGGGCTTCGGCGGTAAGCTCCGCGCGCTCCCTCAGGCGATCGGCCGGATCGCCCCGAGAGGGTTCGGGCCCAGGCGCCCAGGGACCTTGGCCGAAAGCCTCGCCCTCGGCGAAGGGAAGCTCGAAGGCCGCGCACTTGCTGTGGTCGACGAAAATGTAGGGATTGTCCAGGTCCACCCGAGCTTCCTCGGGTCCCCGGGAGAGGAAATACTCGGGGTGGGTGGCGAAATACTGGTCCAAAGGCGATGCGGAAGCCACGATGACGGCCAGGGAAGAGCCCCCTCGCCTGCCGGCCCTTCCCGCCTGCTGCCAGAAGGAAGAACTGCTGCCCGGGTACCCGGCTATCACCGAGGCGTCCAGGCCGCCGATATCGATTCCTAGCTCCAGGGCGTTGGTGCTTACCACTCCCTGGATGCTGCCTTCCCGCAGGCCTTTTTCTATCGCCCTGCGCTCGGTTGGAAGGAGGCCGGACCTGTATGCCGATACCTTGATGCCCTCGTTGTCGTTGTAGGGATTGGCCAGGCTTTGATTCATGTAGGAGGCGATAAGCTCCACCTTAAGCCTCGAGCGGGCGAAGAGAATGGTCTTGATCCCTCGGCGCAGCAGCTCCAGGGCTATCTTCTGCGACTCGGTGGCGCTGCTCCTGCGTAGGCCCTGTACGCTGTCGATCAGGGGAGGATTATAAAAAACGATGGTTTTTTCCCCCGAACCGGCGCTGTTTTTTTCCACCAGCTCCAGAGGCTCTTCGATAAGGGCCTCGGCGAGGATCAAGGGATTTGCGATGGTGGCCGAACAGAGTATGAAACTCGGTTTCGCGCCGTAAAAGGCCGCTATACGCTTAAGCCGCCTCAGGACGTTGCCCACGTGGCTCCCGAACACGCCTCTGTAGCTGTGCATCTCGTCCACCACCACGTAACGCAGGTCCGAGAAAAACCGGATCCACTTCGCGTGATTGGGCAGGATGCCGGAATGAAGCATGTCAGGATTGCTGATGACGATCCTGCCGCTGCTTCGGGCGGCTGTGCGCAGGGAGGAGGGAGTATCCCCGTCATAGGTATGTATCTTGAGCGGCAGGGTTCCGCCTAGGGCTATTTCGTTAAGTTCCGCCTGTTGGTCCTGGGACAAGGCCTTGGTCGGGAAAAGATAGAGAGCCCTGGCTTCCTTGTTCTCCAGCAAGGTCTGCACCACCGGCAGGTTGTAGCAGAGGGTCTTGCCTGAGGCCGTGGGGGTGACGACGACAAAATTCTTTCCCGCCCTGCCTAATCGATAGCATTCGGCCTGATGCGCATAAAGGGAGGAAATGCCCCGATCTTTCAGGGCTTTGGCTAGAGTTGGATCCAAATCCTCCGGCAGCTTGGCGTACTCTGGCTCTCTCGGGCTTATCGCGCTGCTCCATGCGACATCGCCCTGAGCCTTCAGCCAGGCCAGGAAATCGCCGGCGAATTTTGTAGCGGCTTTCTGCATCATAGGCTATACTTTATACACGCGGGGCGCGCAGGTAAACAGATGTATACCTATACTTGCGCCGACTCAAGCGTGAAAGGGGAGTATATGCCGAAAGTCTTGTCCATCGTCCTGGGCGGGGGCAAAGGAACCCGCCTATTCCCTCTCACCAAGGAACGCTCCAAACCCGCCGTGCCATTCGGCGGCAAGTTCCGCATCGTGGATATTCCTATCTCCAACTGCATCAACGCAGGATTCAGGAAAATATTCATTCTCACCCAGTTCAATTCCGCGAGCCTTCATCTCCACATTGCCAGATCCTATAACTTCGATAGCTTTTCCGGCGGATTCGTCGAAATCCTCGCCGCCGAACAAACCCCGGTCCATTCGGGCTGGTACGAAGGAACCGCCGACGCCGTAAGAAAGAACCTGATACATTTCAGGCCCCAGAAACCCAGCCATTACCTCATAGTCTCCGGGGACCAGCTGTACAGGATGAACCTGGACGAAATGTTCGAGCAGCACCTAAAGTCCAAGGCCAGGCTCACCATAGCGGGAACCCTGGTGGACAGGGAAACCGCCTCGGCGCTCGGTATCATAAAGGCGGGGTCGGATTCCTTCATCGAAAAGTTTTTGGAGAAGCCCGGCCCGAGCAAGGACATATCCGAATTTAGGCTGCCCCAGGATATAAGGCCCGCGGGCTCCTCCCCCGAGAAGGAGTACCTTGCCAGCATGGGCATCTATATTTTCGACGCCGACCTGATGGAAGAAGCCCTGGCGGGGGACGCCAACGATTTCGGCAAGGAAGTGATCCCCGAGATCCTCGGCAGGGAAAAAATCAACGCTTATCTCTTCGACGGTTACTGGGAAGACATAGGGACCATAAAGAGCTTTTACGACGCCAATATCCAGCTCACCGACATCAATCCCAGGTTCAATTTCTACGACGAGGAAAACCCCATCTACACCCATAACCGGAATCTGCCCTCGTCAAAGCTTAACTACTGCACCCTCAACCAGGCCCTCGCCACCGACGGCTGCATCATAACCAACGCCTCGATCCGCCGCTCCATAGTCGGAATACGAACCATCATCGAATCGGGAGCGAGCCTGGACGGAGTGGTATGCATGGGCGCCGACCATTACGAAAGCGAAGAGGAGAAAAAACTCAACGAGCGCAGGGGAATTCCCAACATCGGCATCGGGGGGGGGAGCATCCTGAGAAAGGCTATAATCGACAAGAACGCGAGAATCGGGCACAACTGTCGAATAGGCATCGACGACCTGCCCAGGCAGGAGGGCGAATATGCCACCCACTACATAGTGGACGGCGTCATCGTGATACCCAAGAACATGGTAGTTCCAGCTGGAACGGTAATCTAGCCCCTTGAAGCTCCCGTGACAAGCCGCATGGGCTCGGCCAGCTCCGGATCGGCGGAGACATAGTGGCGCTGGGCTTCCTCGGGAGTCAGGCCGACCAGCTCATGGCTCATATAGTGGATCCAGGTCTCATCCTCGGGCTTTACCATTTCGATCTTCCTGCACCAGTAGTCGGGCTTGAAAGGCTGCGAGTCGGGCAGGTATTCGCGGATCTTGTAATCGTGGACTGCGATCTTGACCTGATCCCTCGCCAGGCCCCGTTCTATGATCACCCTGGCCAGGTGGTTGATGGTCCTGCCTGAATCGTAGACGTCGTCGACGAGAAGCACCCTGTCCCCTCCCCGCAGAAAGTCCGGATTATAGGTCCAGCCATCGATTTTGACCGATTCCTGGCTGCTTACGCCCAGGTAGGAGCGGGCGACCACGGCCGCGTAGAAGACAGGCCGCTCCTCGCCGCGGATGAACTTAAAATACTCGCTCATGACGTTTCCCATATAGGCCCCTCCGCGAAGGGACACATAGATTACGTCCGGAACGAAGCCGTCCTTGTAGATCCTGTAGGCGAGCTTTATGGCGTTATTGCGGATCGTATCGTAGGGAACGAATTCCTTGTGCATCGGAACCTCTCGAGGGAAAAGGATCCCGTTCAGGCTTCAGGCTCCCTTCAGCCCGGAATCGGGAATGAGCCTATCGTAAAAAGCCCGAAGGGCAGCCGCCTCCCCCGCAATGGGGGAGGCGGCTACCGGGGTTGAAGAATCGAATATACCTTTAGTTTTTATTATATGCAAGTGTGTCGATTATCTGCTCGTCCCTCACGATGGTGAAGCTTAATTTCTTGTTGGCCGGATCGTTGATGGTCTTGTAGAACCAGACAATTCCCTTGAGATTCTGGTCATTGACCTTAATGATTATGTCCCCTGCCCTCAAGCCCATGACCGAGCCGGGGCTTCGGGCGGCCACGTCGGTGACGAAGAGCCCGCCTTTGGCGTTTTCGGGCAGCTTGGATTTGTCGATGGCATCCGAATCCAGGGAAATGACCGAGAGTCCGGGGAAGAGGTCCTTGTTGTTGCTTGCCACGGAGGTATCCCTAAGGTCGATTTTAACCGAAAGGTTCAATCGCTCCCCGCCGCGGACAAGATTTATGGTCGTGGTATTTCCCGCCGGAATATCCCCCACCCTGCGCACTAGATCATCCTGGCTCTTTATTTCCACTCCGCCGATGGCGGTTATGTAATCGCCGGCCAAAATGCCCGCCTTATCCGCAGGTCCGTTCTTGAACACGCTGGACACGAAGGCTCCCTTCTGCCCGTTTAGGCCCAGGGCTTCCATGGTCGCCCTGTCCTGGCTCATGTCCAAGAGGCTGACGCCCAGCCAGCCGTAGCGCACCGCCTTGTGTTGGATAAAATCGTCGATTGCCGATTTGATGTTATTGATGGGAATCGCGAAGCCAAGGCCGGCCGAAGCGCCGGTCGTCGAAGCGATCCAGGTGTTAATGCCGATGACCTGTCCTCTTATGTTGACCAGGGCTCCGCCCGAATTGCCTTTGTTGATCGCGGCATCGGTCTGGATGAAGTCGTTGATGTTTCCGTCGGGGCCCCCGTCCCTGCCCACGGCGCTCACGATGCCCGCGGTTACCGAGGAGATGAGGCCGAAGGGACTGCCCAAGGCTATAGCCCAGTCACCGACCCTTACCTTGGATGAATCGCCCAGGCTAGCGACGACTATGTTCTCGTCGTTCGTTTCGAACTTCACCAAGGCTATATCCTTGCGGTCGTCGCCGCCTACCAGGCTCCCGGCGTATTCCCTGCCGTCGCTCATGATCACGGTAATCTTTTCGGCGTTGCCCGCGACATGATTGTTGGTGAGGACATACACTGTTTTCCCGTCCCTGCGCACGATTACGCCTGATCCAAGCCCTTCCTGCCTATATTGAGGCGTCTCCTGGTTATCCTGGTTGTCCTGGGGGCCGAAGAAGAATTCCCAGGGAATGCTGGGCTGGGCCTTGGGAGCCTCGGTCGCCTTATCCACCACCTTGAGCTCGACCACCGAGGGCAGCACCGTATCCGCCACATAGCGGAAAGCCGTCTGCAGGGATTCGGCCTGGGAGAGGGCGGCGCCTATCTCGGGGCTGACTTGCACCTTCGGGGTCTCGGCTTCGACGACCGGAAGAGTGGTGCCTGCTCCCCGAAGAAAGCTCCGCCCGCCCAGGAAGGCGAAGGCGAAGCCGATAATCACCCCAAGTATGATGAGATTCGCTATAAAGAATTTTTTGGAATAGAGATTCTTTCCGGATGCCATATTATTTCTCCTTTGCTAATCCGAGCTGCAATCCGATAAGACCCTTCCTTTGCCACCTGGCTCTGCATGGGTCCTAACTCTTAAAATAAAAAATACCGAATTTCGTTACTGGAGAAAATATCGGAAAATGGAATGGGAAACCCGGCCGCCCTAACGTCTTCGTCGCGCCGGCTGGTTTTCAGTACCGAGGAATTCTCAAAATCGCCAGGAGGTGAGCACTTCGTGTCCAGTCTCGGTTACGAGGACGGTATGCTCATAATGGGCGGACAGTGCGCCATCGAGGGTGACCACGGTCCAGTCGTCGTCCAGAACCCGCACGTCGCCCGTGCCGGCGTTGATCATTGGTTCGATCGCCAGCACCATGCCTGGAAGGAGGCGGGGGTTAGGGCCCGGGGAAACGTAATTGGGGATTTGTGGGTCCTCGTGCATTTCCAGCCCTACCCCGTGGCCGCAGTATTGCCGGACGACACCGAAGCCAGCGCCGGTAGCCTGCCTGAAGACAGCCCTGGAGATATCGTGTATTCGCGCCCCGGGATTCACTGCGTCGATGGCCTCGTCCAGGGATTCCCTGGTTACGCGCATCAGCCGCTCGGCTTCGGGGCTAACCTTGCCGACGCCCCAGGTTACCGCCGCGTCGGAAAAGTACCCGTTCAGGTCGATCCCGCAATCCAGCCCGACAATATCGCCCTCCAGAAGACGTCGCTTGTCGGGAATGCCATGGATCACCACCTGGTTGACCGAAAGGCAAAGAGTGGCGGGATAGCCCTCGTAACCCAAAAAGGCGGGACGCCCTCCATGGCTCTGGATGAAGTCCCTGGCGAAGCCGTCCAGCTCGAGAAGGCTGGCTCCAGGCTGTACCAGCGGCCTGATCTCTGAAAGAAGGCGGGAAAGCAGAGCGCAGGATTTTCTGATTCCTTCTATCTGTTCGTCGTTTTTTCGCCTGATCATGTGGGCTGCCGCGTCCTTTCCGTTTCCAGGTCCCTCCGTATGCCGTCCAGCACCCCGTTTATGAATTTATAGGATTCCTCGGAGCCGTATTCCTTGGCGATCTCGATCGCCTCGTCGATGCTTATCCCCGGAGGGATTTCGGGCTGGAAAAGCAGGCAGACCGCGCCCATCCTCAGAATGGCCAAATCCACCTTCTTGAGCCGCTCGAAGGGCCAGTGGGCAAGATGCCTGGAGATCCTGCGATCGATCTCGGCGGCGTTCTCCACCGCCTGGGCAATCATGAGCCGGGCGAAGGCCACGGTCTCCTCGTCCATCTGGCTCAGTTTTTCCGGTTCGAGCCAAGCAAGGCCGAGAAGCTCCTCCGTGGAGGACTTCGACGCCTCCCAGGCATAGAGGGCCTGGAATGCCAGTATTCTCGCTTTTCTTCTCGCCGACATCCTAGTGTCCCGTCACCATTTCAACTGTTCTTCGAATATCTTTATGCTCGCCTCAGCCCTGAGCTTGGCGATCAGTTCCTTCTCCAGGCTGTCCAGGAAGCTGCTCTCCTTGTCCTGGGCCACCTGGACGGCGAGGAACTGCTGAATAGTCATAGTGGGGTTCCCCGGCACCGTATCGGCCAGCCCAAGCTGCTTCTGGGGAAGGAATTCGTTTGCCCTGACGATGCGATATCCGGTGGGCGATTCGATTACCGGCGAGATATCCCCGGCCTTCAGCTTGAACACGCTATCGAAAAACTCCGCCCCGAAAATCGTCTTGTTCTGGGCTGTCTTCTCGATATAGAGAGAGGGTATGGACTTATAGCCAGCGTCGTCCCCGGCCCTGAGCATGTATTCGTCAAACTTGGCGGGGTTTATCTTCAGCGCGCTAGCCACCGATTGAAGACTATCCTTTTGCTTTTTCGCGTCGGCTTCGCTCTTTCCCCGGGTATCCACATAGAGGACGCTTACCCTCATGGTGTCGGGTCTCACCATGGAAGCCTTGGAAAGGTCGTAGGCTTTCAGGATTTCATCGGCGGAAGGTTGTTTCAGGACTGTTTTCAGCGCTTCGGCATGCTTGGTTTGCACATAGGTCTCGAAGAGCATCCTCTGCTTCACGTAAACCTTGGGTTCGGCAAAAACTCCCGTAGCCTTGAGCTGCTTCTCGAGATCGGCATCGGTGGCCCCCTGGCCGAGGGAAGCCTTCATCTGGGCAAGCGCCTTGGCGACTTCCGAATCGGAAACGCTGATTTTTTCCCTTTCGCAGTATTGGACGAACAGCAGGCTGTTGATCCTCGCGTCCAGGACTTGCTTTATCTGTTCGCTCGAAAAGGTCGTCCCCGACGCTTTCTGGAGGCTTTCCACGTCGCTTTTCAGCTGGCGCTGCGATATGGCTTCCGTCTTGACCAGCTTGATCGTCGCCACAGTCTTGTCTATGGTCGTTTGGGCGCTCAGGAGTTGAAGAAGACCGAAAAGTAGGATGCCCGGTAGGACGCGTTTGATCATTGTGTTCCGCTCTCTTTAGAAGTTGGTGTGCCGTCCATGATAGCACGGCGACGGCTTAATATATATAATAACACGCGAAAAAGCCTCGAGTATCCGAAGAAAACTCAATGCCCCGCCTCGAGGAGACGCTTTTTCACCGCGGCAAGGCCCGGAAGCTTGGGAACCAGCAGGGACGCCCTGTCCCAAGCGTCCTTGGCGAGCTCCCATTCCTTCCTGCGCAGGTGGACCTCAGCCTTTTTCCTCAAGAACTGAGCCGAATCCCTCAGGCTTATATCCAGTTCGATAGCCTCTTCAAGCCTGTCCAGATAATCGTCCTCGTCTATGCGTCCGGGCATTTTCTGAAGCAGAAGGGTCCTGAACTTGAGTGTAACCACGTCGAAGTAATACCTGAACCAGGCTTTTTCCTGCTCCATGGCTATCAGCCGCTTGTAAATCCCGTAGGCTTTTAGCAAGCGGCCCCTTTTTTCATATTCCTCGGCCAGGCAGTACTCGGCGTCCATGGCCTCGCCACGGTCGATCCAGCGTTCCAGGCGGAAATCCCCAAAGGATTTGGAGCGTTCGTACACGGCGATGGCCTCCTCCTCCTGGTCGTGCAGAAGATCGAAAATAATCAGCTTGGCCTGGCTCTCCGGATCGAAGCTTCTGGATTTGAGGAAGCTCCTATAATCGAAACCGCCGTGCTCGAGTTGCTGGCGCCTCAGGCTCCTATCGTAGGCCCTTCGTTTTTCCGCGTCCGAGAGGATCCTGTAGGCCTCGAGAATAAGGCGCATGGCCGATTCCCGCATGGAAGCCACAGGCGCCTGACCATCCTTTTGCCGCCCCCGGGAACCCGATTCCTTGGTTTCGGCCTTCCCGCGTACCGGACCTTCCATGTCTGGATGATATTTCTTGGCTTTTTTCCTGAACGCGCTTTTTATCGTACTCTGATTCGAGTCAGGAGGGACGCCTAAAACGTCGTAGTAGTTTTCCATGCCCTCAACCTCGGATCAAAGGAGCGCCGCGGGCCAAGGACGCGACCTCTGCCGCGCCGGAGGCCAGCTCCGACATGACCACTACAAGTCCTTGTCTTTCGAGAAGGCTCATGAGGCGGCCTAAATTCCTGCTCGAAAAAAACAGGCCCTTTAAGAGGACAGCCATGGAACGTTTCCCAGCCAAAGATCCCGCGCTGGAAAGGCTTTGATCGAGTTTTTTGCTTTTCAGCGTCGACATGCTCGCGAAATCGGAACAAAAGACGAGAAAATCGTAACCTGAAAGTCCGCTGGACGGGCTCTGCATAACATCACAGCTATGCCCCATGGCCCGAAATTCCTCGGCGAAAACCTGGAGTATCCGGTTCAGCTGTTCGTTTCTTTTCTCGCTCAGCGCGACGACAGCAATGCGCATCTGTACATGCAAATGAAGGGCTATTGCCGCTTCAGGCGTCAATTCGACGTCTGTGTCGTAGATTCGGCGGGAGCGGGCTGCTCCTGGGCGTTCGTATCCTGAGTCGCCTGGCCCTTCCACCACTCGGCGCTTCCGGCCTCCTGGCTCTGCTGGGTAGCCAGCGCTTCGATATTGCCCGTCGAGGATTTGTTGATGATCGCCATGGCGAAAGCGGTGACGAAGAAGAGCGCCCCTAGTACGTAGGTTATTTTAATGACGATATTCGAGGCTCTCGAGCCGAAGGCGCTGGAGGAACCGCCGGAAAATATGCCGCCGATGGAATCGGAATCCTCATCCTGGACGATGACGAGGAAGATCAGCAGGAGGCAGACGATTACAAAGAGGATGAGGAGCAGGACTGCGAAGAAACCCATGGTAAGGACTCCCGAATATGCAAAAATATCAGCCGCCTCCGCCCAGGGCGGAGACAGTCCAGTATCTTATATGGAAACAAGCTTTAGCATCAAGGGCTAAACGAGAAAAAAGTCGGGGCTATCTGAAGGCCGCGATAGGAACGAAGCTGTCTGCCTTGAGACTCGCCCCCCCTACCAGCGCCCCGTCGATATTAGGCTTAGCCATGAGGGCCGCCACGTTGTCGGGTTTGACTGAACCGCCGTACTGGATAAGCGTTGCCTTGGCCACGGTCTCGCCGTAAAGGGCGGCGAGAATCTTGCGGCAGAAAGCATGAACGGCGTCTGCGTCCTCGGGGCTGGCAGTCCTTCCCGTGCCTATAGCCCATACAGGTTCGTAGGCTATGGTCACCTTCTCCATGGCTGTAGCGCTCAAGCCAGCCAAGCCTTCCCTGAGCTGGGTCCCGATTACGTTCTCGAGCCTTCCCGATTCCCTTTCCTCCAGGGTCTCCCCAACGCAGAGAATGACTTCCAGCCCGTGAGCTATAGCCAGCTTCACTTTCTTGTTGATCAGCGCGTCGCTCTCCAGGTAGCTGTGCCGCCGCTCGGAATGACCAAGGATCACTACCTTGACCCCGAGATCCTTGAGCATGAGCACCGAAACCTCGCCGGTGTGGGCGCCCTGTTCCTCCGGGCCCATGTTCTGCGCCCCAAGCAGGATATTGCTTCCCGCCAAGATCTTGGACACTTCCGATAGGGCCGTGAAGGCCGGCGCCACCATCAGCTTTTCCCTGCAGCCCTCAAGCTTGCTCTTGAGCTCCGCGGCCAGGGCTGCCGATTCGGCGGCGGTCTTGTGCATCTTCCAGTTGCCGGCGATAAAGTATGAACGCATGACGCTTACTCCGTTTATTCGACATACCATCGGTGGAAGGCTTGAAGCCCCACCTCAGGCAAGGAATAGTACTCCCTTATGCCCTAATAGTAAAGAACGCTCAAATCGTGAAATCAGGCTCCCTCCAGCTCCCGTCGCGGTCGAAATGGGAGTCGGCGCCCGGCTTTGCATCTCCGGTTCCGCTCCCCCGGGTCGATCTGTCGTGGGCAATACGGGCCTCCAGGACCTGAAGCCGCTGGAAAATTTCCCGTACCGATACCCCGATCACGTCGGGAAGCGCCGAATGGTCGAGGTCCAGCCCTTCGCCCGGATGATGCCTGTTCCGCTTTCGCACAACCTGGCCCGGGATCCCCACTACCACCGAATCGTGGGGAACCGATTTCACCACCACGGCGTTAGCCCCGATCCTCGCGTCGTTACCGACGCAGATATTCCCGAGCACCTTCGCTCCCGCCCCTATCGTGACCCTATCGCCCAGCCTCGGGTGGCGTCTTCCCCTGGTGAGAGAAACGCCGCCAAGGGTTACCCCGTGATAGATGGTGACATCGTCTCCCACGATGGCGGTTTCTCCGATAACCACTCCCGCGCCGTGGTCGATGAAGAGGCGCTTCCCCAGCCGAGCCCCCGGATGGATTTCTATGCCCGTCAGAAACCGTGCCAGCTGAGAGAGGATGCGGGCGGAAACCCGCGCGCCCCCTTTCCAGAGACTGTGGGAAACGCGATGAATCCATACGGCGTGCACCCCGGGATACGCGAGGGCTACCTCAAGCGAGGAACGGGCAGCGGGATCGCGTTCTCGGACCGCCTCTATGTCCTGGCGCATTTGTGCGAACATTCCGCCACCTCCGCTCATGGTGAGTTCGGCTCCCCCGCCCCGTTCTCCGCAGCTCCGGAGTCGTGAAACAAGGCGGTGGACAAATAACGTTCCCCGTAAGATGC
>CAYVOD010000037.1:0-17469 GCA_964453055.1 uncultured Treponema sp. | reverse complement strand
TCGAATTCGAAACCCTTGTCGACCCTTCGCGCCTGGCAAGGATAAAGCTGGATACAAACGAGATCGAGGAGAACTTTGCCGTGGGGGGAAAACGCAGGGTGAATCTGGATCCGGGACTCCTGGCCCCCGGGCGCTTCGTCCTCGCGACCACGAAGGATAGGGCGCATCGTCTCGCGCTCAGAGACGGGATCTACGCCGAGCTAACCCTTATATACGAAAAAAAAGCTTTCCATGCCCTGCCCTGGACCTACCCCGATTGGGCTTCCGAGCCGGTACGTCTCTTGCTGGCGGGATGGAGGGGGCGAATGTTCACCTCCTGAAACCGGAGCACTGACCGAATTATCCTTGACAGCGTTAATTAGGGGGTTGAAAATCTCAGAAGATCGAGTAATCAGCCGCGGTTTTTAAAAAGGCCGCGCCGCTCGGTCGAGGAGGTCGAGGATGAAACGAATCCTTGCTGTCCTATTGGCGTTATTCGCCTTTGCGGGCGCCCTGGGGGCGCAAAAGCTGGAACTCTACTACTACAAGCAGGAAAATCAGGAGGGCTTGAAGAAGTTAGTTGACCAGTTCGTCAAGGAAAATCCGGGAATAACCGTGGACCTTCTCATCGTGCCCAACGACGCCGACGCCACCATGAGCGCCCGAGCTGCCCAGGGTAAGCTTCCGGACATCCTTCAGATGCAATCTTACTCAAGGGTGGCCGAGTATGCCGCCAAGGGTTACCTGGTGGACCTGACCAAGCAGCCGGTGCTGGCCAAGGTAGTTGATTCCTCCAAGCCGGCGGTTACCTGGAACGGCAAACTATGGGGACTTCCCATGGATTTCGCGGGCATCGGCATCATATACAACAAGGATATCTTCGCGAAGTACGGACTCCAACCTCCGGCCACCTACCGCGATCTCGAAAGGATATGCCGGACCCTGCGCACTAACGGGATGACGCCCTTCGCCGGCCTATTGAAGGAAAACTGGTCCATGGGCCATTTCATCACCCTGGTCCACACCAACCTGCTGGCGGAAAAGAAAATCTCCGCCGACAAGTTCGTGGCTGACATGAACGCCGGCAAGACAAGCTACGGCGTGGTGGATACGGACAAGCTCTTCTCAGTCATCGACTTTTATAGGGCCAACATGGACAAGAACGCCGAGGAGTGGAACTGGAACGAGCAGCAGGCCGCCTTCGCCGAAGGCAAGGCCGCGATGATGGTCCAGGGGCTCTGGTCCTACGGAGCGGCCATCGGCACCAACCCCAAGCTCAACTGCGGCTTCGTGCCCTTCCCGATTTTCAACGACGCGGCCATGAACAAATTCTACGCCGACGTGGACTCCTGCTTTGGCGTTTCTGCCCAATCGGCGCCGGATAAAAAAGCGGCGGCCCTCAAGTTCCTCGAGTGGCTGGCAAGCCCCCAAGCCCAGAAGATCTGGGTCGAGGACTACAAACTCACGCTTTCCTTCAAGGGAGCGGATGTGTCCAAGCTGGGTGGCCCCTTCGTGGACCTGATGGCCGGGGTGGGCAAGAACGGGGCGTATCCCTGGGCTTTCGCTTCCTACCCGACGGCTGTGTTCGAGGATGCCTGCAAGAACGGCGCCCAGCAGTACGTGTTCAACAAGAAGACCGCCGAGGCTGTCATAGCCGACATCGACAAGCAGTGGGCGGCCAACGTCAAGAAATGAGCGTTCCGACCAGCTGATCCGCTAAGCGGAGACCGCCTTAAGGCTTCTATCGAACGCCTTGAGGCGGTCTTTTTCCTTTACGGCGCCCCTGGAGCGCCGGGCGGCGCCGATCTTCGGTATCTGGCGAGGAGGGATGCGATGGTTCAAAAAAAGTCGACGCGGCGGATCAACTTCATGCTTTTCACCGTCCCTGCCTTCGTCCTCTACGCTATATTCTTCCTCCTGCCTTTCGGCCAAGGCCTGCGCATCTCATTTACCAACTGGGACGGACTCACGCCCAAGACCCCCATAAGCATGGAGAAGGCGGACTTCGAGACCCAGATTCTCTCCAGGCTAGCGCCGGGTTCGGATCGTGATTTCGTGGTTTCCCTCTACAGCCTCGACGCCACGGGCAGATACTCCCGCCAGGGCTTGTCGGGCCTGAAGCGCTATAGGCTAGAGCGGATACTGAAAAAATCCGGCTACAGCCCCGAAACTTACAGGGACGTGGGCTTCGAAAATTACAGATCTATCTTCACCGGCGAGGTAGATGCCCGCTTTTATCCCCGGCGCTACGAGGAGCGTTACTTCAACCCCAGCTCGGACCTGCCCGCCCAGGTGGACGCTTCTCAGTTTGAAAAATATTTTTTGGATAAGCTCGACCAGGAAAAGGCGGCCCTGGCAGCCGGCTTTTATTCGAAAGAGGGTAGTTCCTACCTCCTCTCGCCGGCGATGGACGAATTCGAAGCCGAAGATCCTTTGTACAGCCTCCCTGCCTTGGCCTGGGGCAGGCTGAGCAGCTCGAATGTGGACGATTTCGTGGTCGCCGCAAAAAAAGCCGGGCTCGCCCAGGATGAAGCCGCCCTGGCGTCCGCGGTCGATTCCTTCGCTGCTCCTTTGGACGCGGCAGACAGGGAAGTGGTCCAAACGGCGGCCCGGAAGCTGTTCGCGATAGGCGAGTTCAAAACCCTTTTGGCGTCTACCTGGAGGGCGGACAAGTTCGATCTGGGAGTAGTGGGTTTCACGATCTTCTTCGCCCTGGGCAACGTGATCCTTGCCAACCTCCTGGCATTCTGGATCGCCATGGCGCTGGACAGGAAGCTCAAAACCAAGAATGTCCTCCGCTCGGTGTTTTTCCTGCCCAATGTCCTCTCCATGATAGTAGTCGCGCTGATCTGGTCCTTCATTTTCTTCCACCTCCTGCCCAAGTTGACGGGAATCCAGACATGGATGAGCGATTCGGCCAAAGCCCCCTGGCTTCTGGTGCTGGTGTCGGTCTGGCAAGCCTCGGGCTATTTCATGGTCGTGTACCTGGCGGGTTTGCAAAACATACCGCAGGACGTGCTTGAAGCCGCGATGATCGATGGGGCCAGCCCCTGGAACAGGCTTCGTCACATCACCTTGCCTCTCCTGGTGCCCGCCTTCACCGTCTGCATCTTTCTCTCCATAGCAAACGCCCTCAAGTGCTTCGACCTGGTCTACGCCATGGTCGGCCCATCGGGCTACGCCGTGGGGACGGTTCCCTTCGTCATGGATATTTTCTTCGACGCCTTCGCCCGCAAGCTCGCGGGCTTGGCTACCGCAAAAGCCACACTTCTCTTCATAGCTATTTTAACGATAACGGGCCTCCAGCTCTATTTAATGAAACGAAAGGAGGTGCAGTTATGAACTATCGGTTCAAGCCCATACATCTCCTGGAAGCGTTCATGATCCTCCTGGCCTTACTGTTCATTTACCCGGCCCTCTTCGTGCTGGTGAGCGCCCTCAAACCCGACGCCGACATCATGCTCAAGCCCTTAGCCCTGCCTACATCCCTCTTCCTGGACAACTTCGTCAAGGCCTGGAAAGTGATGGAGTTTCCCAGGGTTGCCGCAACCACCTTGCTGATCACCGCTTTGGGCGTCGTAGGCATCGTCCTCACCAGCTCGATGGCCGCTTGGATGCTCGCCCGCACCGAAAAACGATATTCCTGGCTGATCTACAGCCTCTTCGCCTTCGCCCTTGTCATACCCTTCCAGATCATCATGGTGCCTTTAGCCGTGCTGGCCTCGGACCTGGGCCTGACCAACCCCCTGGGTATAGTCGTTCTGTATTGGGGCCTGGGAGCGCCCATGGCAGTCTTTATGTTCCACGGTTTCGTGAAAAGCGTGCCGAAGGAGCTGGAGGAGTCGGCGGCCATAGATGGAGCCGGAACGGCGTTCATTTTTTTCAGGATAGTCTTTCCGCTGCTGAAGCCAATCACGGCTACAATAGCTGTCCTCGACGCCCTCTGGATCTGGAACGACTTTCTCCTGCCCCTGCTGGTCATCAAGCAGGGCACGATCCAGCTCGCCCAGATGCAGTTCTACGGCCAGTTCCTCAAGGAGTACGGGCCGCTGACCGCCTCGCTGGTGCTTTCTGCGGTGCCGATCGTCGCATTCTACCTCGCCCTGCAGAAGTACATCATCAAGGGCATAGCCGCCGGCGCGGTGAAGGGCTGATCGGCATGCGCTTCCCCCGGAGCTCAGGCATTCTTCTCCATCCCAGCTCCCTGCCGGGCCCGTACGGCATCGGCACGATCGGACCGGAGGCATGGAAGTTCATCGACTTTCTCGCCAGGGCCGGGGTGGGGCTCTGGCAGATCCTGCCGCTGGGGCCGACGGGGTACGGCGACTCGCCCTACCAATGCCTCTCTTCCTTCGCCGGCAATCCCAACCTGATCGATCCCGGATTGCTGGCGGAGGCGGGCTTGGCGAGCGCCGAGGAGCTTGAGGGCTGCAGGGCGCCCAATACCGGCAAGGTTGATTTCGGCTGGCTTTTCGGCTCCCGGCGGCGCTTCCTGGACAAGGTTTGGGAGCGTTTCAGCCAGGGGGGCTCGGGAGCATGGGCGGCGCCGAGGCGCGAAGCCGCGAATGAGAGGGCGGATCGCGCCGCAGGGGCGTCGGGAGGTGCAAGGCCTGGCGGAACAGATGGATTCGATGGCCTCGACTTAGTGTCGTTCAGGGACTTCTGTGCCGATAACGCGTCCTGGCTGGACGACTTCGCGCTTTTCATGACGATAAAGGAAGAACGAGGGCAGGAATCCTGGGATCGTTGGCCCGAGGAGTTGAGGTTGAGGAAGCCGAAAGCCCTTGCGGAGTTTTCAGCCTCCCGCCAAGGGCTCTTGGATAGGCACAAATTCATCCAGTACCTGTTTTTCTGCCAATGGCGAACCCTCAAGACTAGGGCTGAAGCCGCGGGCTTGCGCATAATCGGGGATCTTCCCATATTCGTAGCCCGGGACTCGGCCGACGTATGGGCTCATCCGGAACTATTCCAGCTGGACGCCCAGGGCTTTCCCCTCAAGGTGGCAGGGGTGCCGCCTGATTACTTCACGGCCACAGGCCAGCTTTGGGGCAATCCCCTGTATGACTGGAGAACCAACCAGGCGCAAGGCTTCGCCTGGTGGATTTCTCGGATAGAGGCGGCCTTGAGCCTGGTGGACATTCTCAGGATAGATCATTTCAGGGGTTTTTCAGCCAATTGGGCGGTGCCTGCCCTGGACAAGACAGCCGAGCGCGGCCGCTGGGAGCCTGGGCCCGGCCGCGCGCTCTTCGACGCAGTGCAGGACGCTTTGGGCGAACTACCCATAATCGCCGAGGACCTGGGGTTCATAACCCCCGAGGTTCACCAGCTCAGGGACCGGTACGGATTTCCCGGAATGAAAATCCTCCAGTTCGCCTTCGAGCCAGATGTCGATAATCCCGACTATCCACACCACTACCCTATGAACGCGGTGGTCTACACCGGAACCCATGACAACGATACCTCCGCAGGATGGCTGTCCTCCGCCCCGGCCGAGACCGCCGCCCGGGCCCTCGCCTATGTAGGCGGAACAGCGCGGAATTTTCACTGGAACATGATGCGAACAGCCTGGGCGAGTCCGGCGGTTATCGCGGTCGCGCCTATCCAGGACCTTCTGGGCTTGGGCAGCGTGGCCAGGATGAACTATCCGGGAACCCGGAACGGCTGGTGGTCCTGGAGGATGGCTGAAGGCGTCCTCACTCCCTCCCTCGCCAAAAAATTAAAGGATTTGGGAAAGACTTTTTTCCGCCTGGCCTCACCGTGAGCCGCGCGGATCCGACCAAACCAGGACTTTTAAAAGGACTCGTCAGGCTTTTGCATATTGAAGCAAAAGGCATCTCTCGGGACGGGTAACATCGAGGTATCCGTCGGTGAGAAAGGCTCCCCTAATCCTGATCTTTCTGACTGGTTTGCTCTTCTCCTGCGATATCGGGCTTTTGGCTTCCCAGGATATTATGGTTAAAGCGCCCCCGAGACCTGTCGTATGGGCCGGCATGGAGCCAATTGCCTATCGTGTCGAGTGGATAGACGAGAAAGGCATGAAAAGGGATGCGAGGCTTCCTGAGGGCGAAAGCATAGAACTCAGGCTGAGGAGAGGCTGCTGCCAGGCGATCGCGCTGACCCTGGAGCCGCCATACGAATGGTGCAAGCCCGCGGGCTTCCTCTATCCCTTCGACCTGGAGCCGGAGATAGGCTTAGCCGATACCTGGCGGGATGCCGCCGGAACGGCCAGTTTCATGGCAGGTTACGCGGCCGCGGTGGCTCATGCGATTCTTAAGGCGGGCTACGATCCCTGGAAATGGCCGGTAGAAAAACTAGCCGATCCCTATGTTGTCAAAGACAAGGATCCATGGAATCTCCCGGCATGGCGCGCGGCCGAGATGCTCATTCAAGGAGGCTTCAGGCTATCCCTCTTTCCCGAGGCAAGGGCTACTTTTGAATTACCCGATGAGGGGCCCTGGTGGCCCGAGAGCGCCCTATGCCCGGCGCCTGGGGACCAGGAAGGAGGCCCGGCTCAAGCCCTCCCGCTGTCCGAGGGTTTTCACGCGTTTTCCAACGGGGAAGAATTTCTTTGGGTTAGGATCGCTGAGGGCGAAGCGATAAGCCTGCGTGGGGCAGCGGGGCTTTAAGTTAAGCCTGGAAGCGGAGCAGGGAAGGTATATCGCTCAGTTTTTCGACGCGATGCTCGCGCATCCAGGTCTTGATTCCCGCGAGTATTTCCTGCGGGGCCCGGGGGTTGGAGAACAGGGCCGTGCCCACCTGGATGGCAGAGGCTCCCGCGAGGAGGTATTCGAGCGCGTCTTCCGCGCAGCCAATCCCCCCTAGGCCGATTACGGGGATCCGGACAGCCCGCGCCGCCTTCCAGACGCAGGCAACGCCTATCGGCTTTATCGCCGGGCCTGAAAGGCCGCCTATGCCCCGGGCGATCAGGGGCTTGCAGGTTTTGACGTCGATTGCCATGCCGACCACGGTGTTGATGCAGGAAATCGCGTCCGCTTTCCCCGCTTCGGCGGCCTGGGCGATCCGCGCGATATCGGTGACATTGGGGCTCAGCTTAACAACCAGGGCGCGGCGGGTAAGCTCGCGCACCTTCCTGGTGATCCGCTCCACAAGCTCAGGCTCGGTGCCGAAGGCCATGCCGCCTTTTTCCACGTTCGGGCAGGAAAGGTTTAGTTCGTAGCCGTCCACCGGCCCCTTGGAACCTTCGCGGAAGGGGCCGATCCTTTCTTCTATCTCTTCTACGATCGTCGCGTATTCCGATTCCGCCTCTCCAACCACATTGACCAGGACCGGACAGCGAAGACTTTGCAGATAGGGGATTTTTTCGTCGAGAAAGGCGTGAAGACCCGGATTGGCAAGACCTATGGAATTGATGAGCCCGCTGGGGGTTTCCACGAGGCGGGGAGGCTTGTTGCCCGCTTTCGGCTCGACGCTGACCGCCTTCGTGTAAAGGGCTCCTAAAGAGTCGATGTCCACCAGCTCCTTGTACTCCTGGCCGTATCCGAAGGTCCCGGAAGCCACGCCTACGGGATTGGGCAGGACGATAGGCCCTATCCGAACCGATACGTCAGGCTCTCTGTTCAGGCGTTCCACAGGATCGCTCCTTGGGGGAATACCGGACCGTCCGCGCATGCCCGCAGGTAGCCGCCCGCCCTGGCGGGAAGCACGCAGCCCTGGCAGGCTCCCACGCCGCAGGCCATCCACTGTTCGGCTGAAAGGTGGGCGGAAATGCTGTTTTCGAGGGCCAGGTTGTCCAATGCCGAGAGCATGGGGGCCGGGCCGCAGGCGTAAAGCCTGGCTTTTCGAGGAGCCGCGCCTGTTCCCGGTCTGTGGAAATCCGCGAGAAGCGCGTCCACCACCGTACCCTTATAGCCCATCGAACCGTCGTCGGTGGCGATTTTGGCCCCGTCGAGGCATAGCTGCAAATTCGCCAAGGCTTCGAGGACCTGATCTTGGTCCCGCCGACTAGCCATTTCTCCAAGATCGCCGCTTCGGCCCTGATTTTCCCAGCGTTTCGCCGCAAGGCTAAACGAGGGGATCTGGCTGGCGGTCCTGAAGCCTAGATAGAGTTTGCCCGCTGGGGAAGGAAGGGAGGAAGAGAATCGTCCTGCGGATATGGCGCTTAGGGTGGTCTCGGCAATGGGGGTAGCGCCGATGGCCTCTCTGCCGACGGCCTCTCTGCCGATGGCCGCTCTGCCGAAAACCTCACCGCCTCCATCCCGATTCTGGCTGTCGAGGGTTTTTTGGCCATCCTCAAAGCTCGAACGCAAATAGAGCAGGGGACCTATACCGATGCCTCCACCGGCCAAGAAAGCCGCCTCGCCCGCAAGGGGCTGCGGGAAGGAATTGCCGAGGGGGCCGATCACGTCCAAGCTTCCGCCCTCGGAGAAGACGGAGAGGGCTTGGGTGGCCTTTCCCCTGACCTGGTAGAGGGCGAAGGCGAGTCTTCGGCCGAAATAGGCGAAGGCCAGCGGCCTACGAAGCAATCCAGCATCGCCGGCTTGAAGCCCTTTGGGATTGAAGGTGAAGAATTGCCCTGGCGAGGGCTGATCCAAATCTTTCGGCCAGGAATAGCCTAGGAGCATCCAGCCCCGGGAAACGGTTTGGTTGAATATAATAGAAGCCTTGAATTGTCGCATCATGGGTTTCCAGCCCGCATTGTCCGGGCTATGGCTTTTCCTGTCAAGCTTAAGCGCCGGCCTACAGCTCCGAAAGCCTGAGCTCGATTTCTTCCAGCTTTTCGGTGAGCTTGTTGATAGTCCGCTCGATCCTTTCCTTTTCCCGCAGAAGGCGCTCCGCCGGATCCTCCGAATCGTCCGGGGATCTGAGCATTCCCTTGACCGTACCGGGGCTGGCGCCGGCCGACAGGGCTTCCACCGCCTTCGAGCGTTCCTCGACATCCCTGATGCCGGCCACGAAGCGTAAGTTGTCCCAGCCCATGGAGGGGTCGAGGCCGATCTGGCTGGCAGCCACCGCCGCGGTCGCCGTGGTTCTGGGCAAGCCGAGGACACGCTCGATGTAATCCTCGAACCTTGCCCGGTGAATTCTACAAAGCTCGGCCGCCCTAGCCAGGAGCCGCCCCATTTCCAGCATCGCTTCGCCGTTAGCCTTAAGGCATTTTTCCTTAATGGTCCTGGAAAGCTCGACGAACTCTTCTTGGCTTTCGAAGACATTGCTATAGAGTCCCGCCGCTTCGGCTTTCTGCACGAGCTCATGAAAAATCGACCAAAATTCCTGGGTATGGGGGCGGGACTGCCTGAGACCTCCCTTGCGTTGATAATGGAGATGATGCGCGTATTCGTGGAGGGCTGTGTAAAGAAGCTGGTCGTCCGATTCGAAATTTTTATTGTGGAGCACGATTTCGGCCGAATCTGGCTTATAGAGACCGTTGACTTTCCTATTTGCCTTGCCTGAAAAAACCAGGCTAAAAGGAGCAGGACTTTCTTCGACTTGCAGGAGTATTGATTTTACTTGGTCTTGATTCATACGAAGCTCCAGAATGCCGGGATCTGCTATTTCGTCCCTTGGCGATCTGGAGCATAGTACGGTGAAGAAGGCGCTTAGGGCAACCTGGGGGGCGAGAAAAGCTCAGTCGCCCATGATTCCGAATAATAGCGCCGCGTTTACCTGGAAAGGGCTCGTTCGATTTCAGGCTTGTTGAAGCCTATTATTACCCTGCCGTTGATATCTATGACCGGGACGCCCATCTGGCCGGACTTGCGCACCATTTCCTCGGCCTTGCGCTGGTCCGAAGCGACATTGTACTCGGTGAAAGGGACGCCTTTGGACTTGAAATAATCTTTGGCCAGTCTGCAGTATGCGCAGCTAGGGGTTGAATAAAGGGTGACGGACATACAGTTCCTCCATGATGAAAAGTTCTTGGTTTCAAGTATATATTAGAAATTTAATATATTAGTCGCGGCTCGTCAATATCCGCTTTTGACACTTCTATGGACAGCAGAACTTTGAATCGTCCGACCTCGGTCGAGGCGTCTCGTTACCATGAAAGCAGGATATCCGCGGATCCAGGGTGAAGCAGCGATGATATCCGTCCTCTGTTTCTGCTGGTTGCTGGCTTGCGGGAACGCCTCATCCCAGTCGCTGGGAGAGGAGGTTTTCAAGCTCGAATCGAGCATGGAAGGCGACGATTTCGAAACGTCAATAGCTTACCGGTTCTTGGCCGAGAGTATTTTGGAAAGCGCGTTGCGTATAGAAGGGCAGGGATCCTTGTTTCGTATTCCCTATTCCAGGATCAAGTCAGACACTTTGGATTTTTTCATAGGCCGGGCTGACATCGGGCAGGGCAGGGCTTTGAGGAAGAGCCCGACTGCCCAGGTACCGGCAAGTCCTGGGGCGCTCTGGTCCGCCAACGCCGAATCCCTTACCGCCAGCCTACTGACCGGATTCCACAGGGGCGCTTTTTCCCTCTTCGCCCTCTTCGACAGCGACTCGGTCATCAATCTCGGTAAAGTAGGTCCTGATTTCAAGTCTCCCGAACTCTCCTTCAAGGCGGCGGCGATAGAGGTGGCGGCCAGGACGGGTGGTCTATCCTGGGCTTTCGGAAGCGGCGCCGCGCTCGGCGAAGGAAGGGCATCGCCGGATGGATGGAGGAGCAACAACTCGCTCTATGAGCCAGCCTCGCAGTCCTTTAGCGCGGCGGCTTCGGCGGCCCTATTCTTGAAAGGCCTGAGCCTCGACCTTTGGTCTGATTTATCCTTGGGGTCGCTCATTCCGCCCGGATGGGCCGGATCCGTGGAGTTTCGCTGGGGAAGCGGCGGAATAAGAAATGATGGTCCTGGCTTGAGTTTCGCTTTCAAGGTCTACGCGTGCAGCGCTTCGTACAGAAACTACCTGCTTGAAAAACCTTCGCTGGACTGCGCGCTCAAGGGCGAATTTTCTCTCAAGCTTAAGAAATTCTCCGTCTGCGCGAGCCTGGCTTCCGCTTCGCCTCGGCGAGAGCCTGAAGGGTACGGCCTTCGTCTTATGAAAGACAGTGCAATAAGCTCCGCGCTTTGGCGCTGGCGGGCAGAAACCCTTGTTGGCGGCCTCGGACTGGCCTTGGGGATATGGGATTTTTCGGCCAAGGTCAAGCTTGATAGGGAGGGATTTGCAGCCTTGGATCTAGGGCTGAGGTACGAAGGCAAGTCGAGGGCGGGGGCCCAGCCGCGGCTCAATGTCGCCGCCCAGTTTTATCTCCTTGATATCGCATCCCCGCAGGACGACAATATCGATTCCGGGATGTTCGCCACCGATGAAGTGGGCTGGATGGGTGGCGAATCGGCCGGGTCGTCGCGAATCGCTTCCTCGATGGGATCCCTGGCTTTTCATAGACTGAAGCTGGAGGCAGGCCTTGGATGGGGAAGCTCCGATAAACTTGGGAGGGCTGCCTTGAGCTTGACCGCATCCGCGAAGGATGATGGCATAGGCTTCAAGATCGGCGGCGAATTTTCCCAGAGCCTGGGCATCGGTTCTCGATGCTCGCTGGGGCTAACGGTGGCGGCCCCTTCAGGCGGCTATTCTCTGGATCGTTGGCCGGAGATCATGCCAACTATCTCGGTGGATTTTGCGGTAAGGGAAGCGACGAAAACCGGCCGGTGATTAAAGACAGTATCGGTTTAACCGAGGCAATCCCCGGTCTCGCTTTGCGAAAGGGCTAAAAGTTGCTATAGTTTAGTAAGACTTAATCAACGAGGTAATGCCATGCGCCGTGCCCTGATCGTCGTGGACCTGCAGAACGATTTTTGCCCGGGAGGGGCTCTCGCCGTTCCCGGCGGCGACGAGGTCGTGGAAATAGCCAACGATTTATTGGCGGAAATTCCGCTTTCAGTACTTACCCAGGACTGGCACCCCGAAGGACATGTGTCTTTCGCATCCAGCTATGGCCGCAAGGCTTTCGAGCTCGACGACAGCGCGGATCCTCCCAGGGTGCTCTGGCCCGATCACTGCGTAGCCGGAAGCGGAGGCGCCGATTTCCATCCTGTGCTGCGGACGGAGCGGGCTAAGCTGATACTGCGAAAGGGCTTCAGCCTCAACCTGGACAGCTACTCCGCCTTTTTCGAGAACGATGGGGTAACGCCCACGGGCTTGGCCGGATGGCTGGCGGCGCTCGGCGTGGGAGAAGTCGTGGTTATGGGCCTTGCCACGGATTATTGCGTCAAGGCTACGGCCTTGGATGCCCGCAAGCTCGGATTGGGAGTCAGCGTCGTTTCGGAAGGAACTCGGGCCGTGAACGCCAAGAACGGGGACGGGGAGGCGGCGATCGAAGCCATGAAAGAAGCGGGATGCAAAATCCTCACCATAAAAGAGCTGCTCGCATGAACAAAATAATAAACAACGCGCTTTTCACGGACTTTTACGAACTCACGATGGCCCAGGGATACTGGAAGCGGGGCATCAACGATCACAGGGTGGTCTTCGACTACTTTTTCCGCAGGCAGCCCTTCGGGGGCGGCTATGCCGTCTTCGCCGGCCTGGGCACTTTGCTGGACGCCCTGACCCGCTTCCGGTTCTGCGCCGACGACCTGGAGTACCTGGACAGCCTCGGCCTCTTCGAAAAGGGCTTTCTGGAGTACCTCGAGTCCTTCAGGTTCAAGGGAAACATCCTGTCCGCCAGGGAAGGGGAGATCGTCTTTCCCCAGGAGCCGCTGCTGCGGGTGGACGCCGACCTGGTGCAGGCTCAGATAGTAGAAGGCTTGGTGCTCAACACGCTCAATTTCCAGAGCCTCATCGCCACGAAGGCAGCCAGGGTCTGGCTGGCTTCGGGCAGGGGCAAGATAATGGAATTCGGCCTCAGGCGGGCTCAGGGCGCCGACGGAGCCATGTCCGCATCCAGGGCGGCGTACATAGGCGGAGCTTACGGAACCTCCAACAGCCTGGCCGGGAAAGCCTACGACATTCCCGTCCTGGGCACCATGGCGCACTCCTGGGTCATGTCCTATCCATCGGAACTAGAATCCTTCAAGGCTTACGCGGACATTTATCCCAAGGGCGCCGTGTTTCTCATCGATACCTACAACACCCTGGAATCGGGAATCAACAACGCCATCAAGGTGGGCAAGGACCTGGCCAAGAAGGGCTACAATTTCGGCGTCCGCCTGGATTCCGGGGACATGGACTATCTCACCCGAAAAGTGCGGGAGAAGCTGGACGAAGCTGGGTTTCCCAAGGCGACCATCGTAGTTTCCAACGAGCTGGACGAAGCGATTATCGAACACCTCGTCGCCTCCAAGGCACCCATCGATACCTGGGGCGTGGGCACCAAGCTCGTCACCGGGGGGGAGGACGCGGCATTTACCGGGGTCTACAAGCTGGCGGCAATGATGGGCGATGGGATCGAAAAAGCAGTGATGAAAGTATCGGACAATCCCGAGAAGTCCACCAACCCCGGCCGAAAGCGGGTGTTCAGGCTCTTCGACGACGCGTCCATGGCGAGGCTAGACATCATGACTCTGGAGGATGAAGTACCTCAACCGGGCGCAGAGCTCATCGCCCACCACCCGGCGGGGGATTACCGACGCCTGGCTATTAGGCCGGCCAAGGTGGAACCCTTGCTGCAGGAGGTGATGAGAGGAGGGGAGAAGGTTAAAAACCTCCCGAATATCAAGGAAAGCCAGCAGTACCTTGCCCGCAGGCTTGAGCGCTTCGACGGAACCTATTTGCGGCTCCTCAATCCCCATATCTATAAGGTATCCATCACCGAAGGACTCAAGGATCTCAAGCTGGGCTTGATAAAGAAATACCTGCGTTCGCATTGACCGCAGGCGCCGGCTCTAGGCCCTGGCTACGGGCCGGCGGAACGCCCTAAAAGCGCCGCATCCTGATGGCGCCATGCTTTTCGGCCCATGCCTATCGGCGCCGCTCCAATGTTTTGATAAGCGGCTTCCCGCTTTCGCCGGCCTTTTGCTCAAGCGCTTTGATGAGCTCCTCGGGATTTTCGCCGACGCATAGATCCTCCAGGATTTCCGCCTTTACGAAGCCCTCGTCCCTCATGGTTCCCAGAAAGCTAAGGAGCTTGTCGTAAAATCCGCAGCAATTCAGCAAGCCCACGGGTTTCGCGTGATAACCGATATAGCGCCAGGTCCAGACTTCGAACAGCTCTTCCATAGTGCCGATACCGCCGGGAAGGGCGATAAAAGCGTCGGATTTTTCCTGCATGAGGGCCTTGCGCTCGTGCATGTCCTCGACGACAAGCAGTTCCGAAAGCTCAAGGTGATCTACCATGCCGTTGAGTTTCTTTGGGATGATGCCCAAGACCCGGCCGCCCGCGTTCATTGCGGCCTCGGCCATGATTCCCATGGTGCCTACGTTGCCGCCCCCGTATACCAGGGCGTAGCCTTTTTCGGCCAGCAGCCTGCCCATGGTCGCCGCGGTCTGTCCATACCGGGCTGAAGAACCTTCGGCAGAGCCGCAGAAAACGCAAATAGATCGTATCATAGTGAAGTCTCCCCATCTCCGCGCCTGTCGGCTCCGCTATTTGGTCCGAGGCCGTCGCCGCGGCCTACCCTCCGCAGCGCAGCCCTCACCAGAGTTGCCACGAGCTCGCCATAGTCTAAGCCATGCAAGGTCCAGGCAGCTTCGGGAAGGAAACTGTGAGGCCCCAGGCCTGGCATGACGTTTATCTCAAGCACATAGGTTCCGGTGGCGTCAGCCCTGATATCAATCCGGGAATAATCGCTGGCGCCCACAGCCCTGAAGCAATTCCAGGCCAGGGCGTTCAGCTCCTTGGCAAGTTTTTCGTCCTTTACCGGCACGACCTTCTCCAGATCCCTCACCGCCGTCTCGTGGCTCAGTATGGGCACCGCCACATCCATCGAGCCGTAGTCGATTTCGACCGGAGTAAAAAAAGGCTTTTCGGCTTCGATAATTCCCACGCTGAATTCCCTCATGCCCTCGCCGCCGATGTATTTCTCAACCAGGGCTGGTTGCTTGAAGTCTTGCTGAATCTTTGCGACAGCGCGCGAAAGCCCGGCCGAATCGCCCACTATCGAATCATCGCCAATGCCTAGGTGGCCTCCCTCTAGGCTGGGCTTCACCATAAGCGGAAAGCCGATGAGTTCGGCCTGGGCGAGTATCGAATCCTCCGTATCGCCGACTGAAGCGAGGAAATCGTCGGGGGTAGGCAGGCCTGCCCGCCTGAGGACGCGTTTCGTTCCCGCCTTGTCCAAGCCCAGCTTGACCACCTCCGCCTTGGAACCCAGGTGATCGATGCCCCATCCATCCAAGAGACCGGGAAGGAAGCTATGCTTGGACTTTTCGTCCAGAAACTCGGCGATATTGAAGACAAACAGGTTTTTCTTGGGACCGAGACCGTCCAGGAACAATTTGAGCTCCGCCGGATTCTTGGTTTCGATAGACGAAACCTTCCATCGGGCGGAAAGCTCCTTCTCTATGCGCCCATAGGTCTCGGGGCTTCGCCAGGGCTTATCCGTGAAGGACTTGATCAAGGCAATATGCATAGGGCGGCTCCTGAAATCAATAGTACACAAAAAAGTCAAAGGGGAACAACCGCCTCGAAATTCCGCAGTCACAGATAGACCGGATTCTCGGGTCACATCTGTTCGGTTATACTTAAAGCCTATGGAAGCTCTGATCTTCATCAGCCTGCTCGTAGCCGGCGCGCTTTTGGGCTTGCCTATGCTTTACGCGGTGCTGGCCGGGCTGGCGGTGTTTTTCGTCTTCGGCTTAAGGCGAGGAATTCCCGCGAATAAGCTTTTTGGCGTGATGATTCCGGGGTTCAAAAAATCCCTGAAGGTAGTCAGCGTGATCCTCCTCCTGGGCGCCATGAGCGCTGCCTGGCGGGCCTCCGGCCTCATGGCCTTACTGGTGGTCGGCGGACTTTCGCTGATCTACGCGCCGCTTTTTTTGCTTTTTACCTTTCTTTTAAGCGCTGGATTCGCTTTCATCATCGGCTCCTCCCTAGGCGCAGTGAGCGTGATGGGCATTTTGCTGTTCACTCTCGGGAACGCTGGCCGCGTCGCGACGCTGCCCATGATAGGCGCTATTCTTTCGGGGATCTATTTCGGCGATAGGGCATCCTTTCTTTCATCCAGCGCTCTCCTGGTATCGTCCCTCTGCCAGGTGGAGCACAAACGGCACCTGCGGAACATGCAGCGCAGCGCCGTCGTTCCCTTCGCCGCTTCCGCTTTTCTCTACGCCATCCTCTGCATTTTCTTTCCTTTCGACGCGAGCCGCGCCAGGGAGATCCTGGCTTTGCGGGATTTTTTCGCGCTGGACAATCCGCTTTTATGGCTACCTTTGGTTTTCGTTCTTATGCCAGCCTTTACACGCCTGACACTGCTCCACTCCATAGCCCTCAGCACCCTGACGGCATTCGTTCTCGCCATTGGCGTTCAGGGGGCGGGTGCCGCGACAGCTTTGCGGGACCTGTTTTTCGGGTATTCCCGGCCGATCCAAAACGAGCAGTTGAAGCTTCTGTACGGAGGCGGGTTATTCTCGATGATCAAGCCGATGCTGGTGGTGTTTTTTTCAGGTGCCCTGCCGCCGCTACTAAAAGAATTGGGAACCCTTAAGCCCTACCAGGAAAGTCTCGCCCGGATGTCGGCGAAACGTCATCCTTTCGCGGCGGCGTTGGTAAGCGGCGTCTTCGCCAGCGCCATCGGCTGCTCCCAGACCTTGGCCGTTTTCCTCCAGGTACCCCTCCTCGATAAGGTGTATTCCGAGACCGAGAACGAGAAGAAGGCCTTGGCGATCGGCGATTCGAGCATTCTACTATCGGCCCTGGTGCCCTGGAATATCGCGATGGCCGCCCCCTTGGCGATTATCGGGGCAACTCCGCTGGGCGGGATCTTCGCTTTTTACCTCTATCTCACACCCCTTATCGCGCTGTTGGGGGAGGGAAGACGCGTGAGCGCCGGGCGCGGCGGGAACGAGAAAAATAGGGCAGGATAACAGGCCTTAAAACCAGGATTTACAGGACTTTAGATTCTATATCCTCGGCGAAGCGGATGCCCAGGCGGATAAGGGCTTCGACAGCGGCAGGATCCACCGCGTCGAGTGTGTCTGCGGGTGTATGGTAGGCGTTGGCCCGGGCCTCGTTGCTCCAGCTCATGGCCACGAGGCTCGCCGCCCTGGCGCCCGCGGCTTGGAGCTCCGCCGCGTCGGTGCCGCCGGTGAGGAAGGCCAAGGGCGCCTTGGGGGCCTTTATGCCCTCGTCGGCCGCCAGGGCGGCGAGCCGCTCGGAAGCCCCTGCGTCCAGTTTCACGAAGTCGTTCAGGTCCGACGTGAGTATCCGAAGATCATCGACAGCATAGACGCAGTCCATATTGTAACCGTAAGTCGGCAAGGCCGCGAACTCGGCTTTGCGCTGACGGGCGAAAGCCCGGGCGCCGCGGAGTCCAGCCTCCTCCGCGTCGAAGCTGGCGAAGACCAGGCGAGTCCGCTTAAGCCCTTTGCCCGCCTTGCGTCGCTCGGCGAATTCCTTGAAAACCTCCAGGGCGATGGCGCTAGCCGCCATGTTGTCGCCGGCGCCCGGAG
>CAYVOD010000036.1:0-17885 GCA_964453055.1 uncultured Treponema sp. | reverse complement strand
TACGAGGTTCCCTTATGGGCGGGAGCCTTCGAGCGCTGGCTTTTGCCCCGGGTGGGGGCGCTGCCGGTCTACCACGCCAAGTTCGACAGCCTGAGCATCAAACGCATCCGCAGCCTGATGAAGGACGGAAAGTACCCTCTAGCCCTGGCGCCGGAGGGGCAGGTTTCCTATTCAAGCGAAGAACCTCCAAGGCTGGAATCGGGGGCGGCAAGGATCTGCCTCTGGTGCGCCGAAGACCTGGAGCGGGAAGGCAGGAGCGAGGACGTCGTTCTCCTGCCGATTTCCGTTCACCAGCGTTGGCCTAAGTCAACAGAAAAATCCCTGGATGCTCTCATCCTGGGCATGGAGGGTGAATGCGGCCTCGCCCAGGCCGGGGGCGGGACAAGCCGGTTCGGGCGATTGAAGCGCCTGGGCGAGGCCGTGCTTGCGGCGGCCGAACATCAGTATCGGCATTTCTATGGCGTCCCGCTGCCCGAATGCGGCGAACTCTCAAGCGCCCAGCGCCTGGCCAACCTGCGGCAGGCGGCCCTAACCACCGCCGAGCACTGCTTCCACCTCAAACCAGAAGGGGATGAGATACATCGGGTTTACAGGATCCGTCAAACAGGCTGGGACAGGATTTTCAGGGCAGATATTGCGGACGCCGATACGCTGCCAGCCCTTAAGCGATCACTGGCCGACAGGCTGGCGGGCGAGGCCTGGTATGCCTCCCGGCACATGGAACTGGTGGACCTGGCTTACTACCTCGACCTGGAGCGTCTCAAGCCCGGCGATCCCTTAGAACTCTATATCGAAACCGCGCAGAACTATTACGATTGGATCTCCCGGCTCAAAGGCGGAAACATTTCCCACCGAAAAGCCCTGCGCCCTAAAGAAGGAATCGTGATCGTCGGCAAACCTCTGCCTGTCGCCCAGACGCTGAAGCCCCTCGGTCTCAAGGCCAGGCCTGGCAAGGCAGCGACGGAGGCATTGAATCAGGCCCTGTTGGGAGGATTCCTCTCTTGCATAGACGAACTGCAGGCTGAACGGAGCTAAAGCCAGCCCTCATCTCATGCCTTGTTTCATTTTAACACATCAAATAGTCTATTTTTGATACGCTTGAGTGAATTCTACCCGCACTTGCCAAAAGCCCTTCAATGTATTGTGCTTTAAGCACGTTTCCCCCACGCCTCTAACCCCTAAAACTCATTAAATCCGACTCTCAATCACTAGATATAATTTATTAATACTATTTTAATCATTATATTATAATGAATTTCTTGTTAATCAAAAAAATAATGTTACCCTGTCAAATATTTGGCACGCCTGTTGCATATATATCAGTGGACGCCCGAGAGGGGTCCCGCACGGATCGGCTGCCCGTGAGGCAAAGACCTTCCGGCGAAACGATAACCTAAAACCTTTTTGGAGGTGTTTTATGAACAATCTTACCCTTTACGGAAACAACCCCTTCGACCTGATCGATCGCTTCTTCTCCAGCGACGACTTCATGGCTCCCAGCTTCAGGACTCCCGCGGTGGATATCAGCGAGGAAGATACCCGTTTCCTCATCGAGGCTGAGCTGCCTGGTCTTTCCGAGAAGGATGTGAAGCTCGAGCTTAAGGATGGCATCCTCTATCTCTCCACCGCCAAGAAGGAGAATAAGGAAGAGAAGAGCGCCAAGAACCGCTGGCTGCGCAGGGAGCGAAGGGAGTTTCAGTTCTCACGCTCCTTCGATCTGCCTGACAATATCGATGTAGAAAAAATCGAGGCCAGCTTCAGGGATGGCCTGCTCACCGTAACCCTTCCCAAGAAGGCCGAAGCGGCTCCCCGCATCGTACCTGTGAAGGTCGCCTAAGCAAGGAACTGCCGGCCGCGTGAGCGCCAGGGCAGATTCATGATCGGCTGGATCGCCGGTGATTGAGCGACAAAAATCCGGCAGTCTGGATCAGGCCGGCGGACACTAAGTCCGCCGGCCTTTTTTCACCAATAAAATGCGGATCTCCCCAGCTTCCCAAAAACCGTCTTTATAGTGCAGAATTCCTGATCCGCAAGTCCGCGACCGACAGCACAGCTTCGCTCCCGGGCCCGAATCGCCAGGAAAAACGGAGGCTGCCATTATGGCCACCAGGACTATTATAGAAGTCGATCAATCCCTCTGCGACGGCTGCGGCGCCTGCGAGATAGGCTGCCCCGAAGGCGCCCTCAAGGTGATCGACGGCAAGGCCAGGCTCGTCGGCGAAAGCCTCTGCGACGGTCTTGGCGCATGCATTGGCCACTGCCCCCGCGGCGCCATCCAAATTACCCAGCGGGACGCCGATTCCTACGACGAGGCAGCTGTCCTGGATAAAATCATCCCCCAAGGCGCCGCTGTGCTCCAAGCCCATCTCGCGCATCTCGATCATTTCGGCCAGGACCTATACATAGAACAGGCGATCGCCAAGCTGGATAGTCTGGGCGTCGCCCTTCCCTCGGGCTTTGAAAAATTCCGCAAACCCGCTCAGCCCAAATTCGTCAAACCCTGTTCGGCCTTTTCCAGAAGCCTCGCCGACATGGCGGCTCGATCCGGCTCCTCCTCGGCGACTGCCAGTCCTGCCCCGGCCCAACCCGCTCCAGTATCAGATTTTAGCCTAAACCCGAACCCTGCCACCGAAAAACCGGCGCTCAAACCCAATAGCCCCAAGCCCCGCAACTGGCCTGTCCAGCTTCACTTGATCAATCCCCGGGCGCCCCAGTTCGCCAATGCCCGGCTTCTTATCGCCGCCGATTGCACCGCCTTCGTGATGTCCGATTTCCACCAAACGCTCGCCAATGGCAAAAACCTCGTCATAGCCTGTCCCAAGCTCGATTCGGGCAGGGATATCTATGTTTCCAAGCTTGCGGCGTTAATCAGCCAAGCCGAGAGCGTCGAGCTGGCTATCATGGAAGTGCCCTGTTGCGGAGGCCTTACGAGGCTTCTGGAGGAGGCGCGGCAGAAAGCCGAGCGCCCTCTGCCAATACATCTAGTAGTCGTGAGTTCCGAAGGAAAGGTTCTGGGTAGGAGAACGCTTTAAGCTTCGCTTCGACGCGCTCGCGGCAACTCCCAGCGCCTCAAGCGCGGCCCAGGAAAACTTCAGCGAAGCTTGTCCGGATTTAGCCCTTCCAGCTCGGGTACCACGAAAATCCCGTCCTTGCGCACGAGCCTGTCGTCGAACCAAAGTTCTCCGCCCCCCGAGGCTTCGTCCTGCATGAGCACCAGGTCCCAATGTAGACTGGAGCGGTTGCCGTTGAAGCAGTCGTCGTAGGAATTGCCGGGGGTGATATGGACGGAACCCCGTATTTTTTCGTCGAAGAGAGTATCCAGCAGAGGCTGGGTGATGAAGGGATTCACGCCGATGGCGAACTCGCCCAGGTAGCGGGCGCCCTCGTCGATATTCAGCATGGAGTTGATCCGGGCGCTGTCGTTGGCGGATGCGCCTACTATCTTGCCGCCTTTGAACTCCAGGCGTACGTTCTCGAACTTGAAACCATCCTTTTCGCTGGGCGCGTTGTAGCGCACGACTCCTTCCGCAGATTCGCGCAGCGGCGCCGAGTAGACTTCTCCGTCGGGGATGTTCATGCTCCCGTCGCACTTGATGGCCGGCATGCCCTTGATGGAAAAGCGCAAGTCCGTTTCGGGTCCCAGGACTCTCACTTTGTCGGTGCGCTGCATCAACTCCACTAAAGGATCCATCGCCTTGGACATCCTGGCGTAGTCCATGGTACAGACATCGAAATAGAAATCCTCGAAGGCTTCCTCGCTCATTCCGGCGTTCTGGGCCATGGCCGCCGAGGGAAAGCGCAGAACCACCCACTTGGTGTTGGGCACCCGCTCTTCGATATGGACCTTCCCCCAAATATATTTGTTGTAGAGTCCCATCTTGTCCGAAGGGATATCCTTCCATGCGAATGAGTTGCGCAGGCTCGTGAAACCTATGAACGCGTCCATGGCCTTCATCCGCTCCAGCTCGAACCGGGCCTGGAGGTCGAACTGCTTCTCAGGCCCGCCCCTGTAAAGCTCCCTGTCGATCGCCCTGTCCTTGAGATCGACGAAGGCCAGGCCGCCGGCTTTGTGGACTGCCCGCACCAGCGCCTTGACGAAGTCAGGCTCGCCGTTGTTGTTCTGGATGAGGACTTTTTCTCCCTTCTCCACTTTCACCGAATAATTGACCAGTATGTCCGCCAGTTTCTCGAGCCGTGGATCGGTCATCGCGTCGCTCCCTTTCCTGTATTGTTGCTTTTAGGCGCACACCTAACACTGCACCTTACCGCCGCCGCTTTTTATGCATTGTCAATTCATGCGCCTCGACAAAGCGCCGTTTTTTACCCATACTCGCAGGTAATGGAAAACCAAGCACCATCCTGTTCCGGTCCATTCGGCGGCGCGACCGTCAACTATCCGGTGCAGTTCGATCTGAGGATAATCTATCTCAAGGCGGAAGTTCCAGCGGATCTGGAGACTCGCCTCCAAGACCTCCTCAAGGCCCTCGAGGTGCCTTGCAGCCTCATCCAGGGCGTCGCCAAGCCCGAGGGACGTTATGGCCGGATGGGCGCCCGCATCAGGGTGGACTCAGCCCAGATTATGAAAAAACTTTATGCCGCCGTGGCCGCCATTCCCGGCGTCAAGGCAGTTTTTTGAAGATTTTTTCGCCTTCCGCTTCATCCACCCAAGCGTACTGTAAAATATAATAACTTTTCTTGAACCTCTCCCTGTATGCGGGGGTTTCCTCCCAGCCCGGCCAGACAAAGGGCTTCTCACGTTCCATCGCCAGCCTCCCCTGCGTGGCCGAAGCCTTGGAATCCCAGAGCAGGGCTTCAACGAGAAAACCGTCGGTCTTGCTTGCCCGCAGGGTATCTCTATCGGTGCCTAGATAGCCTGTCCTCTCGTCCTGCAGCACCATGCCCGAAGAGGGATCGCTCACGTTGATGAGGGTCCAAGGCAACCGCAGCCTGACGAAATTGCCATCGATATTCCAGAGTTCGCCGGCTTCGTCGAAATCGCCCTTGGGCAGGGCAGAGGCGTCGAAGCGTTTTTCGGGGATTTTCCGGCCATCCTTCGTCGTAACCGATCCGTTTACTAGCATGTTCATCCGCTCGAATCGCCCATCGCTGTATTCTTGCGTCGCATAACGCGACGCCGTCGCGTTGTACGATGGAATGACCAGGAGGTCGGCCTTGTCGGGGCCGGAGATTCGTACCAGGAACTCCATGCCTGAGCCTGTGGCGAGGCCTCCCACCGGCCAGCGTTTCTGGCCTAAGCTGCGGTCCAGCGTATCAAGGGCTATAAGAAGTTCTTGTTTTGAAAAATCCACCGGTCCGGCCATTTCCACGTCCAAGTGAAGATAGGACGCGTCTGCCCTGAGTTCGAGGTTCCGTATGCCCCCGCTGCCCGCGACGATGGCCCCCGGCGTTTCTGGCCTCAGCACCTCGTTGGCCATTAGGCCGTAGTTTTGCTCAGGATCCACCACGTTGTGCCAGAGCACGTGGCGGTCGTAGGGGACCATCACCATTTCGGTGGTCCAGGTTTTTTTCACCCACTCGTCCATCCACTCGAAGACCACGCCGCCGGCATAGCCTTCCCTCTTAATGGCATCGAGCATCCTCAAGATCTCCTCGCCTGCGGTCGCTTCGTCTATTCCGCCATGGTTGAGACCGTCAGGGGCGAAATGGGCGATTCCCGCCCCGTTTGCGATGCCGAACTCGGCCACCAGGGCGGGATAGCGTCCGTGGCTCTCCATGAATTCCTTGAGGTAGCCTCCGTACCGAAGAAGTCCCTTGTCGTCCTTGTAGGATCCGTAGTCCAGTTCGTTGTTTATGAAATCCGGGTAGTTGGGATATATGTGATAAGCGCCGAAAAACCCGGCTGTCATTTTCTCGCTTATTTCGAAGTGATCGATCGCGACGCTGGCCCTGTCGTTGCCCTTGTTCTTTTTCCCCGTAGCGGGGTCCCACTCGGAGTCGTGCTCCTTGGGGTCCAGGGTAGGCCAGCTCACGATGGCCACAGGGTGCAGCGTGCCATACCTGTCGGCTTCGATGGAGGCTACTTCGTCCAGCGACTCGGCGAGCCAGGCCTCGGTGGGGCTGGCCTTGGGTCCAGCCGAGACATAGCGCCCGGTATAGGTGGCATCCTTGTTCCTGGCATCGGTGGCCAGCACTTCCTCGCTTTCCAGCTCCCTGCCCACCAGCCAGCCCAACAGCCAAGGCGAAACATCCGCCGTATAGATGCCCCAGGCCCGTCCCTTCCGCTCGGGCACGTTGGCTCGGCCGTAAATGGCGTCTATGCCGTAGTCAATCTCCTTGAGGAAGCTCTCCCTGTATTCCCTGGCCAAATAATCGCCATTGGCCGGATGCTCTTCGGGCCAGAGCTCCTGGAGCAGATAGAGGGTTTTTTCAGGCTTTTGGGTATTGTGGAGGTATAAGGCCCTATACAACTCCGGCGGCGGCAGGGTGTAGACCCGCACCGTATTGGCGTTCATGTCGGCGATGGCGTCGAACCAGCGCAGGTACGTATCAAGGTCTTGCGGAAACTGGGTGAAGTACCTTCCGGGTTCAGCCAAGCCCATATTGACTCCCCGCACGAAAAAGTCCTTCCAGAGCCCGTCGACGTCCTTCATCTGGAAACCCTTGCCGAAGGAACGCACCCGGAGCTTAGGCTCCGCTCCAGCGCCCTGCGCTTCGGTTTTTATCGCCTTCGCCCTGGCCGAATCCTTCAGGATTTTCTGCATCATAGGCACGTAGGCTTTCCAGAAAAAGAAATCGTTGTTATCCACGGAATCGTCGGCCAGCGCCTTTTTGATCCAGGTTATTCCAGCCATGCGGAAAGGCGCTGCTGGCCTGTTGGTCTCGGCGAAATCGCCGGCGAAATACCAACCTGTGTATTGAGTATTCTTGCTGATATAGGCCGCGGGAAACCGCGAGGGCAGTCCGAGGGCTTCGAACTTTTCCTTTCCTTCGGCGGAAAGATCGAATTCGAACTCAGCCACCACCTCGGTTCCCGGCTTGGGGTTCGTCCACTCGAACCAGTACCGGTAGGAAACGGGCCTTTTCAGCTTGAACTCGTCCCGCCACTCGCTCTTGAAGGAAAAACGCATGCCGTCAACGCCCACGTCCCTGCCCAGGCTCAGCACCTCGATCTCGTCCCGGTCCGAGAAAATCACGTAGCCCCGGCCGAAAAAGTTCCATTTGGCCTTGTGCTGCGCTTCATAACTCTCGATGACCCAGGAGGGAACTTCGTTGCCCGCGGCAAGGTCGACGAAATAGCGCCCTATCCACCCCGACCATTCCACGCCCAGCAACCTTCCCAAGGTATCCCTGTCCAGCTGGTTGGTGGGAGAGGCGGCGGTGTTGAATTCGGCGATGAAAGTATTGCCCTCGCCCAGGTTCTTGCGAATGGTGCTTATATCCTCTGTAGAAAGGCCTCCATAGAGCTTGGGCGACCATTCGCCGGAAAGCTTTCTCTGCATGTAATCGTCTTTATACACTCCATAGGTATCGGTCAGGTAAATAAGGTCGGGCCTGGCGCCGCTCGAGGGAAGTGGTATGCCCCTCCACTCGTCCTTTCCGTAAGGATAAAAACCGAAGTAATCGGATTTTTCGTCATAGAGCTGCTTGGAACCGGATTTGGCGATTTTCTCGTGTTTGAGTACCCAGAACAGCCCGGCGTGCTCCCGGTAATCCGGATAGGGCACAGTCTTGTCCACCGCCCATACTTCCAGGTGCCTGAAGCTAGACAGCCGCCAGACGAGGCCTGGCAGCACGAAGACGGAAAGGAAGGCGGCGGTCGCCGCGATCATGAGAAAGTACAGTATTCCCAGCGCCGATCCTCGCTTTACCGTTTTGGCCTTCATGCGCTCTTCCCCTGGGCGAAGCCCTTGCGTTCCATGACACCCCAGCCCTTGGGCTTTTTCATTGCGCTGAAATACCCGAGCACCCGCCACATCGAAAACACCTGTCGGGGGCCGAAGTTTTCGAGAAAGGCCAAGGCCAGGAGCTTGAGCGTGTCTTTGTAGCTGAAATAGGCGACCTGGCGCTCAGCTATTAGGATCGAAGCCATTGAGATGAGGATGCCCAGCAGAATGGTGGCGACGAAGAGCAGAAATGCAAGCTTGGCGCTGATCAAGCCGAAGATGGCCGCTATCAGTACCATGAGATAGCCCTGGATTTCGAAAAGGGGACCGATCATCTCGAAGATGAGAAAGTAGGGCATCGCCACCAAACCCATGGTTCCGAAGGAGGGGTTGAACAGCAGCTTCCTGTGGAAGAACATGATGTCGATAAGACCGCGGTGCCACCTGTCCCTCTGGCGCTTCAGGATTTTTACCGTCTCGGGAACCTCGGTCCAGCAGTTGGCGTTGTAGGCGTACCCGATGCGGAATTTCTGCTTTTTCTCCCTCATCAGCCGGGCTATCCTCACCACCAGCTCCATATCTTCGCCCACCGTACCCTTGCCGTAGCGCTCCTGGGCGCTCATGTAACCGCCTACAGCGACTACTCGCTCTTTTCTGAAGAGTCCGAATGCTCCCGATATGATCAAGAGGGAATTGAGCTGCGCCCAGCCGAGGCGGCCGCACATGAAGGCCCGCAGGTACTCAATGGTCTGGAGCGCCGCGAGCTTGTTCTTGGGCAGGGAAATGCGGTCAAGGTAGCCCCGGTCCACCTCGCAGCCGTTTATAGGAAAGATATTGCCGCCCAGGGCCGGGGTCTCCACCCCATGGTCCAGGCTCAGTGCGGCTACCTTCAAGAGGGCGTCGGGTTCCAGGAGCGAGTCTGCGTCGATGCCGCAAAAATACTCTTTCTTGGCGATGTTGATGCCCGCGTTCAGGGAGTCGGCCTTGCCGCCGTTGACCTTGTCCACCACCACCAGGCGGGGCTGGAGGGGGTTGCGGTATATGCCCAGGACTGGGCTGGTTTTCAGACGCTCGGCGTAGCTCTGGTCGGTCCTGCGGAGGTTGAAATGCTCCACCAAGATTTTAAGAGTGCTATCTTTCGAACCATCGTTGACGATCACCAGCTCGTAATCGTCGTACTTGAGGTTGAGCAGGGAATTCGCGCTCTGGATTATCGTCTTTTCCTCGTTGAACGCCGGCGCGATAATCGATACAGAAGGCAGCATGCGGGGCTTGAAAAGCATTTTCATCGTCTTGATGTTCCAGAGCCTTGTTTCCGATCGGACCATTATCTTGGAAAGTACGAGTAGCGCTATGTACCCCAGGTTGACGATAATGGAATACCAGGCGAAGTCGGAGTTGAAGTCCACGACGAAGGTCTGGAGCTGGTCGAGAAAGGGAACCTTCAATATGGTGTCCCAATGCCTTAGCAGATAGAGGAGGGGGAAAAAAAGCACAGAAGCGGCAAGGATCAAATAGAGACCTCGTATCATTTTCCAGTCTTTCTTTTCCTCCCTGGGGATCACCAGGGGAGGGAGGCGCGTGAGCGCACAACGCTCAAGAAGCTCGTCGGGCAGATAGCGCCGGCATTCGGTCTCCACCACTGGATTCTTGACGGCTTCCTGACGGAGAATTTCAACGAGCTTCGCCTCGATTCCCTCATCCTTATTGAGCTTGAGGAATTCGAGGATTTCCGACGCCTTACCCATGGAGAGGAGCGTGCGGATGAGCCGCTCGGCCGCGGGGGCGCCTGTGCCGGTGAGCCTCACGATGAAATATTCGATCCTGCCGGCCAGCACCTCGGCCAGGCGACGTTGCGCGCTTTCGTCTTTCGTGGCTTCGAAGGCGATTACGACCGAGGGAATGAAACGGGAATGGGCTTCGAGGATCCTGGCAAGCCCTTCCTGGGCCGCAGGGCCGGACGAAGGATGGGCGAGATACCCGAGAAGGGCATCCACGTTGGCCTGGCTGTTCGCGTTGCCCAGGGATCTGATCGCGATGTCGCGTATCAGGCTAAGCTCGCTCCCCAGAAAGACCGGGTCGTTGAGGGTTTCCGGGTGGACGGCTTCGAGGTTCTCGGCGGCCTTGGCGAGGATTCTCCTGTAATTGGATACGATGAACTCCTGGTCGGCCTTAGCGACCGCCGGAGCCTGCTGGCCTTGCCCGTCCGGGCCTTCGCCACGCTCGAGGCTAGCCAGGGTTGCGGGGGCGCGCCTGAGCAAGGCAGCCAAATACTCCCTTAGGTCCCCGCAGAGGATTTTTCCCGCCATATCCACGAAGAGCTCAATAAACTCGCTCTCACCGCGTTCGCTATACGCTTTCAAAGGGACCAAGGCTTCTTTGCCGAAGGAAGCGATGAGCATATTCGCCTTGTCCCTGTACCAGCGCTTGGCGCCCAAAAGACTGTCGGCGAGAAACGACAGGGATCGGGAGTCCCCTATGTCGGCCAAGGCGTTGGCGATCACCAGCTTGGTCGGGGCGTCCCTTTCCGCCGCCAGCGCACGCTCGAGACTTTCCCTCGCCTCGCCGTCCCCTAAGATGCCGAGCCCCAGGGCCGCGATCTTCCTTCTATAAGAGACGGGGCTTTTTATCCTTCGCAGCAACCTGGTTCTTTCCCGCTGGATTTCCTCGTTTCGCAGGAGCTTTTCCCGTTCTTCCTCGGGCAGCTCAATGGATTCGGCCAGTTTGAGATAAAGATAGAAAAACTTCCTCGCGATTTTTCGCTTTTTAGATTTTTCCGCCTTGAAGACGCTCGCGAGGTTCGCGTAACCCTTCTGCCGCCCCGACTCCTCCAATGAGAGTTCCGTCTTGTTCGCCAGCACCCTGAGGACGATGACGATATCCAGCCAAACCAGGAAGGCCGCGAACAGGAGAATGTACTCCACGTCCAGCTTCATCGGATCTCACCGCCGGAGGTTAGGTTTCGCACGATTCCCAGGAGTTCGGCCATGAGATACGGCTTTTGGAGATAATGATCTACGCCTTGCCCGTAAGCGCGGCGAACCGAGTTCTCGTTTTTTCGATGGGAGAGGAGAATGAAAGGAATATCCTTGGTGCCCGACTTGGCGGCCAGTGTATCCTTGAGCATAAAGCCGTCGACCTTGGGTACCATGAGTTCGGAGATTATGAGGTCGAAACCTTCCTCGGCCACCAGGGACAATGCTTGGCTTCCGTCCTCGGCGACGAAAACCGTGTAATCGTTGTTCTCGAGGAAGGTCCTCAAAACCCCTGCGTGAATCTGATTATCGTCCACCACGAGGATTTTCGCCCTGGACTGTGCTTCGTTGCCGGTTTCCGAGGAAGTGCAAATCGTATTACCTCCCCTTTTCCGGGCTATCCTGAGCCTCCTTATCCCCGTCTCCGTGAGGGCTCCCCCGGCCTCAGCCGGATCTAGGATCGAAGACCTGATCTCGGCTACGGCCACCAATCCCGCCGAAATGGTTATCCGCTCGATAAAACTCCTGGAAGCCTCCACGTTGTTGCGGATCTGCTCACAGAGTTCGACAGCCTTATGAAAGAGTATCCCAGGCATCCATAACGCGAAGCTCGTGCCATGAAGCCTGAACGCGGGCTGAGTGGCTATCTTGCGCTCCTGGATTATTCTCGACACCCCTTTCAGGATCGCTTCCACTTCCCTTGGGCCATATTGGTACTCTATTCTCGCCATGCCCTCGTCGATGCCGAATACCGCAAGCACATTGTCTTCCACGCCCTCGGCGTAGAGACGCAGCGATGCCTGCTCGTCGATGAACCTCCTGAAATACGTTTCATCGAAAAGCCCGGTGGTAGAATCCCGCAGCTGGGCTTCGCTCATCAGGCTTGCCGCCTTCAGGAGCTGATCGTTCATTTCCCTGAGCTTGGCCACCTCTTCTCCCAGTGCCCTGTAATCCGGTTTTGTCTTTTCGCCCTGGAGACCCGATTCCAGCGCGAGACCGCATTCCAGGTTTTTGAGCGCGTCGATATAGCTCGGAATATTCTGTTTGATGATCGATCCGTGCTGAGGAAGGATCGCGTCCAGTTCCAGGCAGGAAATGAGGTCCATGGTGGGCCTGAGCACTTCGTTGGAGGGCATGTAGTGTTCGTGGAATCGCTTCATCTCCTCCATGTATCCATCGTCGGCGTAGAGCGACCATCGCCTGGAAAAAGCGCCGAAAAGGTCGCTGGAGAGGAGATACTTTGTCTGTCTATCGTAGGTAGCGATGGCGCCGGGGAAATGAAGATAGGGGGTGGGAATGAACTGAAGCGTCCGTCCGCTCTCCAGCCGGAGCGAATAGGCATGTTCGTCCACTAGATAAGCTGGCGAGGAGATGCCGTAAAAGCGCAGGAGGGACCAGGTTCTCCAGTGGGTGATTATGGTGAATTCCATTCCAGCCTTCTCCATGAAGGGAAGCGCTGCCGCCAGGTCGGGATCCTGATGGTGGAGGACTACGTACTTTATTTTATCCAGGGGGAGTACCGAAGCCGCCGAAGTCATGATGTCCTCGGCATCCAGGGCCGAACCAGGATCGAATAGAACGCCCTGCCCTCCCTCCACGAGGAGGTAGGGATTGCAGTTCAGGTCCTCGGTAAGAAGCGAATCGCCTACCCAGTAGTATCCGCCTCCCAACGCTGTCGCTTCGCCCATATGCCCATCCATAAATTTCGGTCTATTCCAATAGTATCGGACGTACCGAGGATCAGCACAAGAAGCCGAACGCGGTTTAGCTCCATGACGGTCCATTTTCCCCCGCGGGGTCAAGCATTATTCATTTGACAGCGCATTATCCGAGGAGTATCCTAGTACATCCATATTTGCAGGAGGACTGCATGAGCACTCTTATTGCATTGGTCGCTATCGCGATCTATGTGATCTTCTACTTTACCTACGGTAAGAAGATCCGCGATAACGTCCTACAAAGTAGCAAGGCGCCGGAAGCCCCGTCCAAACGGCTTTCAGACGGCGTCGACTATGTTCCAACCTCCAAGTATGTCCTGTTCGGCCACCACTTCGCCTCCATCGCCGGCGCCGGTCCCATCACCGGTCCCGCGATGGCTGTCGCCTGGGGCTGGCTGCCCGGACTTCTCTGGATCTGGTTCGGCAACATCTTCCTTGGCGCCATCCACGACTATCTGTCGCTCGTGGCTTCAGTGCGCTACGACGGACGCTCCATGCAGTTCGTCGCCCAGGACGTGATCGGCAAGAAGGCAGGCAAGACCTTTAGCTGGTTCATCCTCTTTCTCTGCATCTTGGTCGTGGCGGCCTTCGGCGACATAGTCGCCGGACAGTTCGCTGCAGACGGACGCGTATTCTTCTCCTTCGTATTCTTCTGCGTCGCCGCCGTAATCGCGGGCTATTTCATGTACAAGTCCAAGCTCGGCTTGGGCAAAGGGACATTGATCGGCATCGCCCTCATCATCATAGCCTTCTGGCTGGGCGACATGCTCCCCGTCAAATGGGCCAAGGATATCTACTTCCTCATCATCTTCGTCTACATAGTGCTAGCCTCAACACTACCGGTCAATCTCCTGCTCCAGCCTCGAGACTACCTCTCCTCCTTCTTCCTTTACTTCGGTCTCGTCGTGGGAAGCATCGCAGCCATCATCAGTTTCAAATCCCTTGACGCAATCCCCGTATTTACCCAGTTTAACGCCAAGCTTATTGGCCCTGCAGGCAATCTCCAGCCCTCTCCCTTCTGGCCTACCGTTCCGCTTATCATCGCCTGCGGCGCGCTCTCCGGCTTCCACTCCCTAGTATCAGCGGGAACATCGTCAAAGCAGCTCAAATCCGAAACCGACGGTCTCTTCGTCGGTTACGGCGCCATGCTGGTGGAAGGCTTCCTCGCGACCCTCGTCGTCATCTCCATCGCCGGATTCGGCGGCCTGGCTTTAGGCGACAAGCTCATGACCACCCCTGCCCTGGGACGTTTCGTCAACTCCTTCGCTAAAATGGTCTCGTCGCAGCTGCCGTTCATGAACATGAGCTTCATGCAGCTTTTCGCCGCGGTCTGGGTATCCACATTCGCCTTGACGACGCTGGATACCACCAACCGGCTCGGCCGTTATATCATGCAGGAAATGGCCGAGCCTTTGAAGGAAAAAAACCCCGGCGCCTACAATGTCTTCCATAACAAGTGGGTCGCCTCCATTCTCATCGCTTTCCTCGGTCTCTTCCTGGCCCGCTCCGGCGGCTACACGGTGATCTGGCCTGCCTTCTCAGGCGCTAACCAGCTACTGGCCTCGGTGGTCATGCTTACGGTAGCCGTTTGGGTTAACGACAGACTCAAGGCCAAATTCGTTGTCGCCACCGTCCTGCCCGCGCTGCTTCTGTGGATTACGGTGGTCGCGGCTCTTGTTTGGTATGAAATCGTGATCATCCCCGTGTTCTTCATCGACATGGCCAAGACCATGAACGTGATCACCGGCGTCGTGGTCGGCGTGATCAACCTTTTCATGCTCTACCTCAGCTTCGTGATGCTCTTCGGCTTCAGGAAGAAGTGGGCGGAGCGCAAGGTAGCGGCAAAAGCTTAAGGCGTTCATACTATAGGCTGCTGCCGCGTCGCGGCCGGCAGTCATCGCGGACCTAACGGGCAGCCCGGGATTTCCAATCCCGGGCTGCCCTTTTTTCGCCGGAAGCGCCCGGGCTACCGAGGCGCCGCGCCCGCAGCCGGTAAGCGCGGCTTTCCAAGCTTGCCTGACGCGGAGGCCGGTAGTATAATGCGCCTGCGTTACGGGCATTGCGAGCGCAACGCGAGCCTACCATCAAAGGAAGCAGGGCATGCCTCGAAGTTTCGGGCAGTTATTGAAATCGGCATTGAAAATCGCTCTCCAGGTCAACCGCGACAACGCGACCGACTTGCTGGAGTTCGAAGTCCGGGAGCTGGAAAACATATTCAGCCTTCTCGTCCTCGGAGGCTTCGCCGGCCTCCCCTCCCCGCCCTCACCTATCGCCGTCGAGATTCTTCCTTATATGGAAAAGGAGCTTCTGGTCCTGATAGCCCGCACCGACCTGGCCCAGGATCCTATCGGCGTGCTCGCCGGCATGATGGAAGTGGGATAAGGAGAGCGAATGAACGACACCGCTTTTTTCTTAGGCAAAGGGGGAGTGGGAAAAACGACCCTCTCCAGCGCTTTCGCCCTCTCCCTCGCCAAGAGAGGGGATAAAGTACTGATAGCTTCTCTTGATCCAGCCCATAATCTGGGAGATATTCTCGGAACCAGGCTTTCGGGCGAGCCGACGGCGATCGAAACCGGGCTCGATGCCCTCGAGGTGGACCTTGCCTACTGGGTGAACAAGTACCTCGACGAAAGCCGCGCGCAGATGAAAGCGAATTATTCGTACAACACGACCTTCAATCTCGACTCGTTCTTCAATATCATAAAATATTCTCCGGGCACCGAGGAGTACGCCGTGCTCTGGGCCATCGAGGACATCCACTGCCGATTAGGCCCTTTATACGACGCGGTCGTCTTCGACACTCCGCCGACCGCGCTGTCCCTGCGCTTTCTGTCCTTGCCCATGATATCCGGGCTCTGGGTCAAGGAACTGCGCCAGCTCAGGGAGAAAATCCTGAGCAAACGCCAGACCGTAGCCCGTATCAACCCGGAATCGCCCATCGCGGCGAGCTGCATCGACAAGGACGAGGACAAGGTATACGGCCAGCTCAAGAACATCGGCCTCCGGCTCAGAGGGCTCGAGCAGCTATTCGCCAAGGAAAGTTTCATCAGCGTGATAGTAAATCCCGATCAATTATCCGTTGACGAAGCATTGCGAATCCAGGAAGAGCTGAGCAAGCTGGGCATCCCTCTTTCGGCGATCTGCGTGAATAAAAAGGGCATGTCGGACATGGCCTGGACCCAGCATCAAGCCTTGGCCGGCTACCCCCAGTTCGATTTCGATTTCACCCGCGAGGGAATCAGAACCCGCGAGGATCTAGCGTCGGTAGGGACTCAAAACCTCGCCGCGCATTTTTTAACCAGGGCAGGTAACCAATGAACGCAGCCTATCTGATCCCCCTTCTTCTCCTCGGCATAGCGGGCTCGGCCCAGTATTTCCTGGGCACGAAGAAAAACCGCTGGCTCGGGCACCGCATGTCCCAGGAGGCGGAAAACGTCCTCAAGCCGAAGGATACCGAATACATAAATATCGGAGGCGCGATCGGCTATCATTTCAAATACAAGTTGCGCGATCCATGGACCAACGCCAAGGGCTCCTATACCTTCATTCCCCGCCATTCCCTGCTCTACGTGCCTTTTACCTATTTGGTAGGCAACAGGGATCGTTTTTTCATGAATCTGTTCACCGATAAAAAATTGATCGGCGAAGGCCATATCGTTGAAAAAGGCCATCTGAATCACGCCAAGATCGACGGTCAGTGGAGCATGAGCAAGGAAGAGGTCGTCAAGGACGGAAAAACCTTCGTGTTTCTTTGGAGGCAGGAAACCATCCTCCCCGCGCTCAAGCGCAGCTTCGAGACGATGCCCGAGCCGGAAAGCCTCACCCATTTCTGCTGCTTCGACGACAACAAGACCTTCTTCCTCTACCTCAAGCCCAAGAAGGGAGAAATCGAGAAGAATCTCAGGCATTTTCTCTCGGTCTGCCCGGAGTATTTCAAACAATAAGGAGGCCGCCAGATGGACCCGAAAATCCAGAAGAGAATCGACGCAGCCCTGGCAAAGGTTATCGAACCTCAGTCAGAGCTGCCCATAACCGATCTCGGACTGGTCTCGAACATTCGATACAGCGAAACGCTTTCGAGCATTGAAATAAGCCTGGCTAAGGGATTTCCCCGAGGGATGTGCCCAGCCTGCGCCGCCGTAGACATCGTCACCCACGAAGGCTTGGAACGCCGAGCCAGGGAAGCCTTTGAAAAAGAATTCCCGGGATTCCGCATCATCATCGATTGAGAGGAGTTTTCAAATTCAGATCCCAGCCATACTCCAGATCCTGATCGTCTTCGTTTTGGTTGTATTTCTCACCTCTCGGAAAATCCACCTCGGCATCGCCGCCATCCTGGGAGGCCTTGCCATAGCACTGTGGCGGGACTTAAGCCTGGCGAAAATAGCCGCAATAATCCTAGGCGACGTATTCAGCGCCGATACAATTCTCCTGGTCTGCCTCATGAGCTTGATAATGGTGTTTTCATCGGGAATGAAAAAAGCCGGAGCCATGGACAGATTCGCCCGTTCCATAATTGCCGTCGCCCCATCGCAACGCCTTGCCATCGCCTTGGCCCCGATGCTCATAGGAACCCTGCCTGTACCGGGGGGAGCCATTCTTTCCGCTCCCCTGGTGGAATCCATGGATACCGAAGGGCGCATGGGCGCAGAAGGGTTATCAGCGGCGAATTTCTATTTCAGGCATAACCTGGAGCTACTCTGGCCCCTCTTCCCGGCCTTTGTCATGACCCTCTCGCTGGCGAAAATCTCCGCCATCAAATTATTCAGCATTCATTTTTATTCCGCCCCCGTGCTGTTCATCCTAGGCTTGATATTCCTGCTGCCAAAAAAAAACTGGGGCGGGAAAATCGAAAAAAAGCGAACAGAGCCGGGCGAAAAGCGGGAATCCTCCCTAAGCGGCATAGCCCCCTTGGCCATCGCCCTCGGCAGCTACGGAATCCTGACGGCGTTCTGGGGCATCCTTTCCCCTTCCTTGCTGTTATCCTCGGCGGCGAAAGCCCTCATCGGGCGCTACGCGACGATACTCTTGGGCTTATCGGCGGGCTGTGCCTATGTGGGCCTGGGCAATTCGGGCTTTTCCGTTTTTAAAGGGAGCCTCAACAGCTCAACCCTGCGGCTCATTCTCGTTCTCATAGGCATCCGGGTTTTTTCCGCCCTGCTTGGGGCGGCGGGCGTCGCGCAGGATGCCGCGGCGGAGATGGAACGAAGCGGCTTTCCGCCACTTGTGGCCACAGCCTTGATTTCCCTTGCCGCCGGCCTGGTGACGGGGGTCGGCTACGGCTATGTCGGCTTGGCCTTCCCCATCGTCTTCGGCATGATGGACGCCCAGGCGACCTTTCCCAAGGA